>CAYVWU010000229.1:0-4260 GCA_964455575.1 uncultured Cyanobium sp. | reverse complement strand
CCTCCCGTTGTCCCCTTCGTTGTTGTTCTGAGCTGCCTGGATGGCCAACATCATTGAAACGGCGAAAGCCGCCGGCTGTTTTTCCACTCTGCTGACCGCTGTTGAGGTGGCCGGGCTCACCGCCGCTCTGGAGAGTCCGGGACCCTTCACCGTGTTCGCCCCAGTGGACGAGGCCTTTGCCGCCCTGCCCCCCGGAACAGTGCAGACCCTGGTGGACAATCCACCCCAACTGGCGCGCATTCTGAAGTTCCATGTGCTCGCCGGCGAGCACCGCAAGGCGGAGCTGGTGGATCAGGCCGAATGGGCCAGCCTGGAGGGCGCACCCGTGGCGATTCGGCGCGCCGAACCCTTCGAGGTGAAAAACGCCACGGTGCTCACGGCGGATGTGGTCTGCGACAACGGCGTGGTGCATGTGATCAACCGCGTGATCCTGCCCGGTTGAATCCCGTGGTCGTTCTGGCCTGGTGAGAGCCCCGGGAGCATGTAACAATCGGCCCACTTTCCGCCCACCCGATGCAGCGTCTGGCCCGTTGTCTCCCCTTGCCCCTGCTGCTGGTCGGCCTGCTGGCGGGTTGCGCGCCGGAAGGGGGGTCGGGATCGGGGGTGCAGAGCGCCAAACTGACAGCCGTCCAGGGCCGCAGCAAGCTGATCTGCGGCGTGGACGGCAAATTGCCTGGCTTCAGCTTCGTCGGCCCCGATGGCACTTACAGCGGCCTGGATGTGGACGTCTGCCGTGCGGTGGCGGCGGCCCTGTTTGGCGACCCCAACAAGGTGGAGTATCGCGATCTGAACTCCAGCGAGCGCTTTGCCGCCCTGGCCAGCGGCGAGATCGATCTGCTCTCCCGCAACACCACCATGACCCTGAGCCGGGATTCATCGGGAGGCAACGCCCTGAGCTTCGCCCCCACGGTTTTTTATGACGGCCAGGGGGTGATGACCCCCAAGGCCAGCGGCATCACGACCCTGCAGGGCCTGGCGGGCAAGCCGATCTGCGTGGAGAGCGGCACCACCACCGAGCTGAACCTCGCCGATCGAATGCGCGAGCTGAACGTGCCCTACACGCCGTTGAAATTCCAGACCGGCGACCAGACCTACGCCGCTTATCTCGGCGGCCGCTGCGTGGCGGTGACCAGCGACCGCTCCCAGCTGGCGGCGAAGCGCACCAGCTTCCCCAAGCCGGATGACCACGTGCTCCTGCCGGATGTGATGAGCAAGGAGCCCCTCACCCCGGCGACGGTGAACAGCGATGCCCCCTGGGCGGATGTGGTGCGCTGGACGGTGAACACCCTCTTCCAGGCCGAGGAGCTGGGCATCACGAAGGCGAACGTCGCCGCGAAGGTGGCGGAGGCGAAGGCCAATCCCAAGTTGGCGGATCTGCGCCGCTTCCTTGGGGTGGAGGGCGATTTCGGCAAGCAGCTGGGCCTGCCCGCGGATTTCGTTCCGAAGGTGATCGCCGCGGTGGGCAACTACGGCGAGGTGTTTGATCGCAACGTCGGTCCGCAGTCGCCGCTGAAGCTGGATCGGGGCAGCAACAAGCAGTGGAAGGACGGGGGCTTGATCTACTCGCCTCCCTTCCGCTGAGCCGATGCCCCCGTCCTCTTCCCCGAACCTCTCTCCCCCCCTCCCCCCGACTGGCGAGACCCCACCCCCCTGGTGGCGGGATCGGCGCGTCGTGCCCTGGCTGGTCCAAGCGGCGGTGGGTCTGGTGGTGCTGGTGGTGATCGCCTTCCTGCTGGGCAACCTGGTGCGCAACCTCTCCGCCGCCGGGCTGCTGCTCACCTGGCGCTGGCTGTCCCAGCCGGCGGGCTTCGATCTGGCGGAAACCATCGTGCCCTTCGATGCCGGCATGCCCTACTGGCGGGGACTGCTCGCGGGGTTGGCGAACACCCTGCGCGCGGTGGTGGGCGGCCTGGTGGGGGCGACGCTGCTGGGCACGCTGGCGGGCATGGCGGCCTTCAGCGGCAACGGCCTGCTGCGGGGCTTGGCCCGGGTGTACGTGGAGGTGGTGCGCAACATCCCGCTGCTGCTGCAGCTGGTGTTCTGGTATTTCGTCGTCTTCCTCACCCTGCCCAACGGCGCGGCTGCGTTCCAATTGCCCGGCATCGTTCTGGCGAAGTCGGGCCTGTATGTGGCGGGGCTGGCCGAAGGGCTGCGCTGGCAGGTTCCGGCGTTGGTGAACGGCGTCTGGCAGGCGCCAGTGCGGCTGAGCGTGGAGTTCGCCGCCCTGCTCACGGGGTTGATCATCTATTCCGGCGCGTTCATCGCCGAGGTGGTGCGGGGGGGCATCGCCGCGGTGCCCAAGGGGCAGTGGGAGGCCGCCTCCTCCCTGGGGCTGCGGTGGTTCACCACCCTGCGGCGTGTGGTGTTGCCCCAGGCGCTGCGGGTGATCCTGCCGGGCTTGAACACGCAATACATTTCTCTGGCCAAGAATTCCTCCCTGGCCGTGGCCGTCGGCTTCAGTGATCTCTATTCCGTGGCCGAAACCACCCTCAACCAGACCGGCCGCGCGGTGGAGGTGTATTTGATCCTGCTGGGGGCCTATCTGAGTCTCGACCTGTTGATTTCCGCCCTGATGAACGGCCTCAACCATCTCGTGCAGATCCGGGAGCGTTGAGATGAAGTCCCTCCTGCGTCGCCTGCGCCACGAGCTGTTCGCCACCCCCGGCGATGCCGTTCTCAGCGTGGGCCTGCTGGCGCTGCTCACCCTGGCGGTGGGCGGCCTGATGCGCTGGGCGGTGGCCCAGGCGAACTGGGCCGTGATCCAGGCCAACAGCACCCTGTTCGCCGTGGGCCGCTATCCGGCGGGGGAGCAATGGCGCCTCTGGCTGCTCACCACCCTGCTGGTGGCGGCGTCGGGCCTGAGCTGGGGGCTGCTGCGGGCCCATCCGCGGCCCGATCGGGAGGGGCAGCTGTGGCCCCGCAACGATCGCCTCGCGGTGGGGCTGCTGGCCGCGCTGGCGGTGTGGCTGCCCTGGGCCCTGGGGCTGACGGCCGGCATCCAGGCCCGCTGGTGGGGCTTGGCGGCGCTGCTGATCGGCGTGCGCTGGTTGGCGGGTCGCCAGGGAGCGTCCTGGCCGCCGCGGCTGCTGAAGCTCGTCCCCCTCGTCTGGCCGCTGCTCTATCTGACGGGGATGGTGCTGATCAGCGGCGGGCTGGGGTTGGTGAAGGTGTCGCCTTCGGAATGGGGCGGCCTGCTGCTGACGCTGCTCTCGGCGAGCTTCGCCATCCTGCTCTGCTTTCCGTTGGGGGTGCTGCTGGCCCTGGGCCGGCGCAGCGAACTGCCCCTGCTGCGCTGGGCGTCGGTGATCTACATCGAATTCATCCGCGGCGCGCCGCTGATCACCCTGCTCTTTCTCGGCCAGAACATCCTCGGCTTTCTGCTCCCCAATGGCCTGGCGCCGGAGCGGGTGTGGCGGGCGGCCTGGGTGTTGACGTTCTTCGCTGCCGCCTATCTGGCGGAGGCGGTGCGCTCCGGTCTGGCGGCGGTCCCCAACGGCCAGGTGGAGGCCGCCCGCTCCCTGGGGCTGTCGCAAGCCCGGGCGCTGCAGCATGTGGTGTTGCCGCAGGCGCTGCGGGTGGCGCTGCCGGCGATGGTGGGTCAGTTCATCTCGCTGTTGCAGGACACCACCCTGCTGTCGTTGATCGGTTTGCTCGAATTGCTCGGCGTGGCCCGCACGGTGATGGCCAATCCGGAATTCTTGGGCAAGAACGCCGAGGTGTATCTCACCCTGGCCGTGTTGTTTTGGTGCTGCTGCGCGGCCCTCGGCCTGGGCAGCCGCGCCCTGGAGCGCCGCCTCGACCCCCGCACCCTCCCCAGCCGCTGATTCCCTCTGTTCCTGCCATGACCTCCTCCGCCGCTGCCGCCAACACTGTGATGATCGAGGCCCAGGGGGTGCAGAAGTGGTATCCCAACGGGTTCCACGCCCTGCGGGGGTGTGATCTGCGGGTGAACCGGGGGGAGGTGGTGGTGATCATGGGCCCCTCGGGATCGGGAAAGAGCACCTTCATTCGCACCTTCAACGCCCTGGAGGATTTCCAGAAGGGCCGCATTTTGGTGGATGGCATCGCCCTCTCCAACGACCTGCGCAACATCGACGCCATCCGCCGGGAGGTGGGGATGGTGTTTCAGCAGTTCAACCTGTTCCCCCACCTCACCGTGCTCGACAACCTCACCCTGGCGCCGGTGCTGGTGCGCAAGCGCGCGAAGGCGGAGGTGGAACGCCAGGCGATGGCGCTGCTGCAGCGGGTGGGCATCGCTGA
>CAYVWU010000228.1:0-4274 GCA_964455575.1 uncultured Cyanobium sp. | reverse complement strand
TAATTATAGTTCCAGAAGATCTGCATGGCTTTGTAGCTGTGAGCGTCGGTTGGGATGGGGTTTTCCGCGAAGTAAAGATCGATCAGTGGTGTGCGATGGGCGCTGATTAACGGCTGAACCCCTCTCTGCAGGGCCGGGAAACGAAACATCTTCCGCAAACCAAGGGCCATCAGCGTCATCAGTGGACTCTCCCACCACGGGGCCAGGTCGTGGGTGCCTCCCGCAATCAACACGAGTCCGGAAGCGGCATGGCGTGATGCCCACTCCAGACCGATCGGCACGCCATAGCTGTGGCAGCAGAGGAGGGGCTTCGTGATGGTGAGGCGGGTGAGGAGCCGGGTGAGGTCTCGGCAATGCCGTCCGATGGAATAGCGACGATAGGGAGAGGATTGACCGTGCCCGCCAAGGTCATAGGCCAGCGACTGCCATCCCTGCTGTTGGGCCCACTCAAATTGACGGCGCCAATTGAACCGATTCCCAAGTCCCCCATGGATGAACATCAGCGCTGGTGACTGTCCCTCACACGCACTGACCACGAGCTCAACCCCTGTACGGATCGGGACCATCCTCAAGGGCTCCAAGGTCGAAGGCTCCCCTTGCCGCAGAGTCCCATTCTGGTCAAAAAGCTGGAGGGTCGTCCCTGTCTGCCGTATCGGATCGGCGCCGACCAACGCTCACCCCCCGATCAGCTCCTCCAAGGCCGCCTGCACATCCGGTTGCCGCATCAGGGCTTCTCCCACCAGCACGGCGTCGGCGCCAGCGCCCTGGACGCGATCGAGATCGTCGCGGCTGAAGAGGCCCGATTCGCTCACCAAGAGTGCCCCGGCCGCTCGGATCGGTGTGCCAAACCGCTCCATCAGCCGCTCGGTGGTGGCCAGATCCACCGTGAAGGTGCTCAGATCGCGGTTGTTGATGCCGATCAGGGGCGGCGATCCCGGGCCGCCGGAAGCGAGCAGGGCCTCCAGGTTGAGCACCCGTTCCAGTTCCTCGGCGTCATGCACCTCCACCAGCACCGCCAGCCCGAGGGAGCGGGCCACCTTGCTCAGGTAGCTGAGGTCCTGATCGGTGAGGATCGCCGCGATCAACAGGGCCGCATCGGCGCCAGCGGCTCGCGCCTGGTGGAGCTGATAAGGAGAAAGGATGAAGTCTTTGCAGAGCAGGGGCAGATCCACGGCCTCCCGCACCGCGATCAACACGTCAAACCCACCCTGGAAGAAGCTTTTGTCCGTCAACACCGACAGGCAGCTGGCGCCGCCCGCCGCGTAGCCCTTGGCAATCGCGACCGGGTCGAAGTCCTCCCGGATCACCCCTTTGCTCGGACTCGCTTTTTTCACCTCGGCGATCACCGCCGGCTTGCGGCAGGATGCCCGCAGGGCGGACGCGAAATCGCGGGTGGCGGGCAGCTCGGCGATCTGGCGCTGGAGCTGCTGCAGACTCACCCGCTCCCGGGCGATGGCAATCTCCCGATCCTTTTCCCAAACGATCTCCTCAAGGATGTGACGGGGCTTCTCCTCCGGGTGGGGGATGGCGTATTCCAGATGGGCCACTTTCACCGAAGGGTTGGGGGGACGGCGACGAATCTCCATCTCAAACGCCCACCGGGGTGGCCACGGCCATCGCCGCCTGCTTGTACGCGGCTTCCACCACCTCGCTCAGGGTGGGATGGGTGTGCACCTCGGTGGCCAGCTCCACCACCCCCTGACGGCGCGCCACAGCGTTGGCGATCTCCTGGATCAGATCAGCGGCATGCAAGCCATAGATGTGGGCGCCCAATACCTCCCCGGAGGTCCTGTTGAACAGCAGCTTGAGCACTCCATCGCTTTCCAGCTCGGCGAGAGCCTTGGAATTGGCCTTGAAATAACTGCGCACCGTGCCCAGCTCAAATCCTTCGCGGCTGGCCAACGCCTTGGCGTCCGCCTCGCTCAGACCCACCGAGCTGATCTCCGGATGGGTGAAGGTGGCCGCGGGAATCGAGCGATAGTCGATCTGCCGGGGGTGTCCGAGGATGTTGTCAATGGCCACGGTGCCCTGGGCCGCGGCGGTGTGGGCCAGCATCATTTTTCCGGTCACATCCCCCACGGCCCAAAGATGGGGCACGGTCTGGGCCCCATCTCCGTGGCTGTTGAGCACTCGCATCGTGTCGTCCACCGCGATGAATCCCCGCTGGGTCTCCACTCCCACCGAGGTCAGATTGAGGGATTGACTCACCGGCACTCGGCCCGTGGCGACCAGCACCGCATCCACCTCGAGGGTTTCCACCGGCTCCTTGGTGGCCATGTCCACCAGCTCGATCCTCACGGGGCAGCCCGGTGTGATCGTCTTGGCCAGCACGCCTGCCCGTGCGTCGATGTCACGGCGATCGATCAACTGGCGGGCGGCGAGCTTGGCGATGTCGGGATCAAAGGTGGGCATCACCCGGTCGAGGGCTTCGATCATCGTCACCTCGCAGCCCAGGGCGGTGTACACATCGGCGAACTCCAGGCCGATGTAGCCGCTGCCGATGATTGTGATCCAGCGGGGCAACCACTCCAGATTGATGGCCTCGTCGCTGGTGAACACCGTGCGCCCATCGGTGGTGATGCCCGGGGGGACGAAGGGATCGGACCCAGTGGCGACGATCACCTCCCGGGCGCTCCACACCCGCTCCACCCCGCTGCTTTCCCGCACGGCCACCCGCTGGGCGCCGTCCAGGCGGCCGATGCCGCGAAGGATGGTGACCCCTGCCCGTTCCAGGGTTTTGGTGAGGTTGGCGCGGATGGTCTCCACGAGCTGACGGGCGTGGTCGGCGATCTTCTGCCGTTCAAAGCGCACGGGAGCCGCATGGATGCCGAAGCCCTTCAAATGTTCGGCATCCGCCAGCTCCCGCACCCGCCCACTGGCGGCCAGCAGCGCTTTGGAGGGCACACACCCTCGGTTGACGCAGGTTCCGCCCATGTCGCGGCTCTCGACGATCGCCACCTTCAAGCCGTGGTCCGCGCCGTGCTTGGCCGCGTCGAACCCCCCGTAGCCCGCGCCGATGACGATCACATCGAAATCAAAGGAGGAGTCGCTCACCGACGCTCGGGCGAAAGGATGGTCCCATTCTCTCGTTTGCCCTCCCCCTTCCGACAACAGCATGAGGAAGGCGGAGGGGACGGGGGGGCGAATGTCTCACCCGCCGGATCTCGAGCCGGCGCCAGCGGCACCGGCTCCGAGGCGCTGCCGTTCCCGTTCCAGGAGGAGAGGGGCGGCGGCGACCGCCACATTCAGCGATTCCACGGCTGCTCTGTGCGGCAGGGTGAGCCGAAGGTCGGCCAGGTCGCGCAGATCGTCGCGGAGTCCGGCCCCTTCATTGCCCAGCATGAGAAGTGTGGGGCTGAGCCAGTCGTGGCTCCAGTAGGGATCGCCGCCCCGCACCACCGTGGCGACCACGCGGGTGGTGCCGGCGGCACGGGCGTGGCGGACCCTCTCCAGCAGCTCCTCGGCATCGAAGCGAAGGACACGCAAGGCCAGGCTGGCTCCGCTGGAGGCCCGCAGGACTTTCGGCTGCCAGGGATCCGCGCCTCCACCCAGCCAGACCTGCTCCACTCCTGCCGCCAGGGCGGTGCGCAGAAGCGTGCCCAGGTTGCCGGGATCTTGCACGTTGTCCAGAAGCAGGACGAAGTCCGCGGCCTGAGACGGCAGCGGCTTGGGGGGAAGGGTCCAGGGCAGGGAGGCGACCACCCCGTCGGGATGGCGGGTGGTGGCGATCGCCTCCAGCGCTTCCCTGCTCACCGGCCGCCATGTGGTGGCCGCGGGGAGGGAGTGGAGAAGCTCAGGGTGTCGCTCCAGCCAAGGGGCTGTGGCGAGGAGGATTTCGGGCGCCAGGCCGAGGCGCAGCGCTTCCTGCAGCAGATGGGTGCCTTCGAGGAGCAAACGCTGCTGGTCCTGACGTCCCGTGGTGTGATGCAGTGCCCTCAGTCGCTGCACCAACGGGTTGCGGCGACTGGTGATGGGCTCGAGAGACACCTAAAACTTTTCCTGGTGGCGGACGTGGAGCTCCTCGTGGATATGGAGGGTCTTGTCGCCGAGATCAACGCCGCGCACGGAAGCGATCTCGCCGCAAATACCCTCCGCGGTGAGATTCTCTACCAACTTGCGGATCAGGATATCCTCGACTTTGGCGATATCAAAACTGTCTGGCGTCAGACTTTCAATAAATTTGCCAAGCTTTTTGGCAATGATTTCCGACGCATTGTCAATGGAGAGGATGATCATGATTGAAGTGCGGATGGGGAGACTTGAACTCCCACGAC
>CAYVWU010000227.1:0-4293 GCA_964455575.1 uncultured Cyanobium sp. | reverse complement strand
CCTTGCCCAGGGTGGTGAGGTCGGGGGTGATGCCGAACTTGGCCTGGGCGCCGCCATAGCTGATGCGAAAGCCCGTCATCACCTCATCGAGCACCAGCAGGGCGCCGTGGTCGCGGGTCAGTTCCCGCAACCCCTCCAGGAAGCCCGGTTCCGGGGTGATGAAGCCCGCGTTGCCCACCACCGGCTCCAGGATCACCCCGGCGATCTCCCCCGGATGCTCGGCGAACAGCGCCTTCACCGATTCCAGGCAGTTGTAGGGGGCGGTGAGGGTGTTGGCGGTGACGGAGCGGGGCACGCCCGGGGAGTCCGGCAGGCCGAGGGTGGCCACGCCGGAGCCCGCCTTCACCAGGAACATGTCCGCATGGCCGTGGTAACAGCCCTCGAACTTGATCACCTTCTCGCGCCCGGTGAAGGCCCGCATCAGCCGCAGCACCGCCATGCAGGCCTCCGTGCCGCTGTTGACGAAACGCACCATCTCCACGGAGGGAACCGCGTCGATCACCATCTCGGCGAGGGTGTTCTCCAGCTCGCAGGGGGCGCCGAAGCTCGTGCCCTTCTCCAGGGCCTCATGCAGCGCGCCGATCACCTCGGGATGGGCATGGCCGCAGATCGCCGGTCCCCAGCTGCCCACGTAATCGATGTAGCGATTGCCATCCACGTCCCAGGCGTAGGCGCCCTTCACCCGGTCGAAGACGATCGGCTGGCCGCCGACCGACTTGAACGCCCGCACCGGGGAGCTCACCCCGCCGGGCATGAGGCGCTGGGCCGCCGCGAAGATCTCGTGGGAGCGGGTGGTGTTGTGCATCGCGGGGTCGTGGAGGCCGAAACGGGGGGAACCAAGCGTCGCCCATCCTTACGCACCTGGGGTCCCGCCGATGGAAGGGTGAACGGTTGTTGAACAGCGGCCGGGGGCCGCGTCAGCATTCGCTGGCCTCCTCCCCAAGGGCGGTATGGTCTGTCCACCGCACCTTTGAGCAGCCCACCTTGACTCGGCGCGAGGGCCCAAGCGACGGCCGACCCAGTGGCAGCGACAGCGCCTCCCCCATCGATTGGGTCCGCCTCGCTTCGGCTTGCCGCCAGCTCCTGCCCCCCCGCGCCGTTGTGGCCGCCCCCCAGGAGCTGCTGACCTACGACAGCGACGGCCTGACCCTCCACCGCTGGCAGCCCCCCCTGGTGGTCCTGCCGGAAACGACCGAGCAGGTGGTGGCCCTGGTGCGCCTCTGCCACCGGGAGGGCGTGCCGTTCGTGGCCCGCGGCAGCGGCACCGGCCTCTCCGGCGGCGCCGTCAGCGAGCGGCCGGCCCTGGTGATCGCCACCAGCCGCATGCGCTCCATCCTCGATCTGGATCTCGACAACCGGCGCGTCACCGTCCAGCCCGGCGTGATCAACAGCTGGGTCACCCGCGCCGTGGCCGGGGAGGGCTTCTATTACGCCCCCGATCCCTCCAGCCAGGTGGTGTGCAGCATCGGCGGCAACGTGGCGGAGAACTCCGGCGGCGTCCACTGCCTCAAATACGGCGTCACCAGCAATCACGTCCTGGAGCTGGAGGTGGTGCTGCCCGACGGCACGGTCACCCGCCTCGGCAGCGGCCTGGCCGAAACGCCCGAGCTCGACCTGCGGGGCGTGTTCATCGGCAGCGAGGGCACCCTCGGCATCGCCACCGCCATCACCCTCCGCCTGCTGCGCGCCCCCCAGAGCGTGGCGGTGCTGCTGGCGGATTTCACCAGCATGGAGCGGGCCGGCGAGGCCGTGCGCCTGGTCACGGCGGCGGGCGTGCAGCCGGCGGGAATGGAGATCATGGACAACTTCACCCTCAACGCCGTCAACGATCTCTTCGGGCGCAAGGAATATCCCGAGGATGCCCAGGCGGTGCTGCTGATCGAGCTCGACGGCCAGGAGGAAGAGGTGGCCGCCGCGGTGGAGATCGCCGATGGCCTCTGCCGCCAGGCCGGGGCGCGCACCATCCGCCGCGCCACCGATCCCGCTGACCGGGCCCTGCTCTGGAAAGGCCGCAAATCGGCCTTCGCCGCCGTCGGGCGCATCACCCCCACCTACTACGTGCAGGACGGCGTGGTGCCCCGCAGCGCCCTGCCGAGCGTGCTCGCGGCGATCGAGGCCCTCAGCCGCCGCTACAACCTGCCCGTGGCCAACGTCTTTCACGCCGGCGACGGCAACCTGCACCCCCTGATCCTCTATTCCGCCCGGGAGGAGGGCGAGGTGGAGCGGGTGCAGGCCCTCGGGGCGGACATCCTGCGGCTCTGTCTGGAGGCCGGCGGCAGCATCACCGGCGAGCACGGGGTGGGCAACGACAAGCGCTGCTATCTCGACTGGATGTTCGCGCCGGACGATCTGGCGACGATGCGCCTGGTGCGCCAGGCCTTCGACCCCCGGGGTCTGGCCAACCCGGGCAAGATCTTCCCCACCCCGGCCCGCTGCGGCGAATCCCAGCGGCGCCAGGAGGAGCGGCCGACCGCCGACCTGGCCCTCCAGGGGGTGGAGGTCTTCTGAACGGGGAGCCCGCCCTGTCGCGGGAGCACGCGCCGTCGCGCCGCCCCTTGTCAAGAGCTGTCGCGACCTGGGCATCGCCAAGAGCCAACGGGCCCGCGGCCGGCTATGTCTGACAGGACCGTGCCGCTGGCGATGCCCTCTCCCCTCCGCTTCCCGTTGGTCCTTGATCCACGCCGCTCCGCCCCCGCTCTCGGCCTCGGGGCCGCGCTGGCGCTCGGCTCGGGCCTCGGGCTCGCAGCCCCCGGCCAGGCCCAGCCCAGCGCCACCGATCCCGCCGCCAGCGCCGCCTGCGCCCCGCCCCGCCCCGGCCGCTATGCCGTGATCGGCGAAGGGGAGCTCAACGGCGAACCCCTCGCCCGCCTGCTGCTGGAAACCTGGAACGCTGACGGCACCCTCAGCGGCGTGCGCCTGGAGCGCCGCGGCCGCCTCTATCGGGAGACGGCCTACACCGGGCGCTACCGACCGCTCACGAACTGCCGCGCGGCCATCGAGCGCACCTACCAGGACACCGTGAGCTCAAGCCAGGCCGTGCTCGATCCCCGGGGCCGTCCCCGCCACTCCCTCGGCGTCCTGCCCGACGTGCTGATGCTCTCCCGCTGGTTCCCCCAGCCGTCGACAGCCTGCACGGCCGCCCTGCTGGACGGGGTCGTGGTGAGTCAGCAGATGGGGCGTGATTGGCGCGACCGCCAGTGGAAGCCCAACGCCGTGGTCCAGCGGGAGACGTGGCGCGGCGGCCAGGTGGAGGGGCTGGCGGTGTCCAGCTACGGCCCGCGGGTGGAGGAAGCGACCTACAGCGGCAGCATCACCGTGCAGCCGGACTGCCTGGCCACCCTCCGCCAGAAGGATTCCCTGGGGATGACCTACAACTATCGCGCCATCGTGCTGGCGGATGGCTCGGGCTACCTCTATCTCCAGACCGACCCCGATGACGTCACCGCCGCCGTGCTGCAGCGGTTCCCCGCCGACGCCCCCCAATCCGCGCGATGACGGCCTCCGCCCCCCCGGAGCGGCTGGTGCTCCGCCGTCCGGACGACTGGCATGTGCACCTGCGCGATGGCGCCCTGCTGCAGGCGGTGGTGGGGGCGACGGCGCGGGTGTTCGGTCGGGCCATCGTCATGCCCAACCTCAGCCCGCCCATCACCACGGTGGAGGACGCGCGGGCCTACCGCTCCCGCATCCTCGCCGCCCTGCCGGACGGCTGCGGCTTCAGCCCCCTCCTCACCCACTACCTCCGGGATGAGAGCGATCCGCGGGAGATCGCCCGCGGCTTCGCCGAGGGCGTGTTCACCGCCTGCAAGCTCTATCCCGCCCACGCGACCACCAACGCCGCCGCCGGGGTGAGAGAGATCACCTCCCTCACCCCGGTGCTGGAGACGATGGAGCGGATCGGCATGCCCCTCCTTCTCCACGGCGAGGTCACCGATCATGCGGTGGACATCTTCGATCGCGAGGCCGTGTTCATCGAGCGGCATCTGCAGCCACTGTTGGCGCGCCATCCCGGCCTGAAGGTGGTGTTCGAGCACATCACCACCGCGGAGGCCGTGGCCTTCGTGCGCCAAACCGCTCCCCAACTGGCCGCCACCATCACGCCCCATCACCTGCGGATCAACCGCAACGCGATGTTCAACGGTGGCTTTCGGCCCGACTTCTACTGCCTGCCGGTGGCCAAGCGCGAACGACACCGCCTGGCCCTGCGCGCGGCGGCCACCTCCGGAGAGCCCTGCTTCTTCCTCGGCACCGATTCCGCCCCCCATCCCCGCTCCGCCAAGGAGGCCGCCTGCGGCT
>CAYVWU010000226.1:1987-4297 GCA_964455575.1 uncultured Cyanobium sp. | reverse complement strand
CGCCTCCTGGCGGATCTGCAGCTCGTGATGGAGGGGGCCTATCAACCCGCCCATCCGGGCGCTCTCGCCCATCTCGATCCTCCCCCGCTCACGGCTTCGGTGGTGGCCGACATGATCGCCGCGGGCCTCAACAACAATCTGCTGGCGGATGAGCTCTCCCCCAGCCTGCGGCGCCTGGAGCGCAGTCTCTGCGGCCTGATCGCCCGGCGCCTGGGGTTGCCGGAGGGCGCCGGGGGCGTGCCCGCCAGCGGCGGCAGCCTCAGCAACCTGATGGCCCTGGTCACGGCCCGGGAGCAGCGCTGTCCGGGGGCGGGGCCGGAGGCGGTGGTTCTCACCAGCGCCAATGCCCACGTCTCGCTGGACAAGGCGGTGCGGGTGATGGGGCTGCCCCCGCAGGCGCTCCTCCGGCTGCCTGTGGATGGGGAGGGCCGGCTGGACGTCGAGGCCCTGGAGCGCCAGCTGACACTCCTGCGGCGTCAGGGCACGCCGATCATCGCGGTGGTCGCCACGGCGGGCACCACGGTGCGCGGCGCTGTGGATCCCCTCCTCCCCCTGTCCCGCCTCTGCCGGGCCCACGACCTCTGGCTGCACGTGGATGCGGCGATCGGCGGCGCCTTTGCCCTGGTGGGGCGCCATCGCTCCCGGCTGGAGGGCCTGGGCGCCGCGGATTCCATCACCTTCAACCCCCAGAAGGTGATCGGCATCACCAAAACCTCCTCCCTGCTCCTGGTGGCGGATCCTTCCACCCTCCAGGCCACCTTCGCCACCGGCTTGCCCTACATGGAGCCGAGCTGGGAGGGGGGCCATGGCGGCGAGGAAGGGTTGCAGGGCACCCGGCCGGCCGAGATCCTCAAGCTCTGGCTCGGTCTGCGGCAGCTGGGCTGGAACGGGGTGGAGCAGCTGCTGGAGGGGGCGTTGCACCGTCGTCGCCAGCTCGTGGCTCTCCTGGCCCCCGACGCCCGCCTGCTGGTGCGCGCCGGTCCCCTTCACCTTCTGGCCTTCCGCCCCCGGGGCCGCGATCCAGAGGACAGCGCCCGCTGGAGCCTGCTCACCCGCCAACGCCTCCTCGAGCACCGCCTGATGCTCTCCCGTCCCTGCTATCAGGGGCACCACCACCTCAAGGCGGTGCTGGGCAATCCCCACACCCGCTCCAGTCACCTGGAGCAGCTCGCCCACCTGGTGCGCGGCAGCCTCTCCCCCCTCTGACCTCCCATGCCCCCTGCCTCCGCACGCCCCCGCTGGGTGGCCCTGATCACCGGCGCCGTCTCGATCCTGATCGGCGCCATTTATCTCGTGCTCGTCATCCTTCTCGACCGTTCGGGTCCCTTGCAGCCTCCCCCGCTGGAGGCCTTGCGGGACGCGGGGCCGGCTGGGGGGGCAGTTGTGGCGCCCGCTCTCGCAAGGGATCGACCACCCGCTGCAACGCCAGCTCCAGAAACCGTCTCAGGGCCCCGTCCCGCCGGTTGAGGTCGTATTGGCGGCGCAGCACCTCCTGCACGCCCCCGTCGCCCCAGTCCTGGTTCTGCTGGAAATAGGTGATGAAACTCCGCCCCGCCACGCGGGTGAGCCAGGCGGCGCTCACGGCCTGAATGGCGCGGCCGACCAGCAGGGCGGGCAGCTGGAGGGTGAGCGCGCTGGAGAGGAGTCCCACGCCCCCTTTGATCAGCCCCAACCCCGCCAGGGTGCGCCCCACGGAGAGGGCCAGGTCGCGGGCGGTCTCCCGACTCAGCTCCACCCCGTAGACGCGGCCGATCTCCATCACCATCTGGGCATTCACCGCCGCCGCCCCCAGCAGGTCCACCCCGGGGAGGGGGGTGACCATGAGCACTCCGGCGCCGATCCACATGTGGCGGTCAACGATGGCGTCCGCGTCCCCTCGCCGCTGCCGGGCGAGCAGCTCGCGGCTGGCCTCTCCCAGTTGACGGCACTGCAGCAGGAGGTTGTCGGCGATCAGCTCCTCCCCCTCGGCGTGGAGCACCTCCGCGATCCGTCGCAGCAGCGCCTCCACCTCCGGCTCGGGTTGAAACGGGCGCCCGCCCGGCATCGGCACGCTCTGGGGGGCGGAGCTCACGGGCACCACATCCTCCGGCTGGATCCGCCCCGCGCACCGCCGCCGCAACAGCGCCACCAGTCGCTCCTCCTCCCGCTCTCCCCGGAGGTCGCATTTGTTGAGCACCAGCAGAAGCCGCTTCCCAAGGCTCGCCAGCGTTTCGAACACCTCCCATTCGGCCGCGCGCAGGTCGCCATCCACCACCAGCAGGAGCAGATCCGCCCGCGCGGCCCGCTGGCGGGCGGCCTCCTCCCGCTCCC
>CAYVWU010000226.1:0-1887 GCA_964455575.1 uncultured Cyanobium sp. | reverse complement strand
CCCACCAGCCATTCCGGCAGCCAGTAGCTCAATTGCCAGAGCAGCTGGTTGACGCCCTGCAGCACCAATCCGACCACCAGCAACACCACGAGGGCGGCGGCGATCCAGAGCCAGAGGCGCAGGCGCGGCATCAGCGGCGGGGGGAAGAAGCCATCAGGGCGACGGGGATGAAGCGCGGATGATCTCCCCCCAGAGGGCGGCGGGCAGGGCGCTGCTGGCGCGTGAGGGGGCGTAGTCGTCGTTGCCCATCCAGATGCCCATCACCCATTGGCGCGCGGGGTCGAAGCCGATGAACACCAGATCCCGCCCCTCATTGGTTGTTCCCGTCTTGCCGCCCGTCCCCGGATGGACATAGGCGGCGGTGCCCGTGCCGCTGCTCACCACGCCCCGCAGCAGGTCCCGCATGGCGCGAGCGGTGGCCGGCGCCATCGCGCGGCGGGGGGCGGAGGTGAGCGCTCGGCTCGCCGCGGCTCCCCCCCGGCAGCTTTTCTCCTCCCGGTTGGCGGGGCAATGCTCCCCGTCGGTGAGCTTGCGGATGGTGCTGGGGGCGTGCCAGAGCCCGTCGTTGGCCACGGCCAGATAGGCGGAGGTGAGCTGCAGCAGGGTGACCTCGCTCTGGCCGAGCACCAGGCCAGGAACGGGTTGCAGGGGGGTTGTGATGCCCAGATCCCGCGCTTTCTGCACCACCGCCTCCAATCCGACCCGACGGCCGAGGCGCAGGGCGGCGGTGTTGCTGCTGGTGGCCAGGGCCTGCCGCAGGCTGATGCTGCCCCCGCAGCCACTCTCGAACAGCTGGCCCTGCCAGCGCAGGGGAGCGCAGCTGATGCCATCGCCGGGTTTGGCGCCCCGCTCCAGGGCCACCACATAGGGCACGAGCTTGAAGGCGCTGCCCGGTTGCCGCAGGGCCATGGACGCGCGGTTGAACTGGCTCTGGCGGTAGTCACGCCCGCCGGCGATCGCCAGGATGCCTCCGCTTTTCTGGTCCAGCACGACCACGGCTCCCTGGGTCACCCCCAGGGAGCGGCTGGCCTCCAGCTTCTGGCGAAGAAGCCGCTCCACAAGCCCCTGCAGGGCGGGATCGAGATGGGTGTCGATGAGGAAGTTGCCCTCGGAGGCCACCTCCCGCCCCACCAGATTCTCCAGATCCCGCCGCACCTGATCGCTGTAGAACGGCGCCGCCTGCCGCTGTGCCCCCTTGCAGGCGCCAGGAGCCAGGCGGATCGGTTCGCGCCGCAGGCGACGGGCCTCATCCGCGCCGAGCCGTCCCGTGGCCACCATCTTTGCCAGCACGCCATTGCGGGCGGCCAGGGCCGAGGCGGGGTCCACGCAGGGATCATTGCCGTTGGGGGACGGGAGGAGGCCCACGAGCAGCGCCGCCTCGCCGGTGTTCAACCGGGCGGCGGGCTTGTCAAAGAGGCGCCGGGAGGCATCCTCAAACCCCCAGCCGGCCCCCAGGTAAACCCGGTTGAGGTAGCTCAGCAGCAGATCCCGCTTGCTGAAGCGCGCCTCCAGCTGCAGAGCCACCAACAGTTCCCGCCATTTCCGCTCCAGGGTCTCCCCCTCCCCCACCAGATCGGGATAGAGGCTGCGCGCCAGTTGTTGCGTCAGGGTGCTGCCCCCCTCCAACACCCGGCCACCGAGCAGGTTGGTGACCAGGGCTCGGGCGGTGCCGATGGGGTCCACGCCGGGATGCCACCAGAACCGGCTGTCCTCACTGGCCAGCAGGGCCGCGATCAACACCGGGGGATAGGCGTTCAGGCGCTGCCATTCCCGATGCCGCTGATCCTCGGCCGATGCGATCGGCCGGCCGGACCGGTCGTAGAGCACCAGGGGGCCGCGCACTGCCGCCAGGGAGCCATGGATGGGGGTGCGCAGGGCGGAGAGGGC
>CAYVWU010000225.1:0-4395 GCA_964455575.1 uncultured Cyanobium sp. | reverse complement strand
AAGGAGAAGACGATCCGCAAGGAGCTGGGGGTGAGCGTGCCGATCCCCGGCAACGCCAACACGATCACCCAGGCGGTGCTTGTCAAGGGCTCAAAGGGCCGATGCTCCCTCGGAGTCGTCCTGGCCTTTGAAGGGGTACCGACCAGAAGTCTTCAAGCTGTAAGCAGCCCGACCTTGCCTCTTCTGGTGTGATGCCAGGCAGGGCTGCTGAACAGGCCTTAGCCCATTCCGGCTTTGTCCTTGACGTCTTCAACGGTATTCCGAATTTTGGCCTCGATCTGCTTCTCTTTCCCGGCGAGGCGATCCCCTTTGTTGCCAGTGACATTACCAATTGATTCCTGGGTTTTGCCCTCTAATTCCTTGGCGACGGCCTTGACGCGACCAGCGGTGGCGGCCATGGGCAAAGGTGCCTTGCCAACGGAGAAAAGCCCTGAGGCTTGGGCGGGAGCGCTCAATGCCGGCGTGGCGATTAACAACACCAGGCTGAAGGCAATGCCAAGGCCGGTAGCAGCCAGCTGGCGCAGAGAGCGGCGCAGGTGATTCATGGTGGTGATGGCGAAAGGAAAACAAGATTTCAGCGGCACAAAATATCGCAACATATTCAACACGCCCCAATTCCAGGTTATGACTGGTTCTATTGACCGGGAAGGAGCGCAATCACGGCAAAGAAGCCAGGGCGCAATTCAGCACATGGCTGCTTACAGATGGCCAAGCAGCTCCTCTTCTTGACCCTCTTTATCATCCAAGTCGTTATCGGTAAGCCTGGTGGATTTCCGCCTGGGCTTCTCGATCAATTCATGCCGTTCACCTTTGAACTCAAGTTTGGTCATGATCAGGTCCGCAAGGGTCTGGGATCAATGCCAGAGCAAATGGAGCGGTCAGATCGCTGCAGGAGCAAATCCATTCGCTTGTCACGCCATTGCTCTTCCCATTCACCCTAAATTTGAAACTGGTGTTTGACCGCTGTGGATATGCGGCTGTTTTGCACCGCACCACCGGGCCCCATCGTCCTGATGCGCCATGAACCGTGCCGCTGTGAACGGCGCGGCCCTGCTGGTTTCAACGCTGCCGTAGCCATACCCATGCGTACCCGCCCGCCCCAGCTCTGGTTGATCTCCATCTCCACCATGGCCATGGCTGAGCGAACGACTGGAAGCATTGAGCCGATTGGAACAGGCCGATTCACTTGATCGCCACCCGGCTGCACTCTCAATCAAAGAACTTGCCCCTACGGCGGTCGTGATACTCCATAGGCTGAAGAGTTCTCGATAGCCATCCTGCGCCCCTCTCGGTGAGACGTCCCCGATGAACAGCTCCCCCCCGAGTCCGAACTGCTGCCATACCGAATGCCCAGCCGCATTGGCAGACGGCATGGAGCGGGAGCTGGCCCGGGAACGCACTCTGCTGCGCCGCAAGGTCAGCGTGGCTGCCCTGCTCACCAGCCTTGTGGCGCTCTCCAGCCTGCCCCACATGCTCGGTGGCGGGGGGCACCTGCCCTTTCCGCCGCTCTGGTTCTCCAGCCCCTGGACCCAGCTGCTCCTCACCACCCCGGTGCTGTTCTGGTGCGGGAGCGACTTCTTCTCAGGCGCCCTATCCGCGTTTCGGCAGCACTCCGCCGACATGAACACCCTGGTGGCGGCCGGCACCGGCATCGCCTGGCTCACCTCCCTGTTCACCACCCTGTTCCCCCGGGTGTTGATCGCCGAAGGCCTCCCGGCGGATGTGTATTACGAAACCGCAGCGGTGATTCTCACCCTGGTGCTGCTGGGCCGTTTGCTGGAGGCCCGGGCCCGCGGCCAGACATCTGAAGCCATCCGCAGGCTGCTGCGACTCCAGCCTCCCACCGCCCGTGTGATGCGGGCGGGACAAGCGGTTGAAGTGCCGGTGTCGTTGTTGGTGGTGGGGGACCTTGTGCAGGTGCGCCCGGGCGAGAAGGTCCCCACCGATGGGGTGGTGACCGAAGGCAGCTCCTGGGTCGAAGAATCGATGCTCACCGGGGAGCCCACCCCTGTCGCCAAGGCTTCGGGAGACACCGTGATCGGCGCCTCGATGAACCGCAACGGCAGCTTCACCTTCCGTGTCAGTCGTCTTGGGGCCGACACGGTTCTCGCCCAGATCATGGCGTTGGTGCGCCAGGCCCAGAGCTCCCGCACCCAGGTGCAGCGCCTGGCGGATCAGGTGGTGGGCTGGTTCGTGCCGGTGGTGATCGCCCTGGCCATTGCCGCTTTTGTGGTTTGGTACCTGATCAGCGGCAACGCCGTGCTGGCGATGCTGTTTCTCGTGAGCGTGCTGGTGATCGCCTGCCCCTGCGCCCGGGGGTTGGCCACCCCCACCTCGATCATGGTGGCCTCCGGCAAGGGGGCCGAGAACGGCCTGATCTTCCGCAGCGCCGCGGCGCTGGAAACCGCCGGCAAGCTTCGCACCATCGTGCTCGACAAGACCGGCACCCTCACCCGCGGCCAGCCGGAGGTGACGGATTTCGAGCGATTGCCCGGTGGTGCCTTGCCGACAGCCACCCTGCTGGCCCTGACGGCCGCGCTGGAATCCCGTTCCGAACACCCCCTGGCCGAAGCGATCGCGACCTATGCGCGCTCTCGATTGACAGAAGGGGAGCTGCCGGCGGTGAAGGGCTTCGAGGCGGTGGCTGGACGGGGGCTGCAGGGATCGATCGGCGGCCAGCAGGTGCGGGTCGGTTCCCCCCGCTGGTTCGAGGAACTCGGCATCAACACCGCACCCCTCCAGCCCCTGGTGGAACGCCTTGAGGTCGCTGCCCGCAGCACGGCTGTCGTCGTTGTGGACGGAAGGATGGAGGCCTGCTTCGGCGTGGCCGATCCCCTCAAGACGACTTCCGCGGCTGCCGTAGCCGCTCTGTGGCGCCTGGGCCTGGAGGTGGTGATGCTCAGCGGCGATGCCCGCCGCACCGCCGATGGGGTGGCCGCCCAGATGGGGATCAAGCGGGTGATCGCCGAGGTGCGCCCCGCCGACAAGGCCTCCGTGATACGGCGGCTGCAGGAGCAAGGGGAGGGCCCCGTGGCCATGGTGGGCGATGGCATCAATGATGCGCCCGCTCTGGCCCAGGCCGATGTGGGCATCGCCATGGGCACCGGTACCGATGTGGCGATCGCCGCCAGTGACATCACCCTGATCTCCGGCAACCTGGGTGGGGTGCCGGCAGCGATCGAGCTCAGCCGGGCCGCGATGGCCAACATCCGCCAGAACCTCTTCTTCGCCTTCGCTTATAACGTGGCCGGCATCCCTCTCGCCGCCGGTTTGCTGTTCCCTCTCACCGGCTGGCTGCTCAGCCCGATGATCGCCGGCGCCGCCATGGCCTTCAGCTCGGTGTCGGTGGTGAGCAATGCCCTGCGGCTGCGCCGCTTTCAGCCGCTGCCTCTTGCCGAGGCCTCCAACTGATGAGCCATCTCTTTGCTGCCGATCCGATCAACGCCGAACCGCTCTGGCGCACGATCGAGCAGCCCTTGGCGCTGAAGGCCCTCGTCGCCACCGTTGGCGTGGCGCTGATCATCTTGGAACTGTGGTGGTTCCTCGGCCGCCATGGCGGTGGCGTGGCGGCGCGTGAGAATGAGGTGGGATTGCAGGAAATCACCATCACCGTCGATGGGGGTTATGTGCCCTCAAGAATCCAGGTGAAGGCCGGAAGGCCGTTAAGGCTGTCGTTTCACCGCACTGATCCGAGCGGTTGCTTGGCCCAGGTGATCTTCCCTGATTTCCACAAAACTCTTGATCTGCCCCTCCATGCCACCACGGGCCTGGAGTTGCCAGCCATGAAGGCTGGCGTCTACCCCTTCCACTGCGGCATGAACATGGTGCGGGGGGTGCTGGAGGTGCTGGATGAGAGCCCTGAAAGGTTGTCGAGCACTCCCTCAGCCCCGAGCGCCTGATGTGGCGGCATGGCTCCGTGCTCATGGTTCTTCAGGCCACCACAAGACGGTTGGAAACGTTCTCGGGAGAGACAGCCAGGTTTCAGGGGGATTCGCCCTGGGGCTTCGTTGCAGCAACACAAATCAAAATCCACACAGGTGATCATCCACAGCCGCACGGCCAGTTGGCAGAGCCTGAAGGGCCCGTTACCCAGCGTTCTGGGCGTCCTCTGAGGACGAGGAACTCCCCGGCCCCCTCTGCCAGAAAAGTCGATCACCAGGTAGAGGACCGGCCAGACACGACGAACGCTGGTGGGCCGGTCGGTGATGTCCCAGCTCCAGACCTGTTTGGCCCTCGGGCCTCCAGCCGCGGCACGGGGCGGGGCTCCCGCGGTGGCCTGGGGACCGAGCACCCGCGGCAGCTGGCCTGCGGCAACCGCCGCGCGGAAGCCTTCGGTGAGGAGGAGATGCACCGAGATGATGCGGATCGGGCAGGAGCGGCTGAGGGGAGTGGCGG
>CAYVWU010000224.1:0-4402 GCA_964455575.1 uncultured Cyanobium sp. | reverse complement strand
TGGCGGGGCGGGATCTGCAGCGGTCGGTCGTGCAGCTCGTCGTGATCCGCGCCGTGCTGGGTCTGGCCGGGGGATCGGCCGTGGCCCACCTGTCGGCTGGACTGGACTGGCCCTTGGCACTGGTGTTTGGCGCCATCGCCCTGGCCACCGGGCCCACGGTGGTGACCTCCCTGGTGCGCCAGATGCGCCTGCCGCCCTTCCTCAGCCAGGTCCTGGAAGCGGAGGGCCTGCTGCTGGAGCCCTTCTCGGCGGTGCTGGCCCTGCTCCTGTTGCAGTCGGCGATGGGCGACGTGGCGAGCTGGACCGAGCTGGCCCAGCGGCTGGTGGCGCGCTTCGGGGGCGGCGTCGGCGTCGGGGCCCTGGCAGGCTGGTGCCTGGCGGAGCTGTTGCGGCGCCTTCCCGGCGACGAGGCCAGCAGTCCCCTGCGGCTTCAAATCACGCTGGGGGCCTTGTTTTTGCTCTTCAGCGGCTGCGAGGTGCTGCTTCCCCAATCCGGACTGCCGGCCGCCGTGAGCGCCGGGGTGATGGTCGGGTGGCGGCTGGAGGCGGGAGCCGCCCCCCTCGACGCCCTGATCCGCCAGCTGGCGCAGCTGGCGATCACCGTGCTGTTTCCGTTGCTGGCGGCGGATCTCTCCTGGGGTGAGCTGAGCCCCCTGGGCTGGGGCGGGCTGGCGGCGGTGGTCGCCCTGATGCCGCTGCGCCTGCTGGTGGTGCAGGTGGCGTCGGTGGGGCTGCCGCTGGAGGGGCGGGAGAAGGTGCTGCTGGGGTGGGTGGCGCCGCGCGGCATCGTCAGCGCCGCCGTGGCCAGCCTCTTCGCCCTGCAACTGGAGGAGGCGGGGATCGACGGGGGAGGGGCCCTGAAGGGGCTGGTGTTTCTGACGATCCTGCTGACGGTGGGGCTGCAGGGGGCCTCAGCGCCGTGGCTGGCGCAGCGGTTGGGGCTGACGCTGCCGGAGGAGGGGAACCAGCTGGACAAGGCAGCGGAAGGAGAGGCGGGACTGGAAGAGGAGGAAGGACAGAAGGGTGGGGACGGGCAGAGATGAACGGAGCAGGACAGATTTCCTCCTCGACCCCCTGTCGGCCAACGCTGAGAGCGACTTTGAGGAAGATGCCAGCAGCCGCGATCAACACACGACCCTCAAGCTGCACAGCTGGCTCTGGCACACAGAGCGCTCGATCAAGCCCTTCGCCCGGCTGCGCTCCCTGCCCTTTGGCTTCATCGCGGAAGATCCCGTGACCAAATCAATCCATGTTGTGCTGAGGGAACGATCACGACAGCGGCATGGCAAGAGAACGTGGCTTTGCAACTCAGAGACACCCACAAGGGATCGGCCAATTTCGGTCTTGTGCATGGGGGCTCCCTTTCGATCTTCCCGTCCAATTTCTATGCGCGCCTGGCCGGGAGAGGCGCTTTTGCCAGCCGCCTGACCGCCCGCCCGGGACGTGATTCGCCTCCGCTGGTTGAACGTCGCATCAGCGTCCGAGACATGATTCGCCGCGTGGTGATTGCCAACGACTGGCTGCACCGGGGCTGTCGGATCCGGATCGCGGTCCACAGCCCCGGAGGTGCCCTGGCGAGGCTGGCGGGACAAAGGCTGGCTCCTCAGCCAGGACCTGGAGGATTACCTTCGGCGCGCCGCGCACCGGCGCAACGGCTTTGCCGAGCGCTTCGAAGGCGTCGCTGTGGTTCGCCACGTGACCGGCGAGGACGCGGAGCCGACCCTGCCGCCACCAACCGGCAAGGGTTTTGGACCGGACAGGGAGGAGAGCAAGGTCGACCTCCTCCGAGCGGAGCGTCAGCTTGGCTACCTCAAGCTGAACGATAGTGAAGCTCTGCCCGCCCGCCCCGCCTACGGACACCCTCTCGCCGCCCTCCCCTCTCGCTCCGGCTCTCGCTCCGGCGCTGGTCCCGCCGCTGGTCCCGGCGCTGGCGCGAGAGCCTGGGACAGCCCGCCCGCCGGAGGCCTCGAAAGCCGCGGAGGAGGCCCCGGAGGAAGCCCTGCGCCAGGGCCGCTGGGTGAAATGGATCGGAGGCGCCAGCAATCAGGACCTGCTGGCCATCGAAGACCTGGCGGGGATCTACAGCCTCGCGGGGGCGCACTGCCTGGATGTGGCCGCCGATGGGGCGGTGGTGGCGGCGGCCCGGCGCGGGATGGCCTGGGCCGAGGCCCGCGGCGCCCGCAGGCCCTGGCTGATGGTGAGCCTCAGCGATGGTGACGACCCCCACTTCCGCAAAGCCTGGTTCGATCCGGGCCGCTGCCCTCCCGACTGCCCGCGGCCCTGCGAGCGGGTCTGCCCCGCCCTGGCCATCGACGTCCGGGGGGGGGTGGTGGCGGATCGCTGCTACGGCTGCGGCCGCTGCCTTCCGGCCTGCCCGGCGGACCTGATCGAGGAGCGGCAGACCTTCCTGGCCCCGGACGCGGTGAGCGCCCTGCTCGCGGCCCTGCGGCCCGACGCCATCGAGCTCCACACCCAGATCGGCCGCGGGGAGGCCTTCGCCGCGCGCCTGAAGCAGATTCACGCCGCCGGGCTCCCCCTGCGGCGCCTGGCGGTGAGCTGCGGATTGGAGGGCCAGCAGGCCCGGGGCGACCGCCATGACGCCGCGACCCTGGCCAGCGAGCTCTGGCAGCGCTTCCGCCTGCTGCGGACCCTGGGGCTGCGGCCGCTGTGGCAGCTGGATGGGCGGCCCATGAGCGGCGATGTGGGCGCGGGCACGGCCCGGGCCGCCGTGCGGCTGCTGGAGGCCGTGGGCCCCCTGGCGCCTCCCGGCCCCCTCCAGCTGGCCGGCGGCACCAACGGCCAGAGCCTGCCCCTCGTGGAGGCGCTGCCGCGCTCGGCGCCCGCTGTGGCCGGGGTGGCCTTCGGGAGCGTGGCCCGCCATCAGCTGCAACCCCTCCTGCTCCACGCCCAGGCCCGGGGCGCACGCCTGCTCGACCAGCCGGATCTGCTTCCGTCCGCCCTGGCCTTGGCCTCCGCCCTCGTGGGGCCGTGGCGGGAGCGGCGGGGGGCCGAGGCCCGGCGCCCCCCACAAGGCGGCTAGAAAGAGGGCTGTCTTGGCCCAGCCCCCCTGCACAGCGTTCCCCCCGGTCCCGATCCCTCCCTCGTCTCCACCCAACGGATCACCGACGACCTCGACCGCCTGCTGGATGTGCTCCCCGAACGCGTGCGCGCCGATCTGGCCGCACCGGAGCGCCGGGAGCAGCTTCTGGAGGTGGTGCTCGATCTGGGCCGCATACCGGAGGCCCGCTACCCCGGCCGGGCGATCGCCCTCGGGGAGACGCCGATCGAGCGCCAGGACCTGGCTGGCGTGCTGCAGCGGATCGGGCGCTTCGGGGAGGACAACCGGGCCGGCATCGAGCGCACCCTCCATCGCATCAGCGCCATCCGCAACCGCACCGGCGATGTTGTGGGGCTGACCTGTCGGGTGGGGCGGGCAGTGTTCGGCACGGTGACCATGGTTCGCGATCTCCTGGACAGCAGCCAGTCACTGCTGCTGATGGGGCGCCCCGGGGTGGGCAAGACCACGGCCCTGCGGGAGATCGCCCGGGTGCTGGCCGATGACCTGCTGCGGCGCGTGGTGGTGATCGACACGAGCAACGAGATCGCCGGCGATGGCGACATCCCCCATCCCGCCATCGGGCGGGCGAGGCGCATGCAGGTGGCGCGTCCGGAACTGCAGCACCAGGTGATGATCGAAGCCGTGGAAAACCACATGCCGGAAGTGATCGTGATCGATGAGATCGGCACGGAGCTGGAGGCGCAGGCGGCCCGCACCATCGCCGAGCGCGGCGTGATGCTCGTGGCCACAGCCCACGGCAACGAGCTGGCCAATCTGATCAAGAACCCCACCCTCAGCGATCTGGTGGGGGGGATCCAGTCGGTGACGCTGGGGGATGAGGAGGCCCGGCGGCGCCACAGCCAGAAGACCGTGCTGGAGCGGGCCGCCGATCCCACCTTCCCCCTGGCGGTGGAAATGCACAGCCGTCACCGCTGGCTGGTGCACCGCGATGTGGCCAACACCGTCGATCTGCTGCTGCGCGGTCAGGGCGGTCGCCCCCAGATCCGGGAGGTGGGAGCCGACGGCCAGGTGCAGATCCGCGAGGCGCCGCCCCCCAGCCGCACCAACCCGCTCGGCTCCCGGTCGGAGAGCGCGCGGGACGGAGAGCTGCGCCGGCCCCTCCAGTCCCGCGGCCTGGCCCCCAAACCCCTGCCCGACCCGGCGGCCCCCTCCCCCCACCACCGGTTGGCCCCGCTTCCCCCCCTGCGCCTCTGCGGCGTCGGCGTCAGTGCCGGGCAACTGGAGGAAGCCGCCCGAGCGAGCCAGCTGCCGGTCGAGGTGGTGCCCGATCTGGACCAGGCGGACGCCGTGTTGAGCGTGCGGGGGCAGCTGGGGCAGGACCCC
>CAYVWU010000223.1:0-4432 GCA_964455575.1 uncultured Cyanobium sp. | reverse complement strand
TGTCAGCGGGTCCGGAGGAGCTCTCCGTCTCCCTGGTGCGCGGGCCGACCTGGCCTGATCCCGGAGCCGACAACGGCCTCCAGCGGCTGCGGTTGGCGCTGATGCCCGCCGCGGCGGGCTGGCGCGCCGCGGCCGTGCCCCAGCAGGCCTGCCGGTTCCGGGAGCCCCTCTGGCTCCGGCCGGGGGCGCCCTGTGAGACGAGGGTCGCGGCGGTCGCCCTTCCCCATCAGGACCCGGACGTGGTTGTGGTTGGGCTGCAACCCGCGGCGGGGAACCCCCGTGAAAGCGTCTTGACCGTGCAGAACCTGGGCCCGTGTCGCCGTCGTCTGCGCCTCCCTGACCAGGCGGTGGTGGTGGGCGAGGTGGACGGACTCCACGAGCCTCGGCAAGCCGGGCGGGAGGTCCTGGGGCAGGGGGGAGATGGGGCGGTTCTGGCGCCCTGGAGCCTCAGCTTCTGGCGTCTTCGCCTCTGAGTGGGGCACGCTCGTCACGCGAAACTGCAGCTGTGGGTTCCCCCTGTCTCACAGGACGCTCTCGCCTGAGCCCGCGTATTGCTTTTAAGTGTGTTGGGGGGCTTTGACCGCTTCAAACAGAGGACTGAGCTAGCGACAGGGTCTGCGCCAGGACCCTGACCAGAGCGTGGGCAGGGAGGGCCGCTCGGCGTGGGGACGGTTCAGGATTGTCGAGGCGATGCCGCCTCCGGGAGGTGACGGCGCGATCGTTGTGATCGGGGCGCGGACTCAATCGTCGTGATCGTCGAAAGGATCGGTGAGTCCCTTGGAGGGGGGGCCGAACGCCTGATAGACGCCGAAGCCTGTCAACGCGAGCAGCACCGCCAGGACGGCCAGAGCCACCGACAGAGCCGGGGAGGCGGTGGAAACGGTTGGATCCATGGGGGCGCTAAGGGGGGCGAGGCGTGGCCGGAGGGCGTGTTCGTCACAACTCTCGACAGCGCCTCGTGGGAGAGCTGGCAAGACCCTTACAGTAGCCAGCACGCTGACCCATCCGAGAGGATCGAGCCGCCATGGCCCAACGCACCCGCCTGGGAGACATCCTGCGCCCCCTGAATTCCGAGTACGGCAAGGTCGTTCCCGGATGGGGCACCACCCCGGTCATGGGGCTGTTCATGGCGCTCTTCCTGGTGTTCCTGCTCGTGATCCTGCAGCTGTACAACAAGTCGCTGCTGCTGGAAGGAATCACAGTGAACTGGAACGGCGTCGGCTGAGCGCCGCGTCCACCTTTCCCCTCTGATCACGATGAACATCTTTGGGATCGGCCTGCCGGAGATGGCCGTGATCGCGGCTATCGCTCTGATTGTGTTCGGTCCGAAGCGCTTGCCGGAGATGGGCAAGACCTTGGGTCGCACCCTGAAAGGTTTCCAGTCCGCCTCTCAGGAGTTCGAGCAGGAGTTCCGCTCCGCTCTGCGCACAGGGGAGGACGAAGCCCCCTCGCCTTCCGCAGCGGCCATCGCCCCCGCAGCCGCTCCTTCGGTGGCGGCTGACCCGGTCTCCAGCACGGTGCTCACCGCGGAGATGGTGCTTCCCGCGGAGGCTGTGGAGCCTGAGCCGGCAGCGCCGACGGCCCCGGTCTCGCCGCCACCCTCAGCCTGAGCGGGAACGGTTGGTGGATCTTCAATTGGTGGTGGGGCTGGGCAATCCCGGCCCCCGCTACAGCCGCACGCGGCACAACGTTGGCTTTCTCGCGGTGGAGCGGTTGGCCGCGGCGGCTGGGCAATCGTTTCGGCAGAACAGCAAGCTGCAGGGCCTGCTCGCGGAGGTGGGTGTCGGACCCCGCCGTCTGCGGCTGCTCATGCCTCAGACCTTCATGAACGACAGCGGCCGCTCGGTGAGGGCCACGCTCGACTGGTTCGACCTGCGACCAGATCAGGTGCTGGTCATCGTGGATGACATGGATCTGCCCTTGGGGCGTTTGCGCCTGCGGGCCTCCGGCAGCGCGGGCGGTCACAACGGCCTGCGCAGCCTCATCGCCCATCTGGGCGGGGAGGGTTTTGCCCGGCTGCGCATCGGCATCGGCCCGCCCGCCGGAGATCCCGGGGAACGCAAAAGCCGCACTGTGGGCCACGTGCTCGGCCCCTTCTCCGCCGAAGAGCAGCCGATTCTGGAGCGGGTGCTGGCGGAGGTGGAGCGGGGCGTGGCCTTGATCCGCGAGCAGGGACTCGAGCGCGCTGGCAACCAGCTGAACAGTTTCCGGGCACTCGCTGAGGCATCCTGAAACGCACCCTCGCTCCCCTCGCCCGGCCTCCCTTGAGTCGCCTGCCCTCGACCACCGCCCAACTGCGCGTGTTTCGTCAAAGCTTCCAGCCCTGCCGACTGGAGGGGGAGGTGACGGCCGGAGGGTTTCACTGGACCTTTTGCTGGGCCTTTGATCGCGGAGAGCTCACCATCGAACCCTCCCTCGGGCGGGCCCTGATCCAGGACGCCCTGATGCGGTTTCTCCTCCGGGCGGACTACCAGCTGGAAGCCGGCGGAGATTACGCCTTCATCGTGCGGGCGGCCTTCTGAGGGGGTGGCCGAGCCAGCGCTCAAGCAACACCTGTGCAACGACGTCATCCCAGTCGCGCGGGGGCTGGCGCAGCCCTTCCGGCAGCCACCGCCGCCAGCCACGGGCCGGCTCCAACCGCCAGAACCGGCGCCGCGCCTCCAGGGTCGAATGGCGCTCGTCGATCAAATGGAGCGGCAGCCCATCCGCCAGCCGTTGCCGCCACTCCCGGCTGCCGGTGCCATCCCCCATCACCACCGCCAGGATCAACCCCTGCCGCCGCCAGTCCTGGAGCCGGGCGAAGCAGGCCTCCGGCGGGAGCACGCAGGCGTCCAGCACCTGGCGGCAGGCTGGATCGGTGCGCACAAGCCCGCACTTGCTCCGGCCGGGATCAAGGCCCGCCAGGGGGCCGCGCGGCGGGGGGGAGAGATCGGCGGGGGCGCTCATGGGGTCCAGCGCAGGTCGACGGCGATGGGATCGGGGGTGTCGGCATTGGCCCTTGCCACAGCCTCCAGGGTGGCGGGCTGGCCCTCCGGGCGTTGACCGAGGGTCACGGCCAGCCGATTCAAGCCCGTTCCATCCACCTGCAGGCCATCGACCAGCGTGCCGCGGCGCTGGGCCTGGGTGAGGGCGGCGGCGAGCAGGAGGTTGATGCGGCTGCGCACCTCCTCGGGGGAGCGCACATCGCCATCAAGCACGGTGCGCGCCAACACCTCCCCGCGACGCACCACCGGCCGATTGGGCCGCAGATCGGGGAAGGCCAACACCCGCTGCTCCCCCCGCAGGATGTTGGCCGCCGAGCGGATGATCACCACCCAGGTGCCCGACTTCCGCAGGGCCTGATCGAGGCGCTCGATGTCGCTGCGGGGCACCAGCAGGATCTGTCGGTTGACCTTCTGCCCGGGGAGCAGGAGGCGAAACGCGGCGGCGTTGGCCTCCTGCAGAAGGGCGTCGATGGAGCGCCGTCCGTCCTCCTGGCGGCCGAGGCGAATCCGGGCCACGGCCAAGGGCTGGCCACTGGCGATGAGCACATCCCCCTGGCGAAGAGCCAGCACCTTCCCCTCCAGGTCCTTGAGCTCCTTGGCACCCGCTTCAATGCGGGAGCGAACCCCGGCCAACTCCTTCTCCGTGCGCTGGATGTCCGCGTCCCGCGCCTTCACATCGCGGCTGAGGCGGGCCCGCTCCGCTTCAAGGCGACGGCGCTGGTCCTGCAGGGGCCGCAATTCCTGGCGGAGCTCGCCCGCGCGCCGCTGGGCGGCGCTGAGCGCGAGGGTGACCTTCCGCTCACTGGCGATGGCCGCCTCGCGGCCCTGCAAAGCCCGGTTGCGCTCCAGGCGGCTGCGGGCCAGCTCCTGCTGGTTGGCGCGGAGCTCCTGGCGGTTGCGGGCCAGATCATCCGTGGAGCGCCGCAGATCCGCCTGGCTGCTCGTGAGGGCGGAGCGGCTCTGCCGCAGCCGCTCCTGCAGTTGATCCAGCTCGAAGAGCCCCACCCGCAGGCGCTCGCTCACCAGGAGGAGCAGCCCCAGGGAGAGGGCGCTGATCAGGCTGCCGGTCAGGGCGGTGATGACGACAGCGGTCTTGCGGGGCCGCAGGTTGAAGAGGCTGAGCCGGGCTTTGCCCACCTTGCTGCCAAGCCGATCCCCCAGGGTGGAGAGGACCCCTCCCAGCACCAGCAGGGCAAGGATCAACAACCACCCCGACACAGGAGCTCCCGAGTGGGTTCAGTATCTCTGGGCTTCGCCCCGATCTCCGGCGTTCGCGCGCCAGCTCTGGCTATTGGCTTCCGAACAGGGGATCAACTGAATCGCTTGGCCAGGGCGATGGGATCAAACACCGTGATCTTCTTACGGTCAATTTGCACCAAACCGTCGTTGCGAAGGTCGCCCAGCAGCCGGGTGATGGTGACGCGGGTGGAGCCGATCGCCTCGGCGAT
>CAYVWU010000222.1:2558-4476 GCA_964455575.1 uncultured Cyanobium sp. | reverse complement strand
CCTCGATCCCCTGAATCAACACCGTGCGGTAGAGGTTGAAATGGCTGATGATCGGTGGAGCGCTGTCCAGCCGCGGGTTCACCACATTGCTGAGGGGGATCAGCTTGCCCGTGCGGCTCTCCACGGTGAGGTTGCGCAGATCATCCACCAGGGAGCGGTTCTCTGCATTGGCCTGCACATAGACCTGGCGATATTGCCCCTGCTCGTAGGTCTGGTTGACGAAACTGCCACCCATCAGGGTGCCGAGGGTGGCCATCACCTGGCCGTAATCCATGTCGAGCGAGGCGAGCCGATCGCGGTCCACGTCCAGCCGCCAGACGGGCGCGTCGGGGATGAACTGGCTGTAGATCTTCTCGAAGGCGCCCGTCTGGCGCGCCTTGGCCATCAGGGAATCGGCGAGCTGGGAGAGCTCGTTGGGGGTGAAGCCGCCGTTGCTGAGGTCGTTGAACTGGAAGGTGAGGCCGCCCTGGGCGCTGAAGCCCGGCACCGCCGGCGGAGCGGAGGCGAACACCAAGGCCCCCGGAATGTCGCGGAATCGCGCGTTGAGGCGGGCGATGATCGCCGCCGCCTCGTGCTCCCGCCCGCGCCGTTCATCGAGCGGGCGGAACCCGAAGAAGAACAGCCCCTGGTTCACCGAGCTGCCGTTGAAGCCGGCGCCCCCCACCAGCTGACCCGCCACCACGTCCGGCTCCTTGGCGAGGATCGCCTGTGCCTCGGCCGCCACCTTCATCGTCGCCTCCAGGGAGGCCTGGGGCAGCAGCTGCATGATGCCCAGCCCGTAGCCCTGATCCTCCGTTGGCACGAAACCGGTGGGGATGGCGGTGAAGGCCAGCCCCGTGGCCACCACGCCGCCCAGCAGCAGGAGCGCCACCGCCCGCCGCCACTGGATCACCCGCTCCAGGATCCCCTGGTAGGCCCGCGCCAGACGGTCGAACCCGGCGTTGAAGGCGGTGAAGATCGGCATCAAGAAGGTGCCGATCACAGCCCCGAGCAGGCCCAGGACCAGGGCGGTGATCCAGCCGCCGGCCAAAGCGCCGTAGGCGCCGCCGAAGAGGCCGCCGATGAGGGTCCACAGGGGACCGCGGGGTTCTGTTTTGCCGCCCCCCAGCAGCAGGGCGGATTGCAGCGGCTTGCCGGTGATGGCGTTGAAGGTGGAGACGAGGATCGAAAACACGATCGTCAGCGCGAACTGCCGGTAGATCACCCCCGTGGAGCCGGGGAAGAAGGACACCGGTAGAAACACCGCCAGCAACACCAGCGCCGTGGCCAGGATCGCCCCCGTCAGTTCTCCCATCGCCCTGGAGGCGGCGATGAAGGGAGGATCTCCCGCCTCGATGCGGGCGGAGACAGCCTCGACAACGACGATGGCGTCATCCACCACCAATCCCGTGGCCAGGATGATTCCCAGCAGGGTGAGTTGATTGATGGAAAAGCCGAAGGCCTTCACGAAGATCATCGCCCCCAGCAGGGCGATCGGCAGCGCCAGGGCGGGCACGGCGGTGGCCTTCCAATCCTGAAGAAAGAGGAAGATGATGAGCAGCACCAGCACCACGGCGTCCCGCAGGGCGTCGAGGGCCCCTTCGATGGAGGCGTTGATGAAATCCCGCTGGTCGAACACCTTTTCCAGCTTCACTCCCGGTGGCAGGGTGCGCTCGAAGTTCTGCAGCACCGCATCGACGCCCTTGGCGGTGTCGATCGCGTTGGTGCCCGGCAGCTGAATCACGCCAAAGCCCACGCAGGGGTGGCCACTGATGGCATTGATGGCGGAGGAATAAAAGCTCTGGAAGCCGTATTCCGCCTTGCCCACATCCTTCAGGCGAATCAGGCCGCCATCGGGTCCCTTGGCCAGGATCAGCTCTTCAAACTCCTGCACAGTCTTCAAATTGCCATCCACCAGCAGCGGCAGGGTGGTGGCGTT
>CAYVWU010000222.1:0-2458 GCA_964455575.1 uncultured Cyanobium sp. | reverse complement strand
TGCACCGTCACCCCCTGCTTGCTGACGGAGCTCGGCAGCTGCGGCGTGGCGGTCTGCACGCGGTTGAGCACATTCACCTGGTCGATGTCGGCGTTGCTGCCGGCCTTGAAGAACACATTCAGCTGGCTGCTGCCTTCGCTGGTGCTGAAGGAGGTGATGTAATCCATGCCCGGCGCCCCATTGATGTTCTCCTCCAAGGGGCCGGTGACAGCGCTTTCGACCGTGAGGGCATCGGCGCCGGGATAGGTGGCCGACACTTGAATGGTGGGCGGCGCGATGTTGGGCAGGTTTTCGATCGGCAGCAGGGGCAGGCTGATCACCCCTGCCAGGAGGATCAACACGCTGCAGACGGTGCTCAACACCGGGCGCTTGATGAAGGTGTCCGAGAGGCTCATCGGCGGGGGGCCAGCGCGGTGGAGGGGCGCACCGGCAGGCCACTGCGCAGTTGGAAGAGGTTGCCGAGGATCACCTGATCGCCGGCGTTCAGGCCGCTCCGCACCGCGAAGGCGCCCCGCTGGAGGGTGCCCAGGGTCACGGGCACCTGCAGGGCGACGGGAGTGCCGGGCGGTGGCGGGGGATCGAGCTCGCGGCCCAGCTGCTGGCTGGCCACCTCCGGGCTGACGGCGACGAATACGAAGGGCTGACCCGCCTGGAGCAGGACCGCCTGTTGGGGCACGGCCAGGGAGGCCGCCTGGTTGTAGACGAGGGTGGCCTTGACGCGCTGGCCGTTGCGCAGGGCGCCGTCAGGGTTGTCGAAGGTGGCCTTGACCAGCAGGGTCTGCTTCTCCTTGTCGATGGAGGGGGCGATGAAGGTGACAGCGCCCCGGGCCAGAAGCCGCCGCGGCGCATCCGGGGCCTTGAGCACCACAGGCAGGCCAGGCCGCACCCGGTAGGCATCCTCGCCGGGGATGTCCAGCCGCACCCAGAGCCTGGAATTGTCGACGATGCTCGTCACCACCGAGCCCGCCTGCACCACATCGCCGAGCTTGTAGTTGATGTTTCCCACCGTGCCACCGATGGGTGAGACGACATTTTTGTAGCCGAGGTTGGCGAGATTGGCCCGCAGGGTGTCACGACTCTGGATCGCCTGGGTGACGTAGAAATCCCGCTCCTTGGTGGAGACGGCGCCCTGCTGATTGAGGAAGATGTAACGCTCGGCGTTCACCCGATCCTTGCGCGCCTCGGCGGCATCGGCGTTCACCTCCGCCCGCAGCTGGATCTGATCCATGGCGAAGAGCGGCTGGCCGGGTTGCACCGGCTGCCCCTCCGCCATCGGCATGGCCACGATCCGCCCGGCGATCTCCGGCGCCAGCTTCACCTCGCGGATCGCCTCCAGGGTGCTCTGCACATCGATCGCATCGAGGAAGGGCATGGCCTGCACGGGCACCAGCCGCACCGGGGTGGGCGCCACGGCGGCGGGCTTCGGGCTGCCGCAGGCCGTGAGGGCCAAGGGCAGCGGCAGAAGCGTCAGGGCGAGGGCCAGGAGGGGGGGGGCCGGGGGCGAGGGGAATGGCGGGCGACCCAAGGCTGTGGAACGGGCTGGCAGGACGATACCCTCCATTCACCGGGTGGATTCAGGGACAGGCCCGCCCATGCGGGCACCCTGGAGGCTCCGTGGCGGGTCCCGCTCTGCTCAGGCCCTCCGGCTGGGCCACGCGCTCGCTGTCGTCCCGTGGCTGTTCGGGGGCGCCGCCGATGCCGGGTTGGCCTTTCCGGGCAGCGGCCCCACCCGCGGTGGCCTGGAATCCCACGGGCCCGATGCGCTTGAACCACTCTCCACGGTTCGGGCCCAGCGACGCGGGGACGCACGGCCGACGGGGTGGCGGATCGGTCGCGAGGTTCGCCCGGGAATTGGCTTGGCCGCCGCCAGCGGCTTGGTGCTCCTCGGCCTGCGGGCGTTGCTGACCCCGCGGCGGGAGCTGGCCTTCATGGTCACCACGGAGGAGGAGGCCATCCGAGGCCTGCGCGCCGCCGCGCCAGGTCTGCTGATCACCACGCCCCAGCTCGCGGGGGGATCGGGTCTCTCCCTGCTGCAGCGGGTCCGGTCCAGCCGCGGCGACACCCGCACGATCCTGCTGGTGGGTCACCGCGATGGCGACCTGCGCGCGGCGGGAGAGTCGGCGGCGGATGCGGCGTTGCTGGAGGAAGAGTGCTTTGGCGATGGTCAGGTGTTGGCCGCGCTGAGCCAAGCCCTCTCGCGAGGCCAGCGCTTCCGCTCCGCCGCCCTCATCGCCAGCTTGGAGACCGCTCTCCCCCCTTCCCCGGCGGGCCGGGACGGGCTCCCGAGCCTGAATCGCCGCGAGCTGGAGCTGGTGGACCTTCTGGTGCGCGGGCTGGGGGATCGGCAGATCGCGGAGCATCTGGCCATCCAGTACGAAACCGCTCGCGGGCGCACCAAGGCCCTGCGGCGCAAGCTTGGCGTCAGCAGCCGGGCGGAGCTCGTGGCCAAGGCCTTGCG
>CAYVWU010000221.1:0-4480 GCA_964455575.1 uncultured Cyanobium sp. | reverse complement strand
CCGTATCACGTGGTGCATTTCGACGGCCACGGCGTCTACGACCGCCGCGTGGGCCTGGGGGCCCTCTGCTTTGAGGATCCCCGCGACAGCGCCAAACTCAGCGGCCGCCGCCACGAGAGGGTCACCACCGAGAGGCTGGGGCCGTTGCTCACCGGCCACCGCATCCCGTTGGTGTTCCTGGAGGCCTGCCAGAGCGCCCAGGCGGAACAGGGCGGTGAATCGGTGGCCAGCGAGCTGCTGCAGCGGGGTGTGGCCTCGGTGGTGGCGATGAGCCACAGCGTGCTGGTGGAAACGGCCAAACGCTTTGTCGCGGCCTTCTATGGCGAGCTGGCCCGTGGCCAGCGGGTGGGCCAGGCGATGCTTGCCGGCCAGCGGGCGCTCCACAACGACCCCAGTCGGGGCGAGCGCTACGGCATTGGCAAGCTCACCCTCGCCGATTGGTTTGTGCCCGTGCTCTACCAGGAGGAGGCTGACCCGCAGCTGTTTGCCACCACCCCCGCCCCCCAGACCCGAGACGACCTCCAAGCCCGCCTGCGTGCCCGGCTGGGGGAGGTGCCGCCTGAGCCGGTGGAGACGGGTTTTGTGGGCCGCAGCCGCGAGCTGCTCGCCCTGGAGCGCCTGCTGCGCCAGGAGCGCTGGGCGGTGCTGCGGGGCCAGGGGGGCGAGGGGAAAACCGCGCTGGCGGCGGAGCTGGCCCGCTGGCTGGTGCGCTCCCGGCAGGTGCGGCGGGCGGCGTTTGTGAGCGTGGAGCTCCACAGCGGCGGCCAGGCGGTGCTCGATGCCCTCGGCCGGCAGCTGGTGGGGGCGGAGTATTCCATCGCCAAGTTCGAGACCACCGAGCAGGCACTGCAGCCGATCGAGCGGGCCCTCAAGGAGCAGGCCACCCTGTTGGTGATCGACAACCTGGAGAGCGTGCTGCTGCCGCCCTATCTGGAGGCCCCCGAGCTGCTGAACGAGGAGGCCGCGGAGGAGCTGCGGCAGATCCTGCGGTTGGCGGAGCGGCTGCTGCGGGCGGGCGACACGCGGATCGTGTTCACCAGCCGCGAGGCGCTGCCGGCGCCGTTTGCGGACAAGCGGCAACGGCTGGAGCTGCATCAGCTGGAGCGGGGCGATGCGGTGGCGTTGATCGAGCGGGCCCTCGCCGCCGGCGCAGGGGCTGGCGAGGACGGGGCAACGCTGACGGCCCGGAGGGAGGCGATCGAGGAGCTGGCCGCTGCGGTGCAGGGCCATGCCCGCACCCTGGCGCTGCTGGGGCCGGAACTGCGCCGCCGCGGCGTGGAAGCCACCCACGAGGCGCTGGAGGAGCTGATGGAGAAGATGGAGCGGCAGGTGGCCCATCTCCCCGCCGATGATCCGCGTCGCCGGGAGCAATCGCTTTTTGCCAGCGTGGAGCTTTCCCTGCGGCGTCTTTCAGCTACAAACCGGGAGCGGGTGCGGGTGCTGGGGGTGTTCCACGGCGGCGTGCACCTTGGGGTGCTGCGGTTGATGACGGGCTGGGAGCAGGCGGAAGTGGAGGGGTTCGCGGAGGAGCTGGTGGGCACCGGCCTGGCCACAGCCAATCCCTACAACCATCTGTCACTCAATCCCGCCCTCTGCCCCTTCCTCAAGGCCAGCCTCCGCCAGGAGGAGCACACGGCGCTCACAGCCCGCTGGCTGGAGGCGATGGCTGGCTATCTCGGCTTTCTCGTTCAACAGCAGAAACAGAACACGGAAGTGGCGGCAACGCTGACGCTGCTGGAGCTGCCCAACCTCTTTGCCTTGCTCGATCTCTCCCTGGCCACAGCTGATCCAGAAACCACGATCGCTCGGGCCACCTCCCTCTACAGCCTGCTGCAGGGGCTGGGCAAACCGCGGCTGCTGGAGCGTCTGGCGCGGGTGCGGGAGGTTGCCGCCGCCGCCCTGGGCGAGGGCTGGAGCCACGCACGCTTTCAGGCCAGCCGCATTCGGATTGAGCAGCAGCTGGCGGGGGGACAGCTGCGGGAGGCCTTGGCGGAGGCACACCAGCTGTTGGAGCAGGCCCGGGCGGCTGGGGAGGAGGCCTATGCCGAGGCGGACTACGACCTGGCGGTGGCCTGCTTCCTCCTGGGCCGGGTGTTGAAAACAGCGGGCGGAGCGCAGCAGGCCCTGCCGCTGCTGCAGGAGGCCGGCCAGCGGTTTGAGGCCATAGCCAGCAAGCGCTCCAACAAAGCTAAAGCTGCGGAAGGGATGGCGTCCAAGTGCCTCACGGAACAGGGCGACTGTCTGCTCGATCTGGGCCAGTACGACACTGCCGCTGCGGCCTACGAAGAAGCGATCCGCAGGGCTGAACAAGGGGGGGATCAACGCTCTGTGGCCGTGGGCAAAGGCCAACTCGGCACGCTTCGCTTAGAGCAGAGGCGCTACGGCGAGGCCCTGGCGGCCCACGAGGAAGCGCGAGACACCTTCTCTCGCCTCAATGAACAAGTCTCCGTTGCCACCGCCTGGCATCAGATCGGCAGGGTGCATCAGAAAGCGGGGCAGCCGGTGTTGGCGGAGGAGGCCTACAACCAATCCCTGGCCATCGAGGTGCGGCTCGGCGATCAGTCCGGCCAGGCTGCCACCCTTGGGCAACTGGGCATCCTCTACAACGCTGTGTTGCAGCGGCCCGAGGAGGCGGTGGTTTTCTACCAGCGGGCAGCGGAGCTCCACAGCGCCATCGGGGATACCGCAGGAGAAGGGCGACAGTGGAACAATTTGGCCAACAGCCTGCGCGAGCTCCAGCGGCTGGAGGAGGCCCGAGACGCCATCACCCGAGCGATTCAGTGCAAGGAAGCCTATGGGCATGCGGTTGAGCCCTGGACAAGCTGGGACATCCTTGCGGACATTGAGACGGAGGCCGGCAACCCTGCCGCCGCCGCGGAAGCCCGCCAGAAGGCCAGGGCCGCCTATCTCGCCTACCGCCGCGATGGCGGTGAAAATCATTTCGGGAGTGGCCGTCTGGCGCAGAACATCTACCAAGCCCTTTCCACCGGCGATCCAGCGGTAGCCGCCTCCCTCCTCCAGCAACTCGCTGCCGATCCCGATTTTGCAAACCAGATCCCCTTCCTCACCGCCCTCCAAGCCATCACCGCCGGTAGCCGGGACCCCGCCCTCGCGGAAGATCCCGGCCTGGATTACTCAGAGGCCGCCGAAGTGGTGCTGCTGATCAAAGCGTTGGAAGGTGGAGTCAGCAGTTGAAGTCGATGCCCTTGGAAGAGAGTAAACGGGCAGACTGATGGAATGCCGTTGCATGCCAAATGCCGCTGATCAGCAAGCATGGAGAAGATAAATCGAGGTATTCTAACTCCAAGTAGAAAACAATAGCAAGAGCTTGCTTCCTTGTGGATATCAAGTTATACTCCCATCCATCCGTCCATGGATGCGTCAATGATTCATCCCTGGCCATCCTGCACTCGAAATGGCTTGTTCCTTGATTGCTTCTTTAGCCTGTTTGCCATGACCACCAGATCAACAGCAAGCTCCACCAGAATTGAGCAGGCTGTAGCAGAAGCCCAAGCATTGCTCTGGCTCCTCGATGATGTGCTGCAGGCCCAGGATGATCTGCTTGCCCTGCTGGCCAGACCCTCCGGGTTGCCGATGGAGCAGCGGGAGCGGTTGCTCATCTTTTGTGATCGCGTCAGCACGACCTGCAAGGAAGCTACGTCTGATTCGATAGCGCCGATGGATCAGCAATGCATCGGCTGATCTAATCCAATCCTTGACGCCACGCTTGTGGGAGCAGCCCGCACCCAGCGGCTTGGCTTTTAGTGTGTCACGCGGCGCAAGGGCTTCGCAAGTGCGGCGTCTCTTAGTCCCAGAAGGTTATGGCTAACGATTGTTGCGCCTGGAAGCCATGCCACACCCTTGCGCTCGCGTGATTGGTTCTGCCTTGCCGCCGCCGGGATGGCTGGGGGAGGTCACGGCGGCGGGGTGGCTCTCCCGCGGCTGCGGTGGCCCGGCGCTCGGAGGCCGCTGGCTTGGCGCCTGGAGCCGTTGGGTGGGCTGAGCCAGAGGGATTGGATTGGGCCGGCTGTTGCTGAGGGCAGGGGTTCTTGGCTCAAGTTTCTGAAGCGCTGCAGCCTCAGTTGGCTGTACTTTCTGATTCTCCTATAACCCTTTTCTGCCCTTGCCGCCGCTGCTTTTCTTCGCCCGCCTGCTCCGCTTCCAGCTTCAAGAATCTCAGCAAAATAAGGTGCTTTCCCTTGTCGAACAGTACACCCTTACTGCTAGGATCTTCCCATGGGAAGAGGGCTCCCGCCCACTGCATCCTCTCCCTCCTCGTCTTTCGTTCATCCCCTGGAGATCCCCATGGTTTCTCTCTATTCGGCCGACGCATCCTGCGGCCCTGAGCCGCCGCTTTGCCTGCTCCCTGCAGTCTCCTCTTGTGGTGGCTCATCGCCATCGATCGTTCGCGCTTTGATCATCGTGGCCGGTGGTGGCCGCAGCCTCGATTGGTCGCCCCTGCGCATCGCCGCCGCCCTGC
>CAYVWU010000220.1:0-4507 GCA_964455575.1 uncultured Cyanobium sp. | reverse complement strand
TGCTGATCCTGCGCCTGGCGGTGATCGGCGCCGGGCTGGGGGTGATCGCCGGCACCGGCCTGAAGCTGCTGGCGCCGCGCCTGGCCCAGGGGTCGGTGGGGGTGCCGCGCGTGGATCCAGCCCCTCGGCTGCTGCCCGGCGGCCACCGGGGGCTGGGGCGTTTTGAGCCCCGTCGGGAGCTCACCGCCGTGAGCCAGCGCTGGGCGAAGCTGGCCGCCGCCCAGAAGGGGCTCACCGCCTCGGGGTATCTGCTGGTGCTCGACGACGGCCGCTACGCGGAGCTGAAGCCGGATCAGCCGCTGTCGGCGGCGAGCTCGATCAAGACGCCGATTTTGCTGGTGGCGCTCGATCGCTTTGACCAAGGGAAGCTGCGCTGGGATGAGCCCCTGCCCTTGACGAAGCAAACCCGCGGCGAGGGCGCGGGCTGGATGGCGAGCAAGCCCCTGGGCACCCGTTTCCCCTTCCACGAGGCGGCCACGGAGATGATCCGGGTGAGCGACAACAGCGCCACCAACCTGCTGATCCAGCGGCTGGGCGGCAAGGAGGCGCTCAACAGCACGTTCCAGGAGCTGGGACTGAGCGCGACGGTGCTGCGCAACTGGCTGCCCGATCTGCAGGGCACGAACACGACCAGCGCCCGGGATCTGGCCCGCGCGATCGCCCTGGTGGACACGGGCGAGAAGCTGGGCCCGCGGGCGCGCGACCTCTTTCGCGAGATCCTCGGCACCTCCGGCACCAACACCCTGCTGCCGGCGGGCCTGCTGAAGGCGTTCAACAAGGAGGCGGCCGATCCGGACAGCGAGCTCCTCCCCTATGGGATCAAGGTTTACAACAAGACCGGCGACATCGGCATCGCCTACGCCGACGCGGGTCTGATCGAGCTGCCCAACGGGCAGCGGGCCGTGGCGGCCTTCCTGGTGAAGGGTCCGTTCAACGACCCGCGCTCGGGCGACCTGATCCGCGCGATGGCGGCGGAGGCCGGTCGGGCGCTGGTGGGGAAGACGCCATGAGCGGAGGGCTTTTGACCAGGATCGCGGCCCGGGGGCGCTGGCTGGTGTTGGTGGCCGGATGGAGCGCCACCACCTGGCTGGCGCCGGCCCTGTCCCAGGCCCCCCTTCCCACCCGCCTGCGCCCCCAGGCGGTGGAGGCCCTGCCGGGCGGCCTGGATGCCCTGCCGGTGCTGAATGACAACAACCCGGAGCTGATCGTCGGCCCCGGCGTGCTGCTGTCCACCTTCGACGGCGGCCGGCGCCTGGGGAGCCTCACCCTGACCGAGCCGGCCGCCCATCTGAACGCGCCGCAGACGGGCACGTTCGAGCTGTTCAGCCACCACGTCTACGCCGGCAAGCCGGACACCCTGGCCTCGACGCTGTGGCTGGCGGTGGTGGCGGCTCCGCGGGGGGAGACGCCGGTGCAGCTGCGGCTGCTGGCGGGGTCGACGGCCCTGTCGCAGTCGGTGGACGGGAAGGAGGCGCAGGCGCCGTTTCTGCCGTTGCCGCCGCTGATGCCCCAGGGGTTGACGCCGGTGTGGTCGGGTCCGGGCAGCCGGGTGGCGACGGAGCTGCTGCTGCGTCTGCCCCGCGCCCAGCGGGAGTGGCCGGAGCGCTGGACCCTCCAGCCCGGCACGCTCACGCCCCTGCTGGTGCTGCCGCTGCCGGTGAAGGGTCTGGATCCCTTGCTCAATGGCCGCAACCTGCAGCTGCGGCTGAACAGCGATGGCCCGGTGGATGTGGCCACCCTGGCGGCCTTCGGGCCGGAGGGGACGCCGCCGCCGCCGGAGGTGTGGGCGCGGATCCTGGCGGGTGGCCTGAGCGCGAAGGAGCATGTCCCCACGCCCCGGGGCGCGCCGGGGCGGATGGTGTATTCGCGGGTGAGCGGCGTGCAGCGGGGCGCCACCTGGACGGGCCGGCTGACGGATCCGGGCCAGGCGACCCTGTCGGCCTCGCGGGCGCCGATCTCCTGGCCGATCAGCTCCCTGGAGCGCGGCACCCTGGGCACAGGGCAGGTGCAGACCGCCGAGCTGAGCGCCCTCTACCCCGGCACGGCCTGGGCCGCCCATGGCAACTACGGCGTCACCTACGCCCTCACCCTGCCCCTGCGGAACGACACGCGGCGACCGCTGCGGCTGGCGGTGGCCCTGGAATCCCCGTTGAAGACGGACGCTCCGCAGGGGGGGCTGAAGTTTCGCGGGGCGCCGGTGAACGGGGCCAGCGGGGAGGAGCCGGCGCCGGCGACGGGTCCGGTGATGTTCCGCGGCACGGTGGAGGTGAGCGGGCTGGATGGTCCGGAAGGGCGGCCGGCGGGACGGCAGAGCTTCCATCTGGTGCAGCGGGCCGGGCAGGAGGGTCCGCCGCTGGGCCTGGTGACCCTGGCGCCGGGGGCGACGCGGGAGGTGCGGGTGCGCCTGATCTATCCCGCGGATGCCACGCCGCCGCAGGTGTTGAGCCTGTTGCCGGCGCCGGTGCCGGAGGCTGTGAAACAATCGCCCGTTCGCCCCCTTTCGTCCGACCGGTGAGTGTGAGCAGCAAGCGCAGGGTGTTTCCCTTCACGCAGGTGGTGGGCCAGGAGGAGATGAAGCTGGCCTTGCTGTTGAACGTGATCGACCCCCGCATCGGCGGGGTGATGATCATGGGCGACCGGGGCACGGGGAAGAGCACGACGATTCGGGCCCTGGCCGACCTGCTGCCGGAGATCCCGGTCGTGAGCGGCGACCCCTACAACAGCGCCCCCGCCGACCCCGACCTGCAAAGCGATGAGGTGCGGGAGCGGGCGGGCCGGGGCGAGGCGCTGCCGACGGAGCTGCGGCAGGTGCCGATGGTGGACCTGCCCCTGGGCGCCACGGAGGACCGCCTCTGCGGCACGATCGACATCGAGAAGGCTCTCAGCGAGGGGGTGCGGGCCTTTGAGCCGGGCTTGCTGGCGAAGGCCAATCGCGGCCTGCTCTATGTGGATGAGGTGAACCTGCTGGACGACCACCTGGTGGATGTGCTGCTGGACGCGGCGGCCTCCGGGTGGAACACGGTGGAGCGGGAGGGCATCTCCGTGCGCCACCCGGCGCGGTTTGTGCTGATCGGCTCCGGCAACCCGGAGGAGGGGGAGTTGCGCCCCCAGCTGCTGGATCGCTTCGGGATGAGCGTGGAGGTGCGCACGGTGCGGGATCCGGAGCTGCGGGTGTTGGTGGTGGACCAGCGCACGGCGTTTGACGCCGACCCGGTGGCTTTCCTGGAGGGCAGCGCCACGGCGCAGGAGGCGCTGCAGGCGCGGGTGGTGGCGGCGCAGGAGTGTCTGCCGGCCGTGACGATCGACCAGGACCTGCGCCTGCGCATCTCGGCGGTGTGCGGCGAGCTGGATGTGGATGGCCTGCGGGGCGACATCGTCACCAACCGCGCGGCCCGCGCCCTGGCGGCCTTCGAGGGCCGCGACTCTGTCGGCGACGACGACGTGGCCCGGGTGGTGGCCTGCTGCCTGCGCCACCGCCTGCGCAAGGACCCCCTGGAAACGATCGATTCCGGCGACCGCGTGGTGAAGGTCTTCTGTCAGGTGTTCGAGCGCCCCCTCCCCAGCGGCGAAGAGGAGCGGCGGGCGTTTGATCTGGCGCTGGTGGGGTGAGCCGCGGGGCTGGGGCGCCAGCGGGGTGATGGGGCGCCAGCGGGGGGAGGCCGGTGGGTTTTTGCTTTCCGTGGACTCAGGGCGAGCCGTCGTCGTCGATCGCGCCGAGGGAGGCGGCAAAGGCCTTCAGGCGGAACGTTTCATCCGCCCGTAAGGTGCGCGCCATGGGCGTGAGGTGGAAGGTGGTGGACGCCAAGCGCCAGGGCATGGGCAAAGCGCCAGGGGGGCGGGTGCGGCCCTCCCAATCGAGCAATCCGCGCCGCACCAGGTCGCGAAACACCGCCGCGGTCTCGCGGCGCCCCATGCCGAGGGCGTCGTCCACCTCACGGGGGGTCGCGCCGTCCTTCTCGACCAGCACGAGCACCTCCAGATCATCGAAGCTGAGGGTTTGGTAGTAAGGGCGTTCCATGATTGTGGGGAGCCGAGGATGAATGTGGCTGAGGGTTTGTCTCATCTTGTCCCTTTCTGAGCGGCTGGACCAGACCCGTTTCTCAACGTTTGTTTGCGGGGCCAGTTGAATGGGCTGGGATCCGATTGACAGGCCGGGAATGGGATGAGAGGGCAAGTCTCTTCTCAGATTGGAAGGATGTTGATTCGGAACCCCATCCCCAACCGTCATGCTGCCCGTCCTCCTGGATTCTTCCAGCGCGACCGCGGGGACCTGCAAGCACGTCACTGTGTTCGGCGCGCCGTGACCAGAGTTGAGCAGTGGCTGTTCTCAACCATTTGGCGGTGGATCTTCAGGTGAGCGCGTCCACGCAGAGCCAGGCGCTGGCAGATCACGGTGCGGCATGGAAAGGGGTGGCAAGGATCGACGAACGGTGTTGCCTGTGCGAATCGGCCAGAACCTCCAGGCCCATCTGGAGGTCGTGCAGCGATTGCACCGCCAGGACCTTGC
>CAYVWU010000219.1:0-4528 GCA_964455575.1 uncultured Cyanobium sp. | reverse complement strand
GAGATCACTCCCGCATGGCAAAGGTCCAACAGAAGAGCGGCCTCTTCAGAGGAAAGGCACAAGAGGTGCTCATCGTTGTGGTGGATGACTTTCACCAAGTCTGCAAGCAGCACTGTTCCTTTGTAGGACGAAACCAGGGGGCTTGGATGGGGAAAGCCGTCATTCAGGGTGTTCGATGCTCGTTTTGGTCGTCTCGGCGCCGGGTTGTGAGCGAGGCCTCAGGCGGTCGCATGGAGGCGGGTGGCGATCTCCACCACCATCAGCCCGAAGAGGGCCATGGCAAGCAGGAGAGAGCTTGGATGGGTCATGTCACAACATCGCGTTGGCCCTGAACCCTAAAGCGAATCTTAAGGACCGTCGGTGTTTCGGGGGAAAGGCCAAAAAACTGCACATCGCGCAACATGGCGTGACGATGGCGCGTCCCGGCAGCGCGATGACGCTCGTCTCGCCTTCGGGGGGCCAGGCGTCAGTAGCCCGAGTCGGCCACGCAGATCCCCTGGCAGGTGAGGCCATTGCGGGCTGTCCGTCCGCAGTGGGTGCACAGCACGGGGTCAGGGCGATCCGCATGGGTGGCGGCCTCCGTCGGCACCGTGTCGGCGGCGGTGGAGGGGATCGCCGCCGCTGGACCGGAGGACGATGGAGGGGTGGCCGGGGTCAAGGGTGGGGCGACTGCCGCAATGCATCATGGCCGCTGCGGCGCTGTGGCGACGGATGACCTCCACCCCTCCTCCTTCCCCTTCCATCGGCGTTGGCACCTGGGCCTGGGGCAATCAGTTCCTCTGGGGGTATGACCCCGGACAGGACGCGGAGATCCGAGCAGCCTTCATTCGAGCGGTGGATCTGGGCCTGCGTTTGTTTGACACGGCGGATTCCTACGGCACCGGCCGCTGGAACGGACGCAGCGAGGAGCTCCTGGGGCGCTGGTGCGCGGAGTTGACGCCCCCCCAGAGAGCGTCGCTCACCGTGGCCACCAAGTTGGCCCCTTTCCCTTGGAGGCTGGGCCGTCGGGGATTCGATCGCGCCCTGGCGGCTTCGCGGAAACGGCTCCAGGGCCAATTGGATCGGGTGCAGTTGCACTGGAGCACGGCGCGATACGCCCCCTGGCAGGAGGGGCCGCTCCTGGATGGCCTGGCGGATCAGGTGCTGGCGGGCGCGGTGGCGGAGCTGGGGCTCTCCAACCTCGGCCCCCGGGGATTGCGGCGCCTCCATGGCCAGCTGGCCGAGCGGGGGGTGCGCCTGGCCAGCCTTCAGGTGCAGCTGTCCCTCCTGGCGCCGGAGGCGGTGGGCCCGGGGGGCGTGGCGGAGGTATGTCGCGAGCTGGGGGTGGAGCTGCTGGCGTACAGCCCCTTGGCGTTGGGGTGGTTGGGGCGGGCGCCCGGGGAGGCCCGTCCCTTGCCCGCGGGTCCCCGTGGCTGGCTGTTCCAACGGTTGGAGGCCGGCGCGGCGCCTCTGCGCGAGGGGCTGCTCCGGGTGGCGGCTCTCCGGGAGGTGGCCCCGGCGGCGGTGGCCCTCAATTGGTGCCGAGCCCATGGGGCAACCCCCATCCCGGGGGTGCGTCGCCCGCACCAGCTGGAGGCGGTGGCCCAGGCCCTGGCCTGGAGCCTGACCCGTGAGGAGCGGGATCACCTTGACGGATTGGCGTTCGCCAATCGGGCGCGCATGCCGGCCAATCCCTTTCAGAGCAGCTGAAGGCCGATCCTTCAGTCTTCGGGGGTGAGCACCACCGGCAGGCTGGGAGCCGCTTCCTCCTCTTCGCTCTCCTCCCCTTCCGCGTGGAGGAACCGCAGCATGTCGGCCTCCCCGTGACCTCCGTCCAGGGACTGGGTTGAGGAGGGACCACAGGCCGTCAGGGCCTCCTGCAGCAGGGAGTCAAACGTGGAGCCGGGCAGCCGATGACGCGCCAATTCCAGAAAGGCGCGGGCCAGGGATTCGCCAGCGGCAGCCCGCAGGGCCGGGTTGCTCCGTCGGAGCTCCTGTTCCTGGGTGATGGCATTGAGAAAGCGTTCGGTGACGTCCCGTTTCGTGGTGGCGCGAATGCGGGTGTCCTGGTCGGCGGGGTTGAGGAAGATCTGGGCGTCGAGCTCTGACAAGCGACGATTGAGACTTTCCAGAACCCCCTGGGCTTCGTTGAAAATCTGGGTGAGTTGCCCGTCGGACAGACGTGGAAGATCCACGACGTACACCTTGCCATGGTCACGCAAGGACAGGAAGGTTGGGCGCTGCCCTCCGGCCTGGGGGGTCTCCCGCGTCGACTCGCGCACCCGAGGGCGAACCGGCTGAGGCCGCTGGGGAGGAGTTGGACCAGCGGAACTGCGACGTCGCGTGACGCGTGACGAGGTATTCAACATCTCTGGTATTGGCAATTGGTTGTCCTGGGCCACAGCCTGCGGTCTTCAGGAACCGCGGGAAGAAACGACTGTAGTGTGATCATGCCCGGTGCTGCTTTAGTCGGGCAAGCCTCCAATCCCTGGCTCTGGGGCGTCCCCGGCCTCGATGCGACCCATCTCCCAGGCCCTGTGCCCACAGCTCTGACACACCTCCACCACCGGGGCCACCGACTCAGGACGCACCACGAGGCAGAAGCCCACCCCGAGGTTGAAGGTCTGCCAGAGGTCGGCCTCGGGCACCTGGCCCGCGTCCTGGAGCCAGCGAAACACGGCGGGACGCTCCCATGACAGGGGATCGACCACCGCATGGCAGCCCTGGGGCAAGCAGCGCGGCAGGTTTTCCGGCAACCCTCCGCCAGTGATGTGGGCCATCCCATGGGGGGAGAGCTGATGCTCCTGGAGGGCTTTCACCAGGGCGCTGTACAGCAGGGTGGGGGTCAGCAGCTCCTGCAGGAGGGGCGGAGCCTCGGGCGTTCGTCGGGTCTCCAGGGTCACGCCGGCCTGCTCGAGGATGCGGCGCACGAGGCTGAAGCCGTTGCTGTGCACCCCGCTGCTGGCCACGCCCACCACCCGATCCCCCACACGCACCTGACTCCCGTCGATGCGTTGTTCTTCCTCCACCACCCCAAGGCAGAAACCCGCCAGGTCGTATTGACCGGGGCCATAAAACCCTGGCATTTCAGCCGTTTCACCACCGAGGAGGGCGCAGCCGCTCTGACGGCAGCCCTCGGCGATTCCTTCCACGACCTCAGCCAGGTGTTCCGGGGTGAGGCGTCCGGTAGCGATGTAATCCAGGAAGAGGAGTGGCTCCGCCCCGCAGGTGATGACGTCGTTGACGCACATGGCCACCAGGTCGATGCCAACGCCCTTGTGGCTGGCGAGGCGTTGGGCCAGTTCCAGCTTGGTGCCCACCCCATCGGTGCCCGCCACCAGCAGAGGGTTCCGCAGCCCTTGGGGAAGACGGCACAGTCCAGCGAATCCACCGACTCCCCCAAGCACCTCGGGACGGTGGGTGGAGTTCACACTGCTGCGGATCCGATCGATGAAGGCTCGCCCCGCCAACACATCCACGCCCGCACTCCGGTAATCCATGGCCCTTGGTCGAGTGACCTGATCCTCCGACGCCGTGAATCAGGGGCCACCGATCAGCCGCGGCAACCCCCACCTGAGGTGGACGCAGCCCCGATTGGCACATATTTCCATCACGACGGCTTATCAATCTGATCAGATTTTCTCATGTATCAGGTTGCTTGCCGACGCCGGGAAGGCCGGCGAAAACAGGTCAAATGCTTAAGCATGAAAAATTCTGATCAGTCTCAGGGGTCTTCTTGGGGCTGTTTCAGCCAGTCAAACCCCGGTAACTTGTGCGAGTTGTTTTTCCTAGGTCAGGAATTCACCCCGGACACACATCAACAGCTCGAGCCAATTGCTGATCAAGCCATAGCTCTTGCCCGATGTGAACCGCGATGGCAGCTCGCTCTTCCCTCGCTCCTTCCCCGTGAATTCCGAGTGTCATGCGTACTCTTCACCTGCTCGGATCTGCCGCTGTCCTTCTGGCGGGAGCCGCTCTGACCCCAGTTCAGGCCGCCTCCCTCACCGCTCCCGACCTCGCACCCTTCGCCCCTCGCGAGCTTCCTTCGCCTCGGTGGGATAACAAGTTCATGCGGATGAGCCCTCCTGTGCCTCCTGCACAGAGCCCTCTTCTCGCTTCGGCTCAAGGTGTTCAGGTCGGTCAAGCCAGCTGGTATGGCCCCGGCTTCTTCGGCGGTCGCACGGCAAGCGGGGAAATCCTCCGCCCTGGCACCATGACGGCAGCTCACCGTTACCTGGCCTTCGGCACCAAGGTGCGTGTCACCAACTTGGATAACGGTCTCTCCACCGTGGTCCGCATCAACGATCGCGGGCCCTTCACCGGCGGCCGTGTCATCGATCTGGCCCATGGGGCGGCCCAAGCGCTGGGTCTCACAGCCAGCGGTGTGGCAGACGTCAAGCTCGAGGTGATCGACTGATCGATCCCACCCATCGGATCTGATCTTGTGTCCTCCCGGTCCTTGGGCTGGGAGGATCCTTTTTTTGGGGTTTCCCTTGGACGTCCTGCGCACGGAACGGGACCTGGCTGACTGGCGCGCGTCTCTCCCCCC
>CAYVWU010000218.1:0-4543 GCA_964455575.1 uncultured Cyanobium sp. | reverse complement strand
GCCAGCACGGCCCGATCGACTGGGTGGGCCTGCACCGCCACCACCACAAGTTCTCGGATACGGACGCGGATCACCACGACAGCAACAAGGGCTTCTGGTGGAGCCACATGCTCTGGATGTTCGATGAGATCCCGGCCCTGGCGGCTGTGCCCCGGCTCACCGGCGATTTGGCCCGCGACCCCTACTACCGCTGGTTGAACAAGTGGTTCCTCGGCCTTCAGCTCGTCCTCGGCCTGCTCCTCTTCTGGGTGGGCACGGTGACCGGCGCCGGCGGTTGGGCTCTGGTGCTCTGGGGCATTCCCCTGCGCCTGGTGCTCGTCTACCACTGCACCTGGCTGGTCAATTCCGCCACCCATGCCTGGGGCGAGGTCAGCCATGACAGCGGCGATCGCTCCCGCAACAACCCCTGGGTGGCCGCCCTCACCTTCGGCGAGGGCTGGCACAACAACCACCACGCCTTCCCCCATTCCGCCCGCCACGGCTTCGGCTCCCAGATCGACCTCACCTGGATGCACATCAACCTGATGCGCCAGCTGGGTCTGGCCACCCGCGTGCGCCTTCCCCGCACAGCCTCCGGTTCCTGAAGCCCTCAGGGCCTGCCGGCCCTGACGTAGGTTGGGTGGTTCCTGTTCATTCCCGTTCGAGGGTCGTCGTCATGGCCAAGCGCGTACAAGTCGTTCTCCATGAGGACGTGTTGAGCCTGGGCAAGAACGGCGACCTGGTGGAGGTGGCTCCTGGCTACGCCCGCAACTACCTCGTTCCCACCGGCAAGGCCGTGCCCGTCACGGCCGCCGTGTTGCGCCAGGTGGAACACCGCCGCGCCAAGGAGGCCGAGCGCCAGGCCGCCCTCAAGGTGGAAGCGGAAGCCTTCCGCACAGCCCTCAACACCATCGGCCGCTTCACGGTGAAGAAGCAGACCGGTGGCGATGATGTTCTCTTCGGCACCGTGACCAACGGTGATGTGGCCGAAGCGATCGAGAAGGCCACCAGCAAAAGCGTCGACCGCCGCGACATCCTGGTGCCCGATATCCATCGCACCGGCACCTACAAGGTGCAGGTCAAACTGCACCCCGATGTGGTGGCGGAGATCAATCTCGAAGTCGTCGGCGGCTGAACCGCCAGCTGCGGCGGCCACCAAGGGCTGACCGGCAAGCGCTGGTCAGCCCTTTTTGTCAGCAGCCGCATCGCTGCTCCCCGCCCCACCGTTCCTCCCCACCTAGTCCCACCATTTCCCCAGGACGCAGCCCAGGGCGAAGACCACAAGGATCTGGCCGATCACGATCTGCATGTCGACAGCCACCTGCGAATACCACTTGTGGGGATTGACGTCGCCGTAACCCACCGTGGCCATGGTGACGACGCTGAAATGCAGGCATTGCAGGAGGGAGGGCAGGCGCTCCTCTTCGCGGAAGATCGGTTGGAACGCTGTTTTGTCCAGGCTTGTCCCCTTGCGCCAAGGACCATGGCGTCTGGCCGCCTCGAGCAGCAACGACTCGCTGACTTGGGCGCTGGGATGCCAGAACGCTGGCCTGGCCTCATCCGCCAGGCCAGTCCAGGTGGAATGACGCATCCCGGAAAAAGCTTTCTCGTCCTTCACCCGTCTCGGCACCTGCTGGATGGAGCCGTTTTCGAGATGGGTGGCGGTGTGCACATGAAAATCGGCAAAATCCCTGGCTTCCTGGTAGCCGGAAATCACATTAAAGGAATAGTAAATGCCGGCAAATGAGATCATGACGGCCATATAGGCGGTGAAGATCACCAATAAGCCTTCCATGGCCGCCCGTCGTCGAAAGGCCGATCGCGCCGCGTAAAGCGCGATGGCAAACGGCATCGATATGGTCGCAAAAGCCAGGACAATGGAGATCAGAATCGTGGATGAATCCCGGATGTAATGCGTGTTCCTGAGGATGATCTCAAACGTGAACACAGAAAGGGCGGCGGACACCAGCGTTGCCAAGGCCAGGTGGACAATCGTCCGGGTCGTTGACTGCGAAACAACACCGGATCGAGGCCGTTTCATGGGGGGGCAACGGGTTCCACTCCCTCATGATGGACCGCAGCGGCAGGGATTGCTCTTCCTGGCGGACGTTGGCCAGCCTCGGGTCCGCGGTGAGGGTTGACGCTCGTGACAGGCGAGGCCCGGCCCAAGGCGGACGTTGGCGAGCTGTCGCCATCTCTGCGGATCTCGCTGATTGAGAGTCTGGATGACATCAGAGCGTGCGCCAGCGCACAGCAAACCAAATCTTAATCCCGTCTTATCGTCAACGAGATCCTGGCTGAAGAACCTGAAGGGGTCTGCTTCTCTCCCCGTGGCTCTTGCCTTTAACTTGGTGATCCCACCCGTAGTCGGTGCTGGGGGCATCCTCAACATGGGGGGCCAAGGGGCAAATTCTGAAATCTCTGCATTTCATCCTTCCTCTGGAATGCTCTACACAGTCGGGGGGGGATCAGGGGCGATTGTGGTGAGTGATCTGCGGCAGCCAGCGACGCCAAAAATTGTGGCGAAGGCGATTCCGGCGGATTCATCGCAGACCCTGCAAAGCGTTGCTGTCTTTGGCAAGCTTCTTGCTGTCGCTGTTCAGAACTCGCAGAAGACAGATCCCGGCTTTGTTCAGTTTTACGACCTCAGTAATCCCACTCTGCCAACCCATATCCGCACGGTGACTGTCGGTCCCTTGCCCGACATGGTCAAATTCAGCAGCGATGGCCGTAAGTTGTTGGTCACGAATGAAGGCGAACCCAATTCCGCGTACACGATCGATCCGGTGGGTTCGATTTCTGTGATCGACACATCGGGCTATCTTGCCGCCTCGCCAGTCGCTCCTGTTCAGTCTGATGTCCAAACCATAGACTTCAGTGCTTGGAATCAACGTCGGGCAGAGCTGATCAATCGCGGCATTCGAATCACTGGAAGAGATGGTGTCACGAATAGCGTTTCTCAAGATATCGAACCTGAGGCAGTAGCGATCACTGCGGATGGGAATACCGCCTTTATCTCGCTTCAGGAAAACAATGCGATTGCTGTCTTGGATATCAGCGGTATAACGCCGAAAATCAGCACCATCTTTTCGGCGGGCGTCCAGGACTGGGATCGAGGGCGGGCGGTGGCAACGAATTCCAGTTATGCCTTGACTTATGCTGCGGGAAACTCCAATCTTCCTGTTGGGGTGCAGCCCGGTGGTCTTTCGGGTCTTGACTTTGCCGGGGTTGAGACGGTTTCGGGCAAGCAACTCGATATCTATTACTCGATTACAGATCGAGGTCCGAATGGCCCGCTTGTTTCGGGCAGACGCCAATTTCTGGATCCAGATTTCCAGCCGTCAATCTATAAGCTCGGCATGGAACGCGCCACCGGTGCGGTGGTTGAACTTGGCCTGCTTGGCCTGAACCGTGCGGATGGCACTCCCTTGACCGGGCTGCCGCAGCTGGCACTCAAGGATGAGGTGCCTGTCGACGCCGCAGGCAACCCACTCCCATACGACCCCTTCGGGATCGATTCGGAAACAGTCTCGATCCTCACCGTAACGATCGATGGCGCCAGCCGCAAAGTGTTTGCCGTTGGCGATGAATACCGCAGCCAAATTGCCCTCTTTGATTTCACCACAGGCAACCTGATCCGCCGCTACATCCCCGCCGGACAGAAAGCTCAACTTCAGGCCCAGCACGGCAGCGTGATTGGCGCTGAAACGATCGACAGCTTGCCGGCGGTCTACGCCAACCGTTGGAGCAACCGCGGCATTGAAGGCATGGCCTTCAACAGCGTGGATGGCCTGCTCTACGCCTTCATGCAGAGCCCGCTGGATGTGGACAGCAATGGCGATGGCGTGGTCGCTGAGCGGAGTCTTTCCCAGCTCACGCGGATCCTGGCGATCAACCCCGCGACTGGGGCTGCCGTCAAGGAGCATCTTTATCTGCTCAGTGGCCGCACGGGCCAGGACAAGATCGGCGATGTCACGTTCGATCCAGCCCGCAACGTCTTCCTTGTGATGGAGCGCGACAGCACCCGCGCGCTCAACGGTTTCAAGAGTGTGTATGAGGTGGATCTACGCGGCGCCACGAACACCCTTCCTCTCACCCTCGCCAGCCCGATCAGCGACCCCGCATGGCCCCCACAGACGTTTTTGGTGGCAACGGAGGGTCGGGTCCTGTTCCGTGAGGTGATCGAAGCCGGCGAACTGGGGAACGACGGCTATCGCTTCAATGGCATCCCCGATGGCATCGGCGTGATGGACAACGGCGATGGCACCTTGCGGGTTCTGGTGAACCATGAGCTTGGTGCCACGGCTGGCGATGTGCGCGCCCATGGGTCCAAAGGAGCGTATGTGTCGGATTTGACAATTGATAAGCAGACGCTTGCGGTGATCAAGGGCAAGGACTTTTTGACGACCGCGAATGATTTGTATCTTGCCAGCGCGGATGGCAGCAGCTGGAGCCGCGGCACGACGACAGCGTTTAGCCGCTTCTGCTCCGGTGATCTGGCCGAAGCCGCAGCGTTCCGCCATGGTGGCAACGGTTATGACGGTCGCATCTATCTCACCGGCGA
>CAYVWU010000217.1:0-4548 GCA_964455575.1 uncultured Cyanobium sp. | reverse complement strand
GATGCAACAGGGCCATCAGCACCTCAGAGAAGTGCGCTTGCCCCGCCTTGCGGCGCTCCTCGCCTTTGCTCTGCAGCAGGGAAGCCTCAGGAAGAAAGCTCGGCCAGAAGCTGCTCTCCATGCCAGCCAGGTTCGCCACGCCAACGGCAGAGCGTAGGGGGTCGGCTGGTCTTGATCTGTGGCACTGCTCACCTCCCGGTCAGGGTCGCTGGTGCCCAGCGGCCAGCCTGATCACAAGCCAAATCGCGGGGCACTGGAGACCCAGCGGGCTGGGCACGGGAGACCCTGCGGCTGGGCATTGGATGCCCCGGAGCTGGGCACTGGAGACCCACATTAAAAAGAGAAAAGAAGAAAACCAAGACCAAACCAAATCCATCCGGTCAGAAAGACCATCGGCTGGAGCGCTCCAGAGAGGCCCCATGCAGCCGACAAGCCTCCCCTCCCGATCTCGGCAACCCGCAAGCCATCCACACCTCACGCCAAGGCACTCCCTGAAGGCCCCACGTCCACCGCAAGCCACCCGACTGGAGCCATCCAGCGCCGATGGAGCGCCACAGACGAGCCATTGGTGGCAATGGCAACCAAACAGAGCGGTCTGGGTAGCCTGTTGTGTCGGATGAACACCCCATGGCTCTGCAGTTTTTCGCGGTGCACAGCGATGCCCTCGCTCACACCCACGACGCCCTGCACGCCCACGCCACCAGCCTCGGCCGCAAGCCTCCTGGTCCCACCCGCGCCTTGCGCGTCGCCCAGCTCTACGGCCACCTCCAGCTCCGCGCCGCCGGTCGCCCCGCGTTCACCCTGGCCCTCTGCGAGCTGGCGGCCACCTGGCGGTTGCAACCCCGACAGCTCCGCCAGGACCTGGCCCTGCTACACGCCCTCGGCTGGTTGAAGGCCAGCGGCACCAGCCGGGGCACCGTGATCGAACTCCACCCGTCGGAGCTGAGCGACGAGCCGCCCGTGCTGCAGCCGACGATCCCGTATCTGCACCTGGAGGACCCTCCCCCGCAGCCCGGCCGCGCCAGAGGCGCCGAGGGTGCAGCGGGCGACAAGCGGCGCCATGGACCAACCAGCCGAGGCCTCACGCCAGGAATCCAGCCACCACCGCCCAGCGACCACGAGCAGTCCGCAGGGACGACGGAGAGATTGCCCGCCACACCCCACGGCTCACCATCGCCGCAGGCGGCCCAGGAAGCCCCTCAGGGCCGACTGGATCCCGCTAACGACGGCAAGGTGCCTCCAGTGGCTTCTGGCCCTTCCGAGGGCCTTCTGGAGGCCGCAGGCGTGATGACCCACTCCGGTTTGGATCCACGGCCTGGCAAGCAGGCCACCCAGCCAACACCGCAACCCACCAGCGCTGATCCGCTGGCAACGGCAACCCAACCCGAGCCATCTGCCAGCAAAGGGCCGCGCCAGGCCACCCCAGGCCTGCTCCAACACATGGCCGCCCTCTACAACACCCACCGGCCTCCCACCTGGCCCGCCTACCAGCTCCGCGGCAACGGCCTGCGGGCCAAGCTGCGACAGGCGCTCCAGCAAGCCGGTGACGCCGAGGCCCTCGCCGCCACCCTCGTCGCCGCCCTGCGGGCTGTGCCGCCCTTCTGGCGTCACACCTACCCGGTGGGCCGCAGCGGCGCTGAGTGCATGGCCGTGCTTTTTGCCACCGATCGCGGTTGCGCGGGGTTGGGGGTGGAGTTTTGGCACCTGTTCACCTGGGCGCAGGCTGGCGACGTGGCGGCTCAGGCGTCCACGTCAGCGGAGGCCACGGCAGGTTCCAGCGGCCATGGCGCGGCGGAGGATCCTCTGTCTCGTGCTCAGCGGCTCTTCCTGTGGGACAGCGGCATCTGGCGCGGTCAGGGCCGGGAGGCTCTGCTGCTCAGCCCGGCCCAGAAACGGGAGCTCACCCTGCTGCTGGAAGCCCATGGCCACGGCATCGCTGGCACGGCTGAGCGGCAGTTCGCGGAGACGTTCGCCCTGGAGGGGGAGCCATCCCGCGCCAATGACTCAACAGCTACCGATTCCAGACTCACCCAACCGCTACAACCCGCAGACCCTCCTCCGCGACAGCCACACCCAGAGCACCAGGCACACCACGTCCAAAGCACCGGCCGGCCCTGCCAAGGAGCCACGTCCTCCCTCTCCGCCAAGCTCCATCCAGCTCCGCGCCATCCGGCCTCGCCCTTGGCGAAAGCCACCTCCGAGAGGCCGCCGGTCGGTCGATCGCCAGCCAAGCGACACCAAGTCAGCCCTTCTCACCCGGCGACCGTCAGCCTCCAGCGTCCTTCAAGGCTTGCGTCCCCTGGCTCCCCCCGCCAAGCGGTGGCCAAGCCACCAGCAACGTCCAGCCGGCAACGGCCGCCCTCGCGAGGCTTGCCTCCAACACCGCTCAGGCCTCCGGCTCGCGCCGGTTGAGGCCGCCGCGTTTGAACCCTTGCCCGGCCCGGAGCCCAGCGTCGCGTCCCCTGACCCCCACGCTTTCACCACCCCATGAGCCGCTCCAGGCCCCATCGCTCCAGCGACACCAGCCACGCTGGCCATCCCACAACGCCACCACACGCCGCCAACACGCTGGTCCAACCCGTTCACAGCGGCCCCCAACCCTCGCCGTCTGAGGATTCCCCAGCGACGACAGCCGAGGCCTGCCTGCTCCCCACGGCTCCGCTGCCCCCCCGAGCCCTCCATCCGGCAGTCCCGCCACTCTCGCCCTTCCCCATCCCCGAGCACTCCGCCGCCGCCTTTGACCCCTCCCGCCTGGATGCCCTGATCAGCCAGGGCGATTGGATCGCCACCCCCGAGGGGCCCCTGCCCGTCGGCCCCGATGCCACCGGTTCGCCACAAGACGGTGCTCCCCTCTCCCCCGCCCCCGAGGAGTGGATCGCCCACGAACGCGCCCTCCTGGCTGGCGTGCTGGTGGGCCAGGAGGACCACAGCCCGAGCTGGGGCCTATTCCGCCGCCGCATCGGCCTGCGTTACGACGAACCCGTGCCGGCCCGGCTCTGGAGCACCCCGGATCTGCGGCTGGTGGCGCTGGAGATCGACGCCATCTTTCGCGGTCAGCGCGATGTGCGCACGATCAATGCCGAGGCCCTCCGGCAAGACGTTCGTTCCCGCCTTGCTGACGGGCGCTATCGAGGCAGCCTGCAACAGCTGGAGGTGGCCCTCTCTGAGTTGCTCGGCTGGGCCCGGCTGGCGTCCCCGCTTGATTTTTCGATCGCGTGTGATCTCTTCCAATCGGCCAAGGCGCGGCAGGTGTTCTATGGCGCCATGCGGGCGTTGCTGGGCCGTGAGCGCTGGGATGGCCCCATCCAGCCCGAGATCCAGGCCTGCCGCGCCGCTGTGAATGAGGCCCTGGCGCTCACCACAGGCTATTTCCGCGACACCCGCGCCGTGCTCACCCCCGCCGATGCCGTCAGCGAGGCCCTCGCCCTGGCCACAGCGCCCCTCGACCAACGCCCCAAACCCGTCTCCACCGGCATCCCCTCGCTGGATCTCGACATGCGCGGTGGCGTCCTCCCCGGCACGGGCGACAGCGTTTGGGTGCTCGCCGCCCGCTCCGGGGTGGGCAAAACCACCGTGTCGATCGCCGCCGCCATGGGCCTGGCCTTCAACGGCGCCTCGGTGCTCTTTTTCTCCTGCGAGCTCTCCCGCCGCGCCATCGCCGCCCGCCTGGTGGCCCACTATTGCCGCCGCGCCATGGGTGTGCCCACCCCCCTCTACGGCAGCAATGATCTGGAAGGTCGGGGCTGGGTGATCGCGGGTGAGGACCTGCACCGCCTGGAACCCTGGCTGGCCGCCTTTGCCGAGCGGCGACGCCCGGATGGCACCCCCATGGGCGAGCTGCACTACCAATCCCGCTTTGCCGCCACCATCGAGGAGGTCTGCGCCCTGGTGGAAGACACCAAGGCCGCCCATCCTGAGCTGGCGGTGGTGGTGCTCGATCACTTCCACGCCATGGGCGCCAGCCCCGGCTACGGCAACCAAACCACCGCCGAGTTGGCCAACCGCGCCATGGCCCTCAAAGCCCTCGCCGGCCGCTGCGACCTCGACATTCTGATCGTCGCCCAGCTCAACCGCGGCGCCTACGGCTCCCCCACCGGCCCGGATGTCTCCCACCTGGCGGGCACCTCCGAGCTGGAGCGCTATGCCTCAGCCGTCTGGCTGATCGATCGCCCCAAGGCCACAGACGGCCCCCCGCCACCCCCCGGCCTGCTGGAGGTGCACCACGGCAAGACCCGCCATGGCCAGTTGGGCGAGCAAGACGTCAGCCGCACCCTCATCCGCATGGATCGCGCTCACTGCTTCCTGGAAGCCGATGAAGCCCGCGTCGCTTTCGTCGGACACCACCTCTACCCCGGCGTCGCCGCCCTCTGACGCGGGCCAGTGGCCCGGTTCACGTGGTTCAACCGATCAACGCATGGATCCCATCGACAGCCGCAACCAGACACACCTCAGACAGGAGCCCCACAGTCAGTACCCCGGAATCCGAGCACCGGTGCGCCAAGGCCATCCACCTCAGGGAACGTCCAGCCGCCAAGGCTCCAGCCCGGA
>CAYVWU010000216.1:0-4559 GCA_964455575.1 uncultured Cyanobium sp. | reverse complement strand
AATACGGCAGGACAGCCATTGCTCAACGCAAACGACTCCACTCTGGCCTCCATCAATGCAACATTGGCCCAAAGCATGGCCAATCCTTTTTGCGATCTAGGCGTTGGCACGATCGATTGGGGAACGAGTTTTCGCGGGCGACTCACCAACGGGGGACTAGCGATAAATCTGGACAATCCCTATTTGAGAGACCGAGGCATGCTGCAGATCCAGGCGGAGGATGGCTTGGTCACAGAAAAGGTTGTCACTGGCCGATTCGCACCCGTCACCGATCTATTGCCGGCAATTGGTCAACCAGCCAATTTTGACATCCCCTTTTCCGCTGATTTCCCCAGCCAGCTCAGTCTTGACTATGACTTCAGCCCCATAATCTCGGATCCCGAAGTGACAGGCTTGCTCGAATTCGACAGCAACACAACCCTGAGCGCACCAGGCCCCCTGCCCGCCCTCGGGGTTGGCATGGCCCTGGGCTTCACCCGACGGCTCCGTCGACGGATCAAGGGATGCGGGCGAACAGAGGGTCCACAGCGGCCACACCTTGGCTGATACGCCTGTGTTCGGTAAGAACGTTGATGATGCCGTTCTGGACCCGCGACGAACACCCCAGCCCCCGACTGGATGCCCGACGCCGAGAAACACACCTGCCCCGGCTGGGTGCGGCGCAAGGCCGTGACGCTCCGCAAGCGGGACCAGAGGCGGGGCGGTTGGGGCCACGCTCTCAGCCGGTCGGGCACGCGTGCCCTTTGCGGTGGACTCCCACTGGCGACAGCTGAGGGCCAGACTTCCAAACGAGTTGCGCTGGAGAGGGCAGCCGAATGGGGGCGGACGTTCAGCGGCTGGAGCTTCTCGGTGCCCTGAAAGCCCTGGGCGGCTCGGCGGGGAACGGCAGGCTGCGCGATCTGCTGGGCTGGGACGAGGCCACCTATGACGCGGTGAAGGAACCGCTGATCGCCACAGGCCAGCTGTAGAACGGCCGAGGACGGGGAGGCTCGGTGAGCCTGGCCGGGAGCGAGAGAGGCGATGAAGCGGAACAGGCGGGACTGAACTCCACGCCCACGCCCAGGCCCAGGCCCAGGCCCAACGAAACAACGCCTCCAGCCAGACCGGCCTTGCCTGGACCCGGCCCACAGCCAACCGGCAAACAGAACCTGTCGGCCTTCATCTGGAGCGTGGCCGACCTGCTCCGCGGTGACGACACGCAGAGTGACCATGCCAAAGCAAATCTGCCCTTCACCGTGCCGCGCCGGCTCGACCGCGTTCTTGAGCCCACCAAACCGGACGTGCTGGAGGAGAAGACGGTGCGGGAAGGCCAGGCCCCCCCCAGTGCCGTTCCCGCTGAGCGAGGCGGGCCAGAACTCCCGCAACACCGCACCGCTCGACAGGATGCGGCTCGCCGCTGTTCACCGGCGGCGTCGGATGAGCGGAGAGCGAGATCCGCCGCGACGTGCTGGAAGACGCTGTGGTCGTCGTCCTCGGCCTACCGACGGATGTGTTCTGCATCACAAGCAGCAGTGCCTTGGCGAGCGCCTCCCCCGGGCACAGCTCCACCCCCCCGCGATCAGCAAGAGCTTCGCCACCAGCGTCAAGCGCTTCGTGGTGATCTCCGATGAGGGCCACAGCTTCCAGAGGGGCGCGGCATCACCCATGTGGCCTTCACCGCTTGATCGCGTGCTGTTGGTGGATCCCCTCAGCAAAGAGTGACTGGGGCGTCGGGTGAATCGGACCTGTGACCAAAGAATCCCTGCCGCAACCTATCGGAAGCCCAATCAAGCGCGCATGTGACAGTGACCAAACCGCATGACACAAAATCCCTGACCGGGTGCGCCAGCGCAGACGCCAAACCACCGGGGCGAACGCCTTCCGGCCAGGCCTGCCAAGACCTCTCACGAGGGGTTGAAGACCCTGTCAAGCCTCAAAAAGCGGCATACTCTTGCCAAATCTCGACCATGGACTTAGGGTTCCAGAGTTTTTTGGAGATCATTGAGTCCAATGCCGACAACACGCACCATTGGAAAGCACTTCCTTCGCGTCTCCCCTCTGGTTCTTGTCGCCACCATGGTGATGTGGCAAACAGGTTCCACAGCCGGCACGCTGACAGGATCAATGACGACAGGTTCGACCAGTAATGTCAATTTGTCCGCAGCCGGCATCACGCAGTGGGCGGTATGGGGCCAGGGGACGTCCACATCGTTGGCTCCAACCAGCAATTCCATCGGAATGACTGGAATCAGCAATCTGACAGGATTTTCCAATGGCAATTCTCTGCGGGGACTTGGGCAGTATGGTTCTTATGGCGAGTCAACCTTTACTTGGACGAATGGAACACCGACTCTGTCGGCATCAGGCGTGGCCTCCGGTATCCAGTTCAATAATCAGCCCGGAGGACCATCAGGTGTTGGGGAAGGATTTTCGTTCACCGTTCCAGCCAACACGATAGCTGCACAACTGACACTTTTTACAACTACTCACGATGGAATATCACAACTTCTTGCTACTTTATCGGACGGAAGCGCGCCACCGTTAACCATTAATACCACACAGATTGGCAACAACAAGGCGCACACTTTTTACATCAATTATCAGGCTAATTCGAACGCGACGCTGACTCTCAAATATCTTTTAACTTCGGAGAACAGTGGATACGGAAACGCTGCCATTCAAGGCGTATCAACGACCTACACCGTTCCCGGTCCATTGCCGGTTCTTGGTGTTGCCTCCGCCTTCGGCATGAGCCGTCGGCTGCGGCGTCGCATCGCTTGCACACAAAGCTCACTCTGATGTTTACCGTCTGAGTTCCACGCAAGCCCTGCATCGGCAGGGCTTTTTTTTGCCCACCACCATCCTCAGTCGCCACCAACATCCGGGCCTCTGCACAGCCTCAGCCGCAGAGCCCGGCCTCCGCTCACGATCGGTCGCCAGATGGAACCCAGGCGATCCTCCGATCAGCGCTGGATGGAGATCCAGCAGGCTCCTCCAGCCTTGATCCAGCACCTCCATGCGCTGGAGTCACAGACATCGCAACAGCCTCTGATTACCCACAACCGCGAGCCGGCCACATGCCGAGTGGGCAACCGCTGGTCCAACGTCAAGCCGGACCGCAGCCGCGACGTTTTGCCGGACGGAGAAATTTCAAGATTGTCACTGGAGCCCCGGTCTCTCAAGAACCTCGTCGTGACCCTGCTTTGGTCGAAAACCTCCTCTGTGACTGGCTTTATACAATGGGGGTCCCGGGGATCGAACCCGGCTCGGGCGAATTATGAGTTCGCTGCATTCACCAGATTGCTAGACCCCCTCTGCGACCGGCCCGCAGACCACGTGTCAGCGCTGATCCAGACCGTGGTCAGGGTAGGACAAGGAGGAGCGGCCACCACTATCTTCCGTGCGGACGCTGGTGGTGAAGGGAGAGGGCAGATCCGCCGTGCGCCGGGGGACGAGCTGAACCTGCTGATCGAGGAGGAAGCGATTGGTGTTCTCGATCGCCACCCCATCCCAGATGATCGCTTGATCCGGGAAGCCGAGGCCCATCAAGCGAGTGCCATCGCCACCCCCCATGGCCAGGCCGAAGAAGTCGGTGATCTGGTGGGTGAGGTCCACCCCGCGGGCGAAGGGGGCGCGATAGCTGTAGTAGCGCTGCCGCACCAGATCCGTCACGGTGCCGACCACGCCGCAGCGAGTGACCTCTCGGGGGCCGCCCCGCTCGCTGGAGGGTTGGCCGACGCGAACCAGAGGGGCCTCGATCGTGGTGGTGCAGAGGACGGGGCCGGTCTGGGCAAGGGCGGAACTCCCGAGAAAGAGCCCAGCGGATGCGGCAAGCGCCAGGGTCAAGGGCAAGGGCCGAGGCGGGAACGAACTGGAGCGGGCGGTCATCCAACGAGCGCCAGACCGTCGGCGAGAAAGAGAGCGGAATACGGCCATGGCGGAGAGGGGCTGAGGGGTCTGGGACCTGCAGGTTGGGGGCCAATGGACTTCCCTAGCCTGGTGTAGCGGGAAAAGAGAATCCAGGCTGAGGTTAGCCGAGGCCAACGGGTTTCCGCCGATGCAGCAGCATTGCCACAGCTCTGTCCATCCGCTCCCATGGCCTCTGCGCCGTCACCACCCCCTCCGCTGCCTGAGAGCGTCGCGGCGCAAGAGGCGCTGCTCCTGTCGCTACTGGCCAACCGCGCCTATCGCCAGGGCACCTTCACCCTGGCCTCCGGCCGCACAAGCCCCCACTACGTCAACTGCAAGCCGGTGAGTCTCAGTGGACTGGGTCTGGCGTTGCTGGGTCGGCTGCTGCTGCCCGCGGTGGAGCCCGACGCGGCGGCGGTGGCGGGGCTCACCCTGGGGGCGGATCCGCTGGTGAGCGCCGTCGCCCTGCAGGCCGCCCTGGAGAGACGCTCCCTCGACGCTTTGATCGTGCGCAAGGAAGCCAAGGGCCATGGCACCGGCGCCTGGCTGGAGGGGCCCCTGCCGCCCACCGGCGCACGCGTCACCGTCCTGGAGGACGTGGTGACCTCCGGCGGCTCGGCCCTCAAGGCGGTTCGGCAGCTGCGGGAGGCCGGCTACGTGGTGGAGCGGGT
>CAYVWU010000215.1:0-4563 GCA_964455575.1 uncultured Cyanobium sp. | reverse complement strand
ACACATAGGCCCATTGCGGATCTCGCGGCAGGAACACCACCCGCGTCTCCTCGGAGGGCCTCGGTGGCGGACTCATCTCCGCTTCCAGCGCCGCCAGATCCGCTAATCCAGCCAGATCGGACAAGGGCAGGCTGCCGTCATTCACGCGGCCCGCAATCGCTTCCGTGAGCCCCTCACGATTCTCCGAGCTGTAACGGAGAATGCCGATTGAACGCGCCATTTCTCTCAGCTGGCGCAGGCTCAGGGATGCGAGATTGAAGACGGGATTGCTGGACATCCGGCGGGTCTGATTCGACAGCGACGGGCTCATATTCTGAGATTTTTCCCCTCTGTGACCGACCTGTCAGCGGATGGTCACATCCCGAACCCGCGTTGTCTGGGCGGTTCATTCAAGCTCGATGGTTGCTGTGGCAGCGTCTTCGGCAAGGGTCCGAGCCGATCGGAGGGAGGGCTCTGGGCGGCCAGAACGGCGGACACCCCTACCAACCCCGTCAAGCCCAGCCAGAAACGCCAGCGCTTGGGAAGAGCAAGGGTGGGGTGACGGCTGCGGCGGCTGGTGACACTGGCGGCGACCCCCAGACCCAGGACGTGACCGCAGCGGGCGCAGACCATTCGACCGGCCAAAGCGCGATCGGCCTTCACCGCCCAACTGCCGCAACTCGGACAGGCCATGGTGGTGCCGCACCCCCGGGAACCCTGCCATGCTGGCATCCTCAGACTGTTTCGTCAGGTCGGCAGAACATCTGTACTCTTGGGGGCACCTTGCTCGGGAGGGTGCCCGTGGAGCCATGGCGTGGGTCCCCTTCGCGGGCGGCGGCTGATGCGCTGGCGCGCGCTGCCTCAGGGGGGGAAGCTGTCGCGGGGGGTGGAGGAAGCCGGCAGGCCTCGGGGTTTCCCAGCCCGGCCATGGACTACGAGGAGGGGCCCATCGATCTCAATCGCGAGCTGGTCGCCTCACCCCTCTCCACCGTCCTGATGCGCGTGCAAGGCGAGGCCATGGGCGGGGATGGTCTGCGGGATGGCGATCTGGTGGTGATCGACCGCGCCCTCGATCCCAGGCCAGGCTGTCTTGTCGTGGCCCTCTGGGAGGGCTGTTTCATCGTGCGCCGCCTCAGCCGCGACCCGGATCCACGCCACCACCACCGCCTGGAGGCCAGCGATGGGGTGAGCGCCCCGATCGCCCTGGATGACGGTCAGGGCAGTGGAGCGCGGCTGTGGGGGGTGGTGCGCCTTGCCGTGCACCGGCTTGTGTCGACGTCCTCAACCCATCCAGTCTGGTGCTGGCGGGACCTCAGCCCGCAGGCAAATGTCAGGACACCGGCAGACGAAAAGAGGGTGCCAGAAGACCGCGGCGCCGCAACTCACGCTGAAACTGCGACGCCAGAGCATCAGCGCGCCAGGCGCGACGCAGGTGAACGAACAGAATCAGGACACGGCCAAGAAGAAGCAGGCTGACGAGCCAGCGCAGGCAAAGTTTCAACATGGCCTTGCCACAACACTGGTTGAAGTTTAGGCAGGATTGCGGCACCTTTCCGCAATGGATGATGGGAGGGCCGGTGTCGACAGGTGCCATGGACAGCGATTCGGATCTGGCGATCCACGGTCTTCTCCGGCCCCTGAGCCTGGTGGATCTGGAGACCTTGCTGGCGGCGTTGGATCCCCGCTTGGATGGATTTGGCTCCGGTCCTTCCTGCCTGGATGACGCCCGTGCCTTCCTCGCTCGCCTGGCCGGCGGCACCAGCCGCGGCGCCTCGGAGGAGCCCGCGGCCGATCTGGAAGCAATGGAGGACTGGATTGAGACCTGGCGATCCGCTGGTGGCAATCGGCAGACTCTGCGGCTGATGGTGCAGACCCTGCTGGCGGAGCGTTTGGCGGGCGCGAATGGCAGCGACGGTTCCGAAGACGCAGGCTCCGGGGGGACCCGGGCCAGGAGAGTGGCATAAGCCCCGCGGCAATCCGAGCCCTGCTTTGCACAATCAAGGGCTTGACGCCGCGCACGGATGCCAGCTCCCTTCAATCAGGTCCGCGTGAGGAGGCGGGCCGCGCTGGCGCTGGCGCTTCCGTTTCTTTGGCTGCCCGCTCGCACCGCTGAGCTTCCCGCCAAGTTCGGGGAGGCGAATGTACCGGCGACGGCCGCCGAGGTCCCCGTCCCCGCCAGCTCCGACCCGCGGGAGCCAGCCTGGCGAGCCACGGTGGAGCTTTATGGCTTCGCGCCTCTGCGCACCACGGGCACAACCACGGTGCGGGGCTTTGAGGCCGAGGTGGACACATCCCTGAACGCGCTCATCCCCCTGATTGAAACCGTGGGCTCCGTGCGTGGCAGCGTGGAGCGTGGACGCTTCGGCCTGCTCACGGATCTGTCCTATGTGCAGATCGGCGACCAGATCACCCGCACAGGCCGTCGTGGTTTGCTCACCGGCCGCGTTGACCAGACCTCGATCCAGGGGGCCTACGACTTTGCCTTCCGCTATCGCCTCGGCGCGGCGGAAACGGCGATCGGCACTCCGGGGCAGCTGAGCGTGATCCCCTATGCCGGCGTGCGGCTGCTGAAGAGCCAGCTCGACCTGGCGGCGGTGATCGAGGGGCGGGGTCCTCTGGAGCTTCGCCTGCAGAAGGAGGGGAGCTGGCAACGCACCTGGACCCAGCCCTTGCTGGGCACCCAGGCCTCCCTGTTCCTCACGCCCGGTTTGCGGGCCTTCGCCCGGGGGGACATCGGCGGCCTGGGGCTGGCGGGAGCGGAGGACCTCAGCGGCAATGCCCAGGTGGGCCTGGGCCTTGCTCTGGGTGCCAGCACCCAGCTCGACCTCTCCTGGCGCTACTTCGGGCTTCGCTACAACAATGGCGCTGATCGGAAGACCGGGTTCGACACACGCCAGAACGGAATTGAGCTTGGATTGAAGGTGTTTTTCTGAGGCGACCGTTGGGACGCCGAGGCTGGTTTCTGAAACCCCTGGAGAGGGCTTCAGCGCAGCGCTCTGCCATCAGGGTTTAGTGTTGCGGGAACGGGTTCTAAGGCGGCGGCTGAATCCAAACGCCACACCGGCTCCGAGGAACGGCAAGGGCCCGGGAACCTGTTGGATACGAACATTGTCGAGAAGAGCTCCATAGCCGTCGATATTAGAATTGATGAATGAAAGGTTATAGATGCCGGAAACAGTTGGCGCAAAAGAAAGGGAATAGGTCGAGAAGGGAGCATCTGGTCCGAGAAAGACATCAGAGCTCGAAGTGCCGAAGTTGACTGTAACCGTATCGGGAAAAGGCCAGTCCTCATTATTGCCTGCGAGATCAAAAAAAGCCGTGTAGCTGTGTCCAGCTGGAAGAGATAACGACTTTGTCAGCAGTCCATTGGTGCCAAGATCACCTTCTAAATCGACAAAGCAGTTATTGCCAGGCAGCAAGTCATTCAGGGTGCTGCCGTTGCACGTGCCGAGAATGTCAACGGCCCCTGTGTTGGCGATGGTCCATCCCGTGGGGGTTCTGTTCATTCCCGGCGTATTATCACTGAAGTTATCGTAAAAAATAATGGAAGCCTTGGCTCCTGTGCCGAAGGCTAGAAAGCCAAATAAAAAGAGCGATCGCAGTAAAGATAAATGCATTGTTAAGAGGAATGGTCGCGACACTGTACATGAGTCTAAGTCTAATACACGCAATATGTGGGAATGCGCATGAAAAGCGATTTTCGCTCTGGATCCGATCAGGGATTCAGCAGCGCGTTCGGGGACTTTGTGCTGGCGAGGCGCCCAGGACGCACGAGTCCATACTGAGATTCAAGCCCTAAAACCAGATCGGGGCGGTGTTTCAAATGCGGTAGCCGCTGAAGTTCCATTTTCTGGGAGCTGATCCATGGCCAGCGGAGCCAGTCGTGTGTCGGCTAGCAATGTGTCTATTGGCAATCTCACGCCGAAAGCCGCCGCCGCCGGGTTCTCGCAGGCGGCTTCGGTTCAGGGGCTGGTTTCAGCGGAAGGATTGCGAAGGCGCTGCCGGGGATCTTCCGCCTCGAAAGGTCCAGGGGGGCGGTCTGTCAGGCGGTCGAAAGCGTTCAGGCAAAAAAAATCGAATGACGACAAATAGCCATCATTCGATTATGAAAAAGGTAAGGATCTAGTCGGCGGTTCCGCCGTGTTGGACGCGAGGCTTGGGCGTCAAAGGGTCGCTGGTTTTCGTTGAGGACGTTGACGCCTGACTGAGCGCTCGGAAAGCTGGATCAGCCGAGACCCACCTGAGAAAGGATGCCTTGGCCGGTGAGCAATTCCGTTGCCAGACCGATGACGAAACCGAGCATGGCCAGCCGGCCATTCCAGGTCTCTGCAAAGGTGACAAAACCGAAGCGGGGGGTGGGGTTAGCCATGGGCCTGTTGAGAAGTGTTTCAACAAACCTAACAGACTGTAAAGCAATCGTCGAGTGACGGCGTTTTGTTTGCGACGTGTTGCGCGATCGGGGCCAGGTGACGGAGCGGCCGGCGCGCGCCCCCCTTGGCCGGAGGGTTGATTAGACCAAGATCATCGCCGAGGCAGGAAGCGCCCCCCGTGGACACCTGCTGTTTGTTCCGGCGATCGGGCGCC
>CAYVWU010000214.1:0-4610 GCA_964455575.1 uncultured Cyanobium sp. | reverse complement strand
CCCCAAGTGGCTCCAGGTGCCCCGGACGCAAGGGGAACCCTGCTGGAAACCTGGCCCCAGGCGGCCGGCGTCGGCAGCTCCGCCCCACAACTGAAGAACGGCGCACGCGAGTTTTCTCGATCGCCACCCCTGCTGATCCACTGACGATCCAACGACCGCGCAGTCACGCCCCTTGCGCATCAAGGGCACCATGACTGAGCAGACAAAAGCCCGAACCGCAAGGCTCGGGCTTTGTTTTGCGCGGGTGTTCCGTCCGGGAGGCCACTCAGGGGACGGGGGCCGCCGGGGGCGCCGGGGCCAATGGCACACCCCGGGCGGGTGGAGCGGCAGCCGGGGGCGCGGGGCAGGTTTTCGTCTCCCAGTCGCAGGCCGCCAGGGCTGGCTTCTGCCAATGCAGCGGGATCTCCAGCAGGTCGCGGCTGCCGCTGATCGCCTGCCCCGCCAACAGCACCGCCGCCAGCACGCTCGCCCCCACATGCACCCGTCGCCAGCGCGGCTCCCGCAGGATCTCCGGCCGGGCGCCGAGGGAAAACAGCATCAGCCCCACCACCGCCACGCCGCTCCAGTAATGGGAACTCCAGAAGTCCAGGGTGAAGGGGTTGTCGCCGCGGCGGAACACCTCCGGTTGGGCCCCCAGGGCGAGCACCCCCAGCCAGGTGATCAAGGCGAAGGCCAGGCGCGCCGCTTTGGTGGTCGCGTGCCAGAGGGCCACCAGGGCGGCGATGGTGCCGGCCAGGACCAGCAGGAGCTGGCCGGCCCGAGGGGCGCCGCCCGCGAAGGGGGCGGGATGGGCCTTGGTGGCGATCACCACGGTGAGGGCCACCAGCACGATGGCCACCACCCCCAGGGCCAGCCAGCGGCCCAGGTCGCTGTGCTCCCGCCCGGTGGTGGGGGGCAGCTTGGTCCCGCCCTCCCGGCGCTGGCGGGTTTGCAGGCCCAGGCGGGCCACGAGGCCGATCAGGGGATAGATCAGGCCCACCGCCAGGGCGGGGTGGAGGATCCAGAGCCAGTCTTTGCTCTCCATCAGGGGGCGCGCGCGACGCAATGCACGAACTCAGCCTGATGGAAACCCTTGGCGAGCGGGTGCTCGGCGTGGCCGCGGCGGAGGGCGCGGAGAAGGTGCTCGCCATTCGCCTGCGCATCGGCACCCTGGCGGGTGTCGACCCCGAGGCCCTGCGCTTTGCGGCGGAGGTGGTGCTGGCGGACACCCTCGCGGCGGGCGCCACCCTGACCATCGAGGAGATCCCGGCCACCTGGTGGTGTCAACCCTGTGGCGCTGACTTCACCACGCCCCCGGACGCCCGCGCCTGTCCCCGTTGCGGCACCTTGAGCGGCCGCCTGCTGCGGGGCCAGGACCTGAGCCTGGTCTCCGTTGACCTGTTTCCTTGAACGGCCCCCGCGGGACGGCATCCCGTGCCACCGTGGGGATGGGCTCTCTTCCCTCCGAGTCATGTGCGGCCACTGCGCCTGTGGGGAACCCCCCGCTCCTGAAGCTCCCCCCGCCACCGCGGGCCGACCGGTGACCCTGGAGCACAGCCTGCTCGCGCGCAACAACCACCTCGCTGCCCACAACCGGGAGCACTTCCGCGCCGCTGGCGTGCGGGTGGTGAATCTCCTCTCCTCCCCGGGATCGGGCAAGACCGCCCTGCTGGAGCGCCTCGCCGCCCTGGCGCCACCGGGCCTGCGCCTCGCGGCCCTGGTGGGGGATCTGGCCACCGACAACGATGCCCGCCGCCTGCGGCGGGCGGGCCTGCCCACCGTGCAGATCACCACCGGCCAGGCCTGCCATCTGGAGGCCGCCATGGTGCACCGGGGACTGGAGGCCCTGGCGCAGGCCGGCCATCCCTTGGCGTCGCTCGATGTCTTGTTGATCGAGAACGTGGGCAATCTGGTGTGTCCCGCCGCCTTTGATCTCGGCGAAGACCTGCGGCTGGTGCTGCTGTCGGTGACGGAAGGGGAGGACAAGCCCCTCAAATATCCGGCCATGTTCCACAGCGCCGATGTGGTGGTGATCAGCAAGAGCGATCTGGCGGAGGCGGTGGAGTTCGACCGGCCCCTCGCCCTGCGCAACGTGGAACAGGTGGCCCCGGCGGCTCGGCTGCTGGAGGTGTCCGCCCGCCGCGGCACGGGCTTTGACGCCCTGGTGGAGCTCCTCCTGTCCGCCGGCTGCCGAACCGGGGCCCTGCCGGCCAGGTGAGGCGGTGAGCGGGTCCACCGGGCTGGAGGCCCGCCTCTGGCTCGCCTGCCATGGGGTGGTGCAGGGGGTGGGGGCCCGGCCCGCGTTGCGGCGCCGGGCGGAGGCGCTGGGGCTGCGGGGCCGGCTGTGCAATCGCCTCGGCGTGCTCCAGGCCGATCTCTGCGGCCCCAGGGGCTCCTTGGAGCGGTTCCTCGCGGAGCTGCCGCGGGCTCTGCCGGCCGCGGCGCGCCTGGAGCGGCTGGAGAGCCGCTGGCGGCGGGCGCCCGTTCCCCCCTGGCCGGAGGGTGTGGTGATCGCCGCCGACCGCCCCCGACCGCTTGGGGAGAGCCTGCTGGCGCCGGGCCTGTCCGCCGATCGAGCCCCCTGCCCGCGGTGCCTGGCCGAACTGCTGGATCCCACCTCCCGCCGCTTCCGCCATCCCTTCATCAGCTGCTGCGCCTGCGGCCCCCGCTACAGCGTGGCCACGGCCCTGCCCTTCTGTCGCGCCCACACCACCTACGCCGCCTTCCCCCCCTGCCCGGCCTGCGCCGCGGAGTTCAGCGACCCGGCGGATCGGCGCTTCCACGCCGAAACGATCGGCTGTCCCGCCTGCGGACCCCGCCTGTGCTGGCTGGGGCCGTCGGGAGAGCCCCTGGCGGAGGGGGAGGCGGCCCTCGAGGCGGCCTGCCGCCTGGTGCGGGAGGGCGGGATCCTGGCGTTGCAGGGGGTGGCGGGCTTCCAGCTGCTGGTGGACGCCCGCCAGGGGGAGGCCGTGGCCCGCCTGCGCCGCCGCAAGCGGCGCCCGAGCAAGCCTTTCGCGCTGCTTGTCGCCGAGCCTCGGATGCTGGCGGGGGTGGTGGAGGTGTCCGCCGCCGAGGAGCGGGCCCTGCGCCAGCCGGCGGCGCCGATCGTGCTGTTGCGCCGCCGCTTCCGCGCCGTGGCCCCCGCTGTGGTGGGGGAACCGGATGCGGCGTCGGAAGCGGAAGGGGCGGCGGGCGCGGGTGCGGCGTCGGAAGCGGTCTGGGAGCGGATCGCCCCCGGGAGTCCCGGCCTGGGCGTGATGCTGCCGGCCTCCGGCCTCCATCACCTTCTGGCCCGGGCGCTGGACCGCCCCCTGGTGGCCACGAGCGGCAACCGGAGCGGCGAACCCCTCTGCCACACGCCTGAGGAGGCCGTGGAGCGCCTGGCGGGCCTCGCGGATGGCTTCCTGACCCACACCCTGCCCATCATGCGGCCGCTGGATGACTCGCTGCTGCAGGTCGTCGACGGGCGGCCGGCTCTGCTGCGGCGGGCTCGGGGCTTTGTACCGGAACCCCTCCCCTGGAGGGGGCCGCGTCGTCCACCCTCCCCTCAAGCCACGGAGGCCCGGGCCCCCGGCTTGCCCGTGTTCCCCGCCGCGTCCGAAAGCGCCGTGCTGGCCGTCGGGGGGGATTGGAAGGCCGCGCCCGGGTTGGTGCAGGGGGATCAGCTGTGGCTGGCGCCCCATCTGGGCGATCTGGCGGAGGCCGCCGTGCAACGCCGCTGGCAGGCCCTCCTCGACGCCCACCTCGCTCCCCCCTCCTCGGACGCGCCGCTGAAGGGCGCGCAGAAAGGCCAGCGGCCCCCGCTCCACCTGGCCTGCGACCCCCATCCGGGCTACGGGAGCCAGCACTGGACCCGCGCCCTGGCCCAACGGCACCGCCTGCCCCTGACGACCGTCCCCCACCACCTGGCCCATGGGCTGGCGGTGCTCGCGGAACGGGGCGAGCAGCCGCCCCTGCTGGTGGTGGCCTGCGATGGTCTCGGCCTGGCGGATCCCGCCTCGGCGGGGGAGGGGGAGCGGCTCTGGGGCGGGGAGCTGCTCTGGATCGAGGGCGTGGTGGCGGGAGAGCTGCGCTGGCGGCGGTTGGCCGCCCTGCGGCCCTTTCCCCTGCCGGGAGGGGAAAGGGCCAGCCGGGAGCCCCGCCGCTGCGCCCTGGGCCTGCTCGCCGCCCTGGGCCCCGACGCCCTGGACCATCCCGGCGCCACCACCACCCTCCAAGCCTTCAGCCCCGCGGAGCGCGAGCTGCTGCTGGCGGCGATCGCTGGCGGCTGCAACGCCCCCCTCACCAGCTCCCTGGGCCGCTTCCTCGATGGCGTGGCCTCCCTGCTTGGACTGGCCCAGACCCTCAGCCATGAGGGCGAGGGGGGGCTGCGCTGGCAGGGAGCGGCCGCTCGGGGGGCGATGGCCCGTCGCGGCGTGGCGGCCCATCGCGCCCGCGTGCCCTGGCGGCTGCCTCTGCGCGCCGCGGGCCCCGGCGAGGCCGGCGCCCTGCCCCTGGGGCGGTGGGACTGGGAGCCGCTGCTGAAGGCCCTTCTGGAGCATCGCGCCGCGGGGGGGGGCGCCCGGGGGGCGCGCGGGCGGCGGGAAGGGGCGGTGGGGCGGGGCCCGGTGGGGGGCGCGGGCGCGGCCGCG
>CAYVWU010000213.1:0-4612 GCA_964455575.1 uncultured Cyanobium sp. | reverse complement strand
GTGTCGGAGCCGACGGCGGCGCCCCAGGGGGAGGAGATCTGGACGGGGGCGGCCGTGCCGACCCGGGCGAAGGCCTGGCCGTCGCCACGACGCAGCAGGGTGATGGCGCCCCTGGCCTCGATCGTGGTGTCGTCGTTGCGAATGGTGCCGGTGGCTGCATTCGCCGCGCCGATGGCGTAGCTGACGCCTGGAGCCAGGGACAGGATCAGGGTCTCGTCGGACTCTGGATCGGGGTCGGTGGTGGGATCCACCGTGAGCGTGGCCGTGCTGGCCCCGGCGGCGAAGGAGATGAAACCACTGGTGCTCGTGAAGCTGAGGGCGCCGCGTTGGCTGTAATCGCCATCGAAAAAGCTGGCGCTGCCACCGATGTTGAAGGCCACCATCAGTGTGCTGGTGGTGGGACCGGTGCGGGAGAAGGTATAAATCAGGTTGTCACTGCCGTCTTCCGTGACACCTGAGTTTGGCGTCACGGTCAGCGAGACCAGGGGAAGATCGTCGTTGAGGATCAAGCCCGTGACAGCGGAAGGGGTGCCAATGGTATACCCATTGCCAGTGGCCAGCGTCAGCGAGACCGTCTCATCGTCCTCCAGGGCTGTATCGGTGATCGGATCCAGGATGAGGGTGGCGGTCCTGGAACCGGGGGCGAAGCTGATCGTCTTTGACGGGTCGGCACTGAACCAGGGCGGAGTCGTCGTGTAGTCCGTTCCCTGCAAGGCCGTTCCAGAGACGGTGTAATTGACTACCAGCCCTGAGGTTGTTTCTCCTGTCCGGCTGAAGGTGTAGGCGAGATTGGAGGAGCCATCCTCTGTCACTTCCGTGCTGGAGGACAGGGCGAGGGTGATGACGGGGAGTTCGGAAGAGCTGCTCGTCAGAGTGATTGGGATTGAGATTGAGTTGTTGCTTTCATTGAGTTCGCCCTGTTTGTTGTCATGGTCTGATTTGAAAATTAAATGGTAGGAGCCTGGGGCTGTCGATGCAGGGATTGAGAATGGTAATGACTGAGTGTAGGTAGAGCCAGCGGGAAGTATCGACTTGTAGAAAACGTTTCCGCCATCTGCCGCAAATAATAGTTTATCTGTGTAGTCATAAACGGTATCCGTTGACAAGGCGACAGCGTCAAACCAGTAGTTATTTGCTCCTGTCAGGCCACTATTCTTGACAGACCAAGCCAAATTGATCGTGCCGCCTACAGTGGCACTGCTAGGTGCCGATGCCGACATGATTTGCAAGTCGGGAGCATTGGGATCAATGGTGATGCTGATTGGAAGAGCAAGATCATTGTTGGTATTGCTGAGTTCCCCTTGTTGCGAGTATGGGTTGGTGCGAATGATTAAATAATATTGATCGTTGCTGCTGACAGATGGGATTGATATGGTTTTATTTTGGCTGTAGCTCGCGCCGACCCCGAGGGGCGATTGATCGGCGGCGCTAAAAGAATCGATAAGTACATCGTTGTAATCATATACGCCGTCTCTGGACAAGTAAATATAGTCCCACCAGTCGCTATTCGCTGGTGCGCTGCCGACGTTCTTGGCTGTCCAGGAGATGGTGGCATTGCTGCCGACACTGCCGCTGCTGGGTGCGGATGCAGTCGTGATTTGCAGGTCAGGCCCATTGAGATCGAGGTTGATGGGAAGAGCGAAATCGTTGTTGGCCTTGCTGATCTCTCCCTGGTCGGAATAAGGGTTGGTGCGAAAAATAAGATAATATTGACCAGCGCTGCTGACGCCAGGAATCGAAATGGATTTGTTGAGGGTATAGGAATTATTCGGGCCGAGTGGAGATGAATCTGCTGCGCTGAAAGCTGTTATGTACGTATCACTCCCATCGTAAATCCCATCTCTTGACAAATAAATATAGTCCCACCAATCGTTGTTGGCTGTGCTCGTCCCCACATTCTTGACCGACCAGGAGATGTTGGCGTTTCCGCCAACGCTGGCGTTGCTGGGGGCTGAGGCCGTCGTGATCTGCAGGTCTGGACCATTGAGATCAATGCTGATGGGAACGGAGAAAGCGTTGTTGCTTTTGCTGAGTTCCCCTTGATCGGAGTATGGGTTGGTGCGAACGATGAGATAATATTGGCCAGCATTGCTGACACCAGGGATTGAGATGGTTTTATTGATGCTGTAGGAACTGCCAGCGGCCAGGGGGGTTAGATTTTCTTGGTTGAAGCTGGCAACATAAATATCGCCATAACTATAATTGTTGTCTGTGGATAAATAAATGTCATCCCACCAGCCACTATTGGTCGCAGCGGGACCGACGTTTTTGACGATCCAAGAGACGTTCACGTTGCTGCCGACACTGGCGCTGCCGGGCGCCGATGCCGTCATGAGCTGAAGATCAGGCCCGTTGAGATCGATGCTGATGGGAAGAGCAATGTTGTTGTTGCTTTTGTTGAGATCGCCGCCGTAGGGGTTGGTGCGGACAATGAGAAAATATTGACCAGCGCTGTTGACGTCCGGAATTGAAATGGATTTGGTGAGGCTGTAGCTGGCTCCGGTCCCGAGGGAGCCTGGGGCTGGGGGGGAGAAGCTGCTGATGTAGGTGTCGTTGTCATCATAAATATTATTTGCAGACAAGTAAATTTCGTCGCTCCAGCCGCCGCTTGCAGGGGCGGGGCCGATGTTCTTGACCGTCCAGGAAACATTGACTTTGCTTCCGACGCTGGCGCTGGTGGTTGTTGATGCTGTGGTGATCTGGAGGTCGGGACCATTGAGATCAAAGTTGACGGGAATAGCAAAGGTATTGTTGTTCTCATTGATTTCTGCCTGGCTGGAGAGGTAGTCTGAGCGAACGATCAAGTAGTAGAGACCAGCGCCGCCAATGCTTTCGACAGATAATGTGGTGTTGCGGGTTAGGCTGCTGCCGGCGGCCAATGGCACGTAGGGATTGTCTGCATCGCTATAGGAATAGGGCCAATAGTCAGTGAGAAAAATGTCTTCTGGGCCGTAGGCGCTATCCGTCGAGAGGTAAATGGCGTCAAGGAACTCACCACTCGCTTCGCCGGGGCCGTTGTTCTTGATCGTCCAAGACAACCCGAAGCTGCTGCCAAAGCTCGTCGCAGAAGGTGCCGTCGCGACTGTGACCTGAAGATCCGCCGGATCAACCAAGCCCGTCCGCAGCGTGAAGGGTCCCGTTTCCCGCCCGAAATAGGCTGACGCCCGGGCAAGGTAGGTGACTCCTGGCGAGGGCAGGAAGGTCAGCCGCGCGTTGCTGTCCGTTCCCCCTTGGTCATCTTCGGCCACGATGACGCCACTGTTGGCGTCGATGATTTCGAGATAAGCGTCAAAACTCGCTTCCAGCGAAACCTCAATCGCCTTCCCCGCTGGGATGCCCGCGATGCCTGTGATTTCGTGGTTTTCGTAGTAGCTGTCCTGACGACTGGGGCTCAGAGCGTCGCCGCTGTCCAGCGCGCTGCTGATTGAGCCGCCTTGGGCGGTGATGAAGCCACTGCGGGGAATCGGTAGCGTCATGGTCACCCGGCGGCAGGGTTGATCAACGCACCCTATCCAGAGTTTCCCTGGCTCCCCACCAACCTTTGGCAATCTTTGCGCTTGGTTGACCCAGCGGACCATCCGCTGATTGGTCGGTGTTGGCGATCCTCAGGGCTGCGATGCGTCCCGCCGCTTCCCGCTTCCCGCTTCCCTCTCATCCGCTCACCCGCCCATCCGCCCGCACACCCACTCCGCCGTCGCTGGCGCCAGCAGGACGCCATTGCGATAGTGCCCGCAGGCGACCAGCAACCCCGGCTCGGGCTCCAGATGCACCGGGGCGGGCTGGCCCACCGGCTTGCCGCGCAACCCCTGCCAGCGGCGCACCACCTTGGCTTCCCGCAGCCAGGCCGGCGCCTCGCCGCCAAGGGTGCGCACATCCTCCAAGGCCGCCGCGGCCGCCCGGTCGCCAGGCTCCAGGGTCGCCCCCAGCCACAGCCGCCTGCCGCCGCCCGCGGGATCCGGCCGGGGCACCAGGTTGATGCCGCGCCACACCACCACCCCCGGCCAGGTGCAGGGAGCACCCGGCGAGCCCCGCGGCAGCCACTCCAGCTCCAGGGCCTGCCCCAGCACGGGCTCCAACGTCAAGGCCAGGCCTTGCCCCAGGCCCAGCCCCGCCAGCAGCGGCCCGGTGCCCAGCCCCGCGGCCAACACCAGCCAGTCGGCTTCCAGCGCCTCCCCCCCCGCCAGGCGCAACCGCCAGCGGCTCCCCGGCCCCCGGCCCCGCTCCACCCCCACGGCGCTCTGGGCCAGGCAGGCCAGCCCCCGCTGGCGGGCTTCGCTGAGGAGGGCCGCCAGCACCGGTCCGGGGTCCAGTTGGCCGTCCTCAGGGGAGAGCAAGCCGCCGAGAGGGCGCCCGGGCAGGGCGGGCTGGAGGGCCTCCAGCGTCGCGGTGTCGAGCCGTTGCAGGGGGAGGCCCAGCCGCGCCCGATCGGCGGCGAGGCGCTCCTGCCGGTCCAGCTCCTCGGGCGTGGCCGCCAGCAACAGCAGGCCACGGCGACGGGGAAGGCGATGACCCCGCCCCTCCAACTCAGCGAGCCAGGCGTCCCAGAGGGCCTGGCTCTGTTGCCGCAACCGCCAGGCCCGGCCGCTGGAGCGGTGAAACACCCGCGCCATCA
>CAYVWU010000212.1:0-4639 GCA_964455575.1 uncultured Cyanobium sp. | reverse complement strand
TCATCGGGCCGCCTTCCGGGGCTGCACCGGCGAGCTGCTGGTGCTGCAGAAGGAGTTGGTGGCTTATCTGAACAGCAAGAAGCAGGAGCTGCTCGCCGGCACCTCCGTGCAGGAGCGGCTGGCGGGCAGCAGCGGCACCCGCGACAATGGCGATCACGATGCCTGAGGCCGGACGGTTCTGAAGGGGACGAGCCTGTGTCGCGGCCTCGGGTGGTTGTGGTGGGGGGCGGGCCCTGTGGGTTCACCCTGGCCCTGGCCCTGGCCCGGGCGGGCTGGGCCGTCACTCTGGTGGAGCAGGCCGCCGCTGCAGCCCCGCGCCCCTACCGCGGCGAAGGCTTGATGCCCAGTGGGCTCGCGGCCTTGGAGGCCCTGGGGCTGTGGCCCCTGCCCGCCAGCGTGCGCCATCGTCCCCTGGCCGGCTGGGCGGTGGCCTTGGACGGGCGCTCCTTGTTCACGGCGGCGGAGCCCCTGGCGGGGGATCGGGGGTGCTGGCTGGTGGAGCAGCCCTCGCTGCTGGCCCATCTGCGGGCGGAGCTGGAGGGTCAGGTGGGGGCTGAGGTGCTGGAGGGGGTGGCGGTGCGGGGCCTCCTCGGGGTGCCCGGGGCGGATCCGGCGGAGCGTGGCGCAGGCGCTGCCGGCGTGGCGGCGCGGGTGGCGGGGGTGGTGTTGGCGGATGGCCGGGCGTTGGCGGCGGATCTGGTGGTGGCTTGCGATGGGCGGTCGTCGCTGCTGCGGCGGTTGGCGAGGCTGGATCTGGCGGGCGAGGCGGAGCTGGAGGCGCACAAGGAGCTGGCGGCGGCGCGTGGAAGGGAGAGCGGCAAGGAGAGGGAGGGGGTGTGTGAGGGAGAGGCGCAGGGGGAGAGCGCTCTGGCTCGTGGAGGCGATTCGGACGGTGAGCCGGTGATGTGGTTTCGCCTGTCCGGTCCCGCGGTGGCCCCGCTGGCCCGCTGGCTGGCGGGGCGCTTCCTCACGGTGGTGGGGGCCGGCGTCAGCTTTGCCCTGTTCGCGGAGGCCAGCGACGGGGCCCTGCGCCTGGGCTGGGTGGCGGAGGCGGGGGGCGCCCTGCCCGCGGACGCCACCGGCTGGCGGGAGGCCTGGGCCGCGGTGTTGCCTGCGGCGGCGGCGGCGCTGATGCGGACCGTGCCTACCGCCGCGATCGAGGGACCGCAGCGTTTCCCTGTGCGGGTGGGGTGGGCGCCGGTCTGGCATCGCCCCGGGCTGCTTTTGTTGGGAGATGCCGCCCACCCCATGAGTCCGGTGCGGGCCCAGGGGATCAACATGGCTCTGCGGGATGCCCTGGTGGCGGCCCGGTTGCTCGGGCCCTTGGCGGCAGGCCGGGACAGCGCGTTGGCGGGTTCCTCCACCCGCGACCTGCATGGGGATATCGATGGCTGTCTGCCGCGCGTGGCGGCCGCGCGGCTGCCGGAAATCCGCCTGCTGCAGGGGTTGCAGGCGCGGGAGGCGGGGTTGGGGGCCCTCCTGCGTCAGGTCGGCCTCCTGCGCCGCACCCTGGCGCTCACCGCCCCCTGGAGCGGTCCGCTGGTCCGCGCCCGTTGGATCCAGCAGCAACACCGTCTGCGCCGGGGGCTCCCCGGGGCGCTGCCACTCCCAAAGTGACAACAGCATTCCGCGTTGGGCCGATGGCGTTGGCACGGTTGGACTGGATCTCCCGGACCTGGATCTCCCGGACCTGGATCTCCCGGACCTGGATCTCCCGGAATTGGATCTCCCGGACCTGGATCTCCCGGGCCTGGCTCCTTCCCCTCACCGCCCTCTCTTGCACCCTGGCCCAGCCCCTCCAGGCCGCGCCGCCCGCCACCTTCCCCCCGGACGTCTTCCCGCCCGCCAGCGTCTTTCGCGCCCTGCAGCTCACCACTCTGGCCTGCGGACGCGACAACAGCCCGGAGCGTTGCGCCGAAGCGCGCCGCCAGGCGGATCCCCTCCTGGATCACCCCCGCCTGCCCGCCCGCTGCAAGGACGTGCTCTGGAGCATTCGCAACCTGGCGGTGGAGGCCCCGACCAACAGCCTGGCCCGCCGGGACCCGATCGATCAGGCCGCCGCGGAGGTGACCCTGGCCTGCCGGCCGGTGCTGAAGATCAAGCCGGAGAGCAAGCCACCGGCGGCGGCGCCCGGGGCTGGAGGGGCGACGGGCGGGGGCGGTTGAGGTGAGGGCGAGAGGTCGTCGCGATTGGCTGGAGAGCCCCGCCTCAATGGACACCTTTCCACGACGACCCATCCCACAACCGTTGTTGCGCGGTCCTCGCGCATGTCTCAATGCGGGCCTGTGTATGGAGATGAACCTCTCCCTGGAGCCAGGAGAAAATTATGGGGTGGACCTCGATGTCTGTCTGGACAGTGGCGTCCCTATGCCGGGCCCCCTTTCCGGTTGGATGCGGTGAAGCGCAGCGCTATGGCCCAGATGACATGCTGAAGTCTTCAGGCATTGATTATCTATTCACTGCCTCGTGTGATTGGGGCGACTGGCTGGTTCGGGTCGTCTGATGGTCCACCTTGACTCGGGTCCTCCTCGCCGGTGGCCCGCGATGGAAACAAAGGATATTCCCTTCTTTGCCGCTTTTCGGATCCAAGCTCCGGATCGGGCGGTCACGGAACTGCCGGTCCCGGAACTGCCGGTCCCGGTTTGGCCTGATTCCGGTCGGCAGGTGCATCTTTTTTGGACCGTGGCCAATGGTCGCCCATCGGCTGTGGTGGCTTCCCATTGGATAGACGATTGGTTGGGGCGGCATTGGATTGAACGCATCGGTTCATCGACAAACGAGAGTTATGGAGATGTGGATGATCTGCTGGTCTTGCATCACGACCGCGATATCGATTCGAAGCCATGCTCCTCAATCCTGGCGAGGCCTACACGTTCTGGCAGCATGTAACGCTGTCAGCCAGGGCATCGGGGTCTGGTTGTCTCCTTATGGAAATCAATGGCCCTGACCGAATCGTGGGATGGGATGGGGGCGACAACATCTCTTCTTTTGCTCTTCATCTTGACTCGGCCAATCTTGTCCTGAGCGGTGTGCGCGCCCCTGCTGGAACCCTCACGGATCAGCAGGCCATCACGCCCTCCTGGGCGGTCAAGAACACCGCCTTGTTCACGGCTGAAGAACGTTTGGTTTTTGACGATGCGATTGATATCTCCCCAAAGGCCACTATTGGTGATGGGGATGATCTTTCGCTCGCCCGGGCCGCGCCTGCTGGGGGACAGGGATTCGTTCTGAAGCCAGGCGACGCTTTTGAGGGCTCCGCTTCCGTGGCGCTGCCTTCACCAGCAGGATGGAGGGTCGATCTGTTCTTCCAAGCGGATGCGGGGAGGAGCCGGCAGACACCAATGCACAGGATGACAGCTCTATTCAACCTATTGAGATCCTTGCTCTCCTCGCTTCTGCTTCCGCCGCCCCTCGGTCAGCTGGACTGGTGGGGGAATGATGCCCAGGCGTCAGTATTGGCCCTCCAGATGTTCAATCAACTCGGAGCGGGTTGGGATCCTCTCTATGGCCCGCTGTTTGCCCACGCTCTCGACTCGCTCGCCCATCAAGTGTTGGATCTCAGCCAAGCCTTGACCGATCTCAACGATCAGATTGAGGTGAGCCCCTCCTTCACGGCTGGAACGCGTTACGCGAGCGCTGTGGCGCCTGTGGCGTTGCCCCTGCCGCTCTTGGGCGCGGCGGCGGGTTCCGATTGGTCGCGGCGCTCGCGGCAGAGGACGCGGGTCGTGGCTTCATTCCCCAGGGGTATCCCGCCAACCTTGTCCATTGCGCCCCACCGTTGACCCTCGACCCCCTGCCGCCGTCGCCGTCGGTGACGGACGCAGCATCCAGGAACTCGTCGGCGGCCTGTCTGAACCGTCTGGCCGGCGCCCCCGCTACGCTCTGACCCCGGGGCAGAGGCCGCCGCTGGATCACTTGCCGTTGCTCAGATCGAGGAGCTTACGAGAGGTGTCTTCCATGAAGGTGAGGCTCATGGGCGTTTCCACGACCGCCTTGGACGCCAGGGTGCAGAGGGCGTTGCGCTGGCCTGTGGCGTCACAGCTGTCGGAGAGCTTCAGCAGGGCCTTGGTGAGCTTGCCGCGCAGGCAGCTTTCGCGGCCATCCTGGTTGAGCACGGCTTTGGCCGCTGTGCGGGAGAAGGCCACAGCCTCGGGGTAGGGATCGGCGGCGCAGGCGGGCTGGGGCGCGCCCACGGCGGCCACCGAGGCCAGGGCGGTCAGGCCGCTGGCCAACACGCCCAGGCTGGTGAATCGTGTGAGCCTGGTCAGCCCGGCAGGGGTGAAAGGGGGTTGCAAGGCCATCAAAAGGTGTGGCGAGAGGCTGGCGCGGCCGGGGCGGCGCGGCACCGGGCGAGCTTGAACCTACCGGAGGCCGGCGGAACGGGGAGCGGGCGCGGTCCAGGCGTTCGGCCGGTTGGGACCCGGGGGTGGGCGATGCGACGCGGAGGACCGTTGATCCTCCTCCGTGTCCCTCCATCCGACGGAGGGCGCATCCCGTCCCACGGCACGGTGGCGTCCTGTGGCCCCGGCCAGCTCAGGGCTAATTTGCTCCTGCCCGCTGCGCCCCGGCCCCCGCGATGTCCCTCAGCCCCAGCGACAGCCCCGCCGTCCTCCACACCGTGGCCCTGGCCCAGCCCTTC
>CAYVWU010000211.1:0-4658 GCA_964455575.1 uncultured Cyanobium sp. | reverse complement strand
GAGGAACCCTTCGAGCTGCTGATCTTTCGCGGCTTCTCCAGCAGCGTCACCCACCCCACCGCCTTTGATCCCGATCGCCCCGCCCTGCCGGAAGGGGCGGTGATCGCGGCGGCCGAACTTCTCGCCGGCCCCCTCAACCCCCTCCAGGAGCAGCGGCTCGCGGGCCCCCGGCCCGTGGAAACCTTCCTGACGCCGGAGGCCTGGTCAGCCCTCGCCTGAAAGCCCACCGCCAGGTGAAGCCCCTCAACTGGAGGCGGAGGTGTGGAAGCGCAGGGCCAGCTGCCAGAACGCCCGGCTGAGGGCGAAGAAGAGCACCGCCATTCCGGCGCCCCCCAGCAGCCACGGCCAGGAGGGGCGCCCCAGGATCGCCTCCGCCGGCACGGTGGTGAGGAACGCCACCGGGATCACCACGGTGAAGAGCACCCGCAGGGTTTGCGGATAGGCCGTGATCGGATAGCGGCCGGCGGTGAGCGTGGCTCGCAGCACCTCCGTGGCGTTCCAGGTCTTCACAAACCAGATGCTGGTGGTGGCCAGCACAAACCAGAGGCTGTAGAGGATCGTCAGGCTGGTGAGGAGCAGCACGATCGCCGCCGCCACCGCCGCCAGGGAGGGGCGGCCCCCCGCGGCCCGGGCGGCCCAGGCCATCAGCAGCAGCCCCGCCCCGATCTCCGGCAGGCCCCCCAGGGCGAAGGTGCGGGCCGAGAGCCAGAACTGGCTGTCGATCGGCTTGAGCAGCACGAAATCCAACGTGCCCTCCTGCACCTGGGTGACGATGCGGCTGAGATTGGGGCGCAGCAGCGTGCTGGACACCCCATCCAGCAGCGTGTAGACCCCCAGCACCACCAGGGCCTCGGGCCAGGTCCAGCCCCCCAGCCCTCGCCCGCCCTGAAAAAACAGCCCGATCATGAACAGGCTGCCGGCGAGGTTGCCGGCCATCGCCAGCAGGTCGAACAGCAGGTTGGCCTGATATTCCGTCTGGCTGGCCAGGGCCGTGCCCCAGAACCGCCGCAACGTTTTGAGATAGCGCCCCATCAGGCCCCCATCGCCGCGTAGCGGCGCACGCCCGCCCGCCAGAGCAGGAGGGTGAGCGGCAGCAGCAGCGCCAGCCAGCCCACCAGCGCGGCGAAGCCCCCCGCCGCGTCCAGCTCCGCCCCCGCCAGCAGCCGGGCGGGGAAGTGGATGATCCAGGGGAAGGGCGTCCACTGCGCCGCCTGGCGCACCGCCGGCGGGAACAGCTCCAGGGGCGCCATCAGCCCGGAGAGGAAGAGCATCGCCAGGGTGTGCAGGCGCTCCAGGGCGCTGGCCCGCTCGCTCCAGAAACAGAGCACGGCGATCAGGCACTGCACGAGGAAATTCACAGCAAAGGCCAGGACCGTGGCCAGCACCGCCAACGCCAGCCGCCCCGGCGTGGGCCACCAGGCCGCCCAGGGCACCAGCAGCAGGAAGAGTCCCGCCAGGCAGGCCACGAACGGCAGGCGGGTGGCCTGCTCCGCCAGGTGGGAGGTGAGATAGCGCCAGAGGGGATGGAGGGGCTGCAGGAGCATGGGGGAGAGGCGACCCTGGAGGGCGTCCTCCTCAAAGGCGAACACCACCCAGGCGACCGTGAACTGGCGCACGATGAAGGCGCTGATGAAATAGCGCGCCAGCTCCACCCGGCTCAGGCCCCCCACCGCCGCGCCGCTCCCGCTGGGGCCAGCGCCCATGTCGGCCTGATGAATCCACAGGCTCATCATCAACAGGGGCACCAGCCCCGACAGCGCCCACAGGGCAATCTCCGCCCGGTACTCGAGCATATGGGCGTACTGGGTGGCCAGCAGCACCCGCGCCACCCGGGCCAGGCGCCCCAGCTTCCTCACAACACCCTCCTCATGCCAACGCTCCCGGTCGCACTTCACCCGAGCCGACCTCACCGGAACGCACCTCACCCTGGCGAAACACCTGGCCGATGAGGTCCTCGATCGGCGGATCCCGCACCTCCAGATCCTCCACCGCCAGCTCCGCCAGCAGCCGCGCCACCTGGCCCGTGAGCTGGCCGCGCGGGATCAGCAGCCGCACCTGGCGCCCCTGCAGCTGCTGCACCTCCCCGAACGCCGCCAGGGTCTCCACGGGCACCGGATCGCGCAGCTCCAGCCGCACCTCCCGGCAGGGCGCCAGCCGGCTGGCCAGATCCTCCAGGCTGCCGTCATGAAACAGACGCCCCTGATGGATCAGCAGCACGCGCGGGCACAGGGCCGTGATGTCCGCCATGTAGTGGCTGGTGAGGAGCAGGGTGGCGCCATGGCGGCGGTTGTAGGCCTCCAGAAACTCCCGCACCCGCGCCTGGGCGTTGATGTCCAGGCCGAGGGTGGGCTCATCGAGAAACAACACCCGCGGCCGATGGAGCAGCGCCGCCATCAGTTCCGCCTTCATCCGCTCCCCCAGGGAGAGCTTGCGCACCGGGCGGGTGAGCTCCGGCCCCAGCTCCAGCATCTCCGCCAGCTCCGCGATCCGGCGCCGGGCCTCGCCGTCGTCGATGCCGTAGACGGCGGCGTTGAGCAGCAGGCTGTCGAGGGGGGGCAGATCCCAGAGCAGCTGCTGCTTCTGGCCCATCACCAGGGTGATGGCCTCCAGGAACCGCCGCTGGCGCCGGCGCGGCTCGAAGCCCGCCACCTCCGCCCGGCCGCCGCTGGGGTGGATCAGGCCGCTGAGCATCTTCAAGGTGGTGGTCTTGCCGGCGCCATTCGGGCCGAGGAAGCCCACCCGCTCGCCGGGTTCGATCGTGAAGCTCACCTCCCGCACGGCGGCCACCGTGCGCCAGCGGCGCTGGACGAAATGGCGCAGGGTGCCGCCCAGTCCGGGCTGCTTGTCGGCCACCCGGAACTGCTTGCTGAGGTTGTCGGCCCGGACGATCGCCATGGCGCTCAAGCGTCCAGGGGCGAAGGGGAAGCCTGAGAGGAGAGCATGGCCAGCAGATCGGCGCCGTAGCGCTCCAGTTTCGCCCGACCCACCCCGCTCACCGTCGCCAGGGCGTCGAGGTCAGTCGGCTGGAGGCAGGCCAGCTCCAGCAGCGTGCGGTCGTGAAACACCACATACGGGGGCACGCCCTGCTGCCGCGCCTGCTCCAGTCGCCAACGCTTCAAGGCGGCGAAGCGGGCGGCCTCCTCCTCGGAGAGATCGGCGACGCCAACCCCGGCGCCGGAGCTCCCCGGGCCCGAGCCACCAGCTCCCAGGCCACCGGCGGAGCGGGCGGTCGCCTGCCGCCGCTCGCGACCCGGCGGCGGCAGCGGCACGCTCAAGGACGCCTCCCCCCGCAGCAGCGGCCGCACCAGGGCCTCCGGACCAAAGCGCAGCCCGCCCCGCGCCTCGGGGTCACTGATCAGATAGCCGAGGCTCACCAGCTGCCGGAACAGGCTCCGCCACTGGCCGCGATCCAGCTCTTTGCCGATGCCATGGACGCTGAGGGTGTGGTGGCCGAGCTCGCGGATCCGGGCCGTGTCCGCCCCCAGCAGCACATCCACCAGATGGGCGGCCCCGAAGCGGTGGCCCGTGCGGTGCACCGCCGAGAGCGCCTTGCGCGCCGGCTCGGTCACCTCCACGCCCGGCCGCGGATCCAGGCAGCCATCGCAGTTGCCGCAGGGGGCGGGCAAGGTTTCGCCGAGGTGGGCCAGCAGCAGCTGGCGGCGGCAGGTGGCGGCCTCGGCGAACTGGATCAGGGCGTCGAGCTTGCCCCGCTCCACCCGCTTCTGCTCCTCACTGGCGCTCGACTCCTCGATCCACTGCCGCAGCTGCACGCCATCGCCGCCGCCATGGATCATCCAGGCCACGGCCGGCAGGCCATCCCGTCCCGCCCGGCCCGTCTCCTGGTAGTAGGCCTCCAGGCTCTTGGGCAGATCGATGTGGGCGACGAAGCGCACATCGGGGCGGTTGATGCCCATCCCGAAGGCGATCGTGGCCACCACCACCACCGGGCCGCCCCCCCGGAAGCGCCGCAGCGCCGCCGCGCGCCGCTCGGGTTCCAAACCGGCGTGATAGGCCAGAGCGTCGATCCCTTCCGCCTGCAACAGCGCCGCCACCTGCTCCACCCGCTTGCGGGAGCGGGCATAGACGATGCCCGCCTCCTCCCGATGCTCGGCGAGGAAGGCCAGCAGCTGGCGGCGCGGCTCCTCCTTGGGAAGGACCCAGTAGCGGATGTTCGCCCGGTTGAAACTGGCCACGAAAGTGCCCTCGGGCGGCAGCCGCAGGCGGCGGGCGATGTCCTCCCGGGTGCGGAGATCGGCGGTGGCGGTGAGGGCGAGGCGGGGCACGGCGGGGAAGCGCTCCGCCAGCTGACCCAACTCCAGGTAGTCGGGGCGGAAGTCGTGGCCCCACTGCGACAGGCAATGGGCCTCATCGATGGCGAAGAGCGCCGGGGGCCTGGGCAGACCCTCCAGGAGCCGGGCGCCATCGCCGCTGAACAAGCGCTCCGGGGAGATGTAGAGGAGCTTCAGCTCCCCCCGCCCCAGGGCGGCCCAGGTGGCGGCGGCCTCCTCCGGGGGGAGGGCGGAGTGAAGGGCGCCCGCGGCCACGCCCAGCTGCCGCAACCCCTCCACCTGGTCGTCCATCAGGGCGATCAAGGGGGTGATCACCACCGTGAGCCCCTGCAGGCAGAGGGCCGGCACCTGCCAGCAGAGCGACTTCCC
>CAYVWU010000210.1:0-4668 GCA_964455575.1 uncultured Cyanobium sp. | reverse complement strand
CACTGCCCCATCGCCTTGATCTCCTGGGCCTGATCGCGCCAGATCTCCTTCGCCAACGCTCCCACCCCCGGCACGCCGATGTCGAACACGTATTCGCTCATCCTCAACGCGCCCGTGTGGTGCTGCACCATGCCATCGAGCCAGCGCAGGTCGTAGGTGCGCCCGGGCGGGCCGACCTCGTGGGCGTGGTGGGCATGGGCGCTGGGATCGCTCGGACGGCCGGGCTCAGCGGGAGGCGCCTTGTGGAGGTGATGGAGGTGGTGCTGGTGGGGATCAGCGGGCTCCATCTGGGCCCGCGCGGCGGGCGCCAGCGCGGCGACCAGCGCCAGAGCGCCAAGGGCAGAACGAAACACGGAAGGACAGGACGACGACACCACCAGAATGGAGTCTCCAGTTGCTGGAGAGTCAAGCCCTCTGCGGCGGCTTGCCGGCCTCCTCCGGGGTGGCGCCGGGCCATTGCGTCTGCTCATCCCAGCGGAGGTCCCGCAACGTCGCGCCGCTCAACTCCGCGCCCCGCAGATCGGCGCCCCGCAGATCCGCCCCGCTCAGGTCGCAGCCCCGCAGATCGGCCTCCCCCAGATCCGCCCGGCGCAGGTCAGCTCCCCGCAGCGTGCTGCCCGCCAGCGACGCCCCATGCCACTGGGCGCCGGACACCTGGATCTGATCGAGGTCCAGACCGCTCAGATCCCAGCCGTTGAACTCCAGGCCAGCGGCGCAGAGCATCTCCAGGGCATCGTTGCGGGCGGGCGCGTAGCGCACCCCGGCCTGCCGGCAGGCCAGCAGCACCTGATGGGCCTCCAGGTGGTCCCGCTGGCGCCGCTTGGCACCCTCCAAGACATAGAGAAACGCCGCCGTCAGAATGCTGAACGCCTCCAGGTTGGCCACCTCCACCACCCCACCGGCGTCCTGCCACAAGCACCCCGGCGCGAAAGCGCGATCGCGACAGAGCGCGTAGCGGTTCACCCCGCCAAGGGCCACCAGGGCCGCCAGGGCCGCCAACAGCAGGCGCAGGCGAAAGGAGTGGTCCAGCAGCCGCAGGAGCGGCGAACGTCGACGTCGGCGCTGCCGATCCGCCCAACGGGCGGGCGGCCGGATCCAGGGGGAGAGAGGGGTCATGAGGACTGCGCCCGCCTCGACCCAGATTGCCGCCCGGAGATAACAAGAGCCCTTCTGTTGCAATTGAGAATCGCTTGCAAGAGAGGGGGAAGGTCTTCTACGGTGGCTCCACCGCTTCCTCGCAGGTCATGGCTCAGGCCGACACGCTCGTAGGCAGTCTTTGTCGCGAAATGCTGAGCCTGCGCGAGCGCTGGCGGCAGCTCCACGCCCAACAGGCCCTCTGCCAGGAGGACTCCCTGCGCACGCGCCTGGCCAGCGAGCAGGTTCAGGTGCTCTCCAGACGCCTGGAGCTGCAGCGGGCGGCGCGCGCCATGACGCACGGCGGCCTCCTGCACGACCCCCTCAGCCAGGCCTTCCTGCAGGAACTCACGCGCCGTTCCCTCACCGCCTGAGCGCCGCCTGGCCACCGTCTGAACTTGCCGCCGCTCCGCTCAGGCCATCGACGCCGGCGCGTGCTCCTCGCGGCTCAATTCCCCATCCAGCACCAACAGCGCGGCGGGATCCTGTTGGGCGAAACGCACGCGCCCCAACAGATGGGCCGCCTCATGCTCCGCGGCGATCTGCGCCTGCACGATCGGATCCAGAAACACCGTGCTGCGCAGATCCCCCGCCCGTTCCGCCATGCCGTAGAGCTGCTGCAGCGAGGTGGTGACATCCACCTCCATCTGAAACACCGTGCGGAAGAGCTGCTCCAAGCCACTCCATTGCTGCCGCGGACGGGGCACATCTCCCAATGTCACCGTCTGGCCGCGCGCGAGAAGATAGTCGGCGACCAGGGCCGCATGGGCCTGTTCATTGGCGCTTTCCTGCTTGAAGTAATGAGCGAAACCGCGCAGCTCCCGCTCAGCGGCCCAGAGCGCCATCGCCCAGTAGGCCACACTCGCCCGCCGCTCCAAGGTCAAATGCTCCTGCAGACCCTCCAGCAGGCTCTCCTCCATGGGTTGCGCCATCGCCCGCCCCGCCGGCCCGGTGGGAATCGCGCCTTCAGCGGCGACAGCTCGGTCCAGTTGGGTGTCCATGGGAGCGTGGGGCCGTTGGGAACGGGCGGAAAGGCGGCGGGCAAGCTAACGGTTCTCGACCCCTGCTCTGGGGCGAGCCCGCGCGCCGCACACCAGCGCGTGCCTTTTTTGACAAGCGGAGGTTCACGACGCCGTCGCCCCCTTCTCTGCCCGTCAACACTCTCTAGCGTTTTCATCTCCCTCCCGCGCCCGCACCCATGGCCGCCACTCCCGCCGCCTGTCTCGGTGGCCTGCCCGCAGCCCCATCGCCTCGGCACCAGAAGAAGAAGGGATGCCGCAAACAGAAATGCTCCAAGTGGAAAGGGGGCAAATGCCGCTGCGGCCGCGACTGACCGCCCCGGCTGCTCCTCCGGCTGCCTCGGGCGGTGGTGGGCGCCATGAGCCGCCGCCCCGCCCGCTCGACGAAACACGCCCTGCGGCTGCTCCGACACGCCGCCGTCCTCCAACGCCGTGAGCGTCGCCGGGGGCGGCGGGTGCAACCGCGATTTTCCCGCTCCCAGATCGGGGTCACCTCCCTCGGCGGTCTGGCCGCCGTCGGGCTCCTGGCCCTGTTCACGGTCTGGACTGGCCAGCTGGTGATCGCCGCGCCACTCGGCGCCTCCTCGGTGCTGCTCTTCGGCTACCCCCGGAGCCCGTTGGCGCAGCCCCGCAACGTGGTGCTCGGCAACCTGCTCGGTGGTGTCATCGGTGTGGGACTGTCCTCCCAGCTCGGCCGGGGACCGCTCGTGCTGGCCCTGGCCGTGGCCCTCACGATCCTCCTGGGCCAAGCCTTCCGCTGTCTTCACCCCCCCGCTGGCGGTCTGGCCTTCCTGGCGGTGTTTCTGGGAGTGGGCTGGCCGTTCCTCCTCTTCCCCGTGCTCAGCGGCTCGCTTCTCCTCGTGCTGCTGGCCTGGGCCTTCAGCCGCTGGGTGCCCGGCGCCATGCCCTACCCCCTCCACTGGCTGTGACGACCGCTGACCTGGCGCTTGGTTTGGGGCTGGCCGCTGTGGCCTTCCTCTATGCCTCCGTCGGCCATGCCGGCGCATCGGGATACATCGCCCTCCTGGCCTTGGCCGGAATGGCGCCCGACACCATCAAGCCCCTCGCCCTGGCCCTCAACACGCTGGTGGCCTGCATCGGCTGTTGGCACTTCCTTCGCGCTGGACACCTTCCCTGGCGTGCCCTCTGGCCCGTCTACTTGTTGTCGGTGCCCGCTGCCTTCCTCGGCGGCTGGCTCAACCTGCCCGCGCTCTGGTTTCAGCGCCTGGTGGGCGTGGTGCTGCTGTTCTCCGCCTGGCGGTTGGGCCGGGAAAGCCACGATCCTCCCAACCTGCAAAGGGCCAGCCTCCCGCTTTTGGTCGCCACGGGGGGACTGTTAGGCCTTCTCGCGGGGCTCACCGGGACGGGAGGCGGAGTGTTCCTGACCCCGGTGCTGTTGCTCTGCCGTTGGTGCACAACCCGCCAGGCCGCCGCCACGTCGGTCCTGTTCATCCTGGTCAACTCCATCTCCGGTCTGACCGGCCTGCTCCTCGGCCGCCCCGCGGCACTGACAACCATTTTGGATCCCGAACACGTCCTTTGGCTTCCCGGAGTCATGCTGGGGGGCCTCCTGGGATCCAGGCTCGGCAGCCGCCATTGGCCGATCAGCTGGATGCGGCGTTGCCTGGCTCTGGTGCTGGTGTTGGCGTCGTTGAAACTGTTGCGTCTCGGCTCCTGACCTCGGTCGGCCCGTCCGACGGGCCAGGGCCATCGGTGTCGAGCTGCAGCGTGCTCTTGCGAATCCCGAGCGCCTCCAGGCGCTGCCGCGCCATGGCGAGAAGCTCCTCCGACGCTCCGTTCGCGCCGTTCTCCGCTGCACTGGCACTGGCCGCGGCACCCACCCGGAGATGGGCGGTGAGGGCCGTGCGCGAGGTGCTGAGCCCCCACACGTGCAGCTCCTCCACCGCGCGCACGCCGGGCAAGGTGGCCAGGGCCTGCTCCACCCGCGCCAGGTCCACATGGCGCGGGGCGGCATCGAGGTTCAGGGCGATCGCCTCCCGCAACAGCCCCCAGGCGCTGCCGATCACCGCGGTGCCCACCCCGATGGCCGTGACGGCATCCAGCCACAGCCAACCGGTCGCCCCCACCACCAGGGCGCTGACCAGCACCGCCACCGACACCGCCGCATCCGTGAGCAGGTGCAGGACCGCCGCCCGCTGGTTGAGGTCATGGTGATGGTCGTGCCCGAAGAGGCGCGCCGACAGCAGGTTGATGACGATGCCCGCCGCGGCGGCCCAGGCCACCGGCCCGGCGATCAGCGGCACCGGCGCGAACAAGCGCTGAATCGCCTCCACCACCACGACCACGCCGGCGGAGAAGATCAGCACCCCGTTGATCAGGGAAGCCATCTGGGTGCCGCGGCCGTAGCCGTAGGTGAACCGACCCGCCGGCGGACGTCGGCTGAGCTGCTCCGCCCCCCAACCCAGCGCCAACCCCACCACATCCCCCAGGTTGTGGAGGGCATCGCCGATCAGGGCCAGGGAGCCGAACCCGAAGCCGATGGTCAGCTGCAGCG
>CAYVWU010000209.1:0-4684 GCA_964455575.1 uncultured Cyanobium sp. | reverse complement strand
TGCCTCCGGGCGTGGTGCGCAGCCGCCAGGAACTGCTGCGCATGGCCTGGCCCCCCTTCAGCGGCGGCCCCCGCTCCGTCGACACCCAGGTGCTCACCCTGCGTCGCAAGTTGGAACAGGCTGGCCTGGGGGAGGGTGGTGGCATCGAAACCATGCGCCAGCAGGGCTACCGCTTCAGCCTCGACACCCTCCCGGAAACAGATGATCCCGTGCCGGCCAAGGGGTCAGTGCTGCTCCCCCAAACCAATGGCAGCCGCCTGGGCTGAGGCTTCCACCGCTGCACGGGGCTCGGCGCCGGAGCCCCCGTTTCAGGTCCACAGTCAGGGGTGAGCCACCAGCCAGGCTCCCTCTCCGAGGAGCATGACGACGCTCATCCCCGCGAGAAGCTGGTAGGTCCAGGGGGGAGAGATCCGCCCGACGGCGCTGGTGTCCACCCCGCCGAGCTCCTGAACGCGGGCCAGGAACTCCTCGAAACGCTCCACCCGCTGGGGAAGCAGCCAGGCCCGCCCCTCGCCCCGCGTGCGCACGTAGAACACACGCCCCCCTTGGCTCGTGGCCACCGGGGTGAGGCCTTCAACCTGGCTCCAGGCGAGCGTCCAGCCCCGCCGCAGCAACCAGGCGCACCAGGGCGGGTGCCCCACCTCCAGCCCCTCGTCGTCCACGATCACGGCCTCGCTCGTGAGGGCCATCACCACAACCCACCCGACGACGAGCGCCCCCCACAGCCAGGGCTGCAGGGCCGTTGGCGCCAGCAGCGGCAGGGGGAGCACCAGGGCGGCATAGAGCGCCAGGAGGGTGAAGCGAATCACGGGCGCCATGCCGTAGCGGTGACGCGTCAGCGGGGGCGCGCTCATCGATCCTCGGGCGATCCAGGGAGGGGTTCGAGAACGGTGGAGGGCGCGTAGGCCCCGCCGAACACCTCCCGCTCCCGTCCCTTCCAGAACTCTCCCAGGCGCATCAGGTCGGCATGGGCCTCCTGCAAGCGGCGCATGTACTCCTCCGGGGCCAAGCTGTCTTTGCTTTCCCGCAGCTTCGCCAACCGCAGCAGGTGCCACATCCAGGGCTTGCCGAGCTCGCCCCGGGCCTCCAGATAGCGCGAGAGATCTCGCGAATTGGGCAAAGATGAGTTGCTCACCGTCTCCGGACGCTTCACGAAAGGCCACGTTATGGGCCGTGGCGGTCGGCCGCGAGTCGGGGGAGCCGCGACCGCTCTGTGACGCTCGCCACGCCGCCAAGCGGCCGAAACAAGGCAAAATGAAGCCACTTTTTGGCGTCGCCATGGCCACCAAGCTGTCCCGCGCCCTGCACCTCCCCCGCTTCTCCCGGCCAGGGGCCTTGGGCCTGCGCTCCCCTCGCGCCGGCAGAGCTCTGGGACGCTCCTTTCCTGGCGCCGCGGGCCATCCGCTCAGCGACCGCGGCCGGCCAGCCCCCGCGGTTCGGGGCTGGGGCCGCCGCGCCCTGCGGGAGGGGGTGCTGGTGACCCTCCTGACCAGCTTGATGACCTCCGCCGTGTTGGCGGCGCCACAGGTCTTTCGCCAGTCGCCCGACGTCAGCTGGCGCCAGTTCACCGCGCCGGTCGCGCTCCCGGATCAGACGCCGGCAGGCGGGGTGCTGCTGGATTGCCCCTGATCCGGCTCCTGGTCCATCAAGCGCAGCAGCAACCCCGGGGCCTCAGGGTCGCAAGGGATGGGGATCACCTCCAGGGTGAGCTGCTCCGGCGGGGCTGGCGCGATCGACGTTTCCGTGGGCATCGCGTCCGTCGCCCGCTCGCCGGAAGCCAGGGCCACCACCACCCGCTCCAGGGGGATGGTTCGCGTTTTGGCTTGTTGCGCCACGGACCGCAGGGCGTCCATCAGCGAGAGCCGCGGGTCGCCGTTGACAGGAGCCAGCGGCACCAGCCGGTCCACGAACGCGTCCAGCGACGCCTCCGCCACCTCCTCAGCCGACACCCTGAGGGTCCGCGCAAAGGCCCCATTGATCAGGACCACCCGCAGCGCGCCGTCCACCAGCGCCATCGGTTGGGGGTCGTCCTTGAGCAAGGTTTGCAGCGACTCCCGAAGAAACGCCAAGTCGAGCGCCTGTTGCCGCTGGGCGGTGATGTCGGTCAAGGTGCCGACCACGGCATGATCGCTCCTGGCATCCTCCAGTGGAATCGCCACCTCTCGCATCCTTCGGCGGCTGCCATCCCGCCGCGTGAGGTCGTAGGTGACATCCCAGCCCGCCTGCCCCGCCTCGCGAGCCGCAAAGACGACGGCGCGATCCGCGGGCACAATGGCCGAGTCGAGAAGATCGGGCAGCCCGGTCACCTCTGAGGCCTTCCAGCCGGTGATCTCCTCAATGCGGGCGCTGACATAGAGGATCTTTTGACTGAGCAGATCACGCTTCCACACGGCGAGATCGAGGGCATTGGTGAGACTCTCGAATTCCAGAAGAGAAGCTTCCGCAACACTGCGCAGGGCCACAAGTTCTGAGATGTCCGTCATCGTCATGATGGCGCCAAGAATTTGCGACTCGCTGTTGCGATAGGGCATCAGTTGGAGCCAATAGGAGTTCTCCTCACTGAGGGCCTGCAGATTGCAGGAGCGTCCTTCATGCACGACGGAGAGAAGCGCCTCGCGCAGGCCCTGGATGGGCACCGTGGTGGGGATGCCGATCAAGGGATGACCAATGTCCGCGGCCACCAGACCGAAGACTCTCACGGCAAGGGGTGAAAAAAGTGTGACACGCAGGTCCTGATCGACAATGACCATGCCTTGGTTGAGAGAGCGCTGGATGTTTTCAAGATCAGTGTTGAGTTGTTCCAGTTCATCACCACGCACGCGCAGCTGCTGATTGAGCAAGCCTGTTTCGTCGTTGGTGGCCTGCAGTTCTTCATTCGATGCCTCCAGTTCCTCGTTCGAGGATTGCAGCTCTTCCAGGGAGGCCTGCAATTCTTCTGACGAAGCCTCAAGCTCTTCATTGGTCTGCTCCAAGTGCAGCAAGGAGCGACGCAGGGTGTCTTGGCTTGCCAAAAGTTCCTTCTCCAGACGCTCGATCTCGTGGGAGAGGATCGTGTTGCGCTCCGAGGAGTCAAGCCTGGCTGTGGACACCTCCGGTTCCGTGTCCTCAAGGAAGGAGAGAAGGGTGAGATCCTGATCGCCAACCCCGATGATGGAAGCCTCCAAGCGCAGAGGATTGGGCCAGTCGGAAAGATGGAGGCGCCCGCTGCGGACCGGTCCCCGGCCCGCCCTGGCCAGGAGGAAGAGGGCCCGCGCCTCGGCTTTCAACTCATCCCGCAGGAAGCTGATGGCCGTGTTGGTGAGACGTCCCTGCGGCATCTGACAGAAGGGTGACACGTCGCCAATGACTTCAATCAGGAGATGGTTTTCATCCAGCACCAGGGAGGGTCTGGCGAAAACGCGGATCAGGGCCTCAAGCAGTTGCAGATGCTGGGTGGGAAGGGTGTCGCGCTCGTTGATTGCGGTGGAGGGAAGCTTCGCCTTGGAGGCTTGTCGCAGGCCCAGCAAGCCTGCCAGGCGATTGCGGGAATCCACCGTCTGCGCTCGTTCATAGATCCGATAGGCTGGATTGATCAATTGAAAGCCAGGCATCTGCCCCAGGGATTCAGAATCGCCCAGGAAAAGCACACCTCCAGGCAGCAGGGAAAAGCTCAAGACGCTGATCACTTTCTCCTGCAAGGCGGATGTGAAGTAGATCAACAAATTGCGACAAGAAACGAGGCTGATATCTGGGAAAGGCGGGTCTTCGCAGATATTGTGTCGGGCAAAAATGACGCACGCGCGCAGCTCTTTGCTGATTTCAAACTGATTGCCTTTGACTTGCGTGAATCGCTGCCTGAGGTCTGAGGGAATCGACTCAGCAGCGGCGATGGGGTAGGTGGCCTTGCGGGCGATGGTTAAGCTGGACTCATCGAGATCGGTGGCAAAAATCCTCAGGACACTGGAGAGCTGGTGGCGCTGCCCAAGGATGTCGCCGATGATCATGGCGATCGTGTAAGCCTCTTCGCCAGTGGCGCAACCTGGCACCCATACGCGGAAAGGGCTGGCCAACACAGTATCTTTTAGAATGGGTGTCAGCTGAAGTCTGAGTTCATCAAAGGCTTCAGGATTTCGGAAGAAAGATGTGACTGTGACCAGCAGATTTTGCATGAGAGCATAGGGCTCATCATTGTCCGCTGTCAGCACCTTGTAATACGACTCCAGGGTGGTTGTACCCGTTACCGTCATGCGCCGGTGAAGCTGGCGCATCAGGGTGGATTCTTTGTATTGAGAGAAGTCGATTCCCGTTGCGTCTTTCAGTCGTTGGATGGCAAGGCCCAGGAGGTGCTTCTGGTCTTCCACGGGTTCGACGTCAGCGGGTTCTCCGTCTGTCAGGCATTCCGTGAGACGGGCCGCAATCGATTGGGGCGGCGCGATCCAATCGGGATGGCCGAGGGCGATCGCGGCGGTAGGCATGGCATCAAACAGGGCGCTGTCCGGGGACTGCACAAAGGTGAGCCCCCCGTTGGCACCGATCGCGCGCAGGCCGCAGGCGCCATCCGAGCCCGTGCCGGAAAGAACGATGGCCACGCCACGATCCGCGTAGGCGCTGGCGATGGACTCCAGCAGTCGATCGATGGAGGGACTCGGGCTGAAGCGCGGCTCCGGTGGCTTGAGCTGAAGGCAGCCGTCCTCAACCGTGGCAT
>CAYVWU010000208.1:0-4693 GCA_964455575.1 uncultured Cyanobium sp. | reverse complement strand
TCCAGCGAGCCGCGACAGGCGGGAGGGTTCTTCCTAGGATGCCGCCTGACATCCGGGTCCACCACGCCGCTCGGCCCATGCCGTCGTTCTCCGCGTCGCCGGACTCTTCCTCCCCGGATTCCGCGTCACCGGACGCGTCCTCGCCGGACTCCAGCCCTCCACCCCGCGACCCGTCCGGCGGAGGTGCCGACGCGGACGCCGCGCCGCTGTTGGCGGTGGGCTACTACGAGCTGCTGCAGGTGTCGCCCGCGGCGACGACCGACCAGCTGCGCCAAGCCTTCCGCCGCCAGAGCAAGCGCTACCACCCGGACACCACCAGCCTGCCGGCCCCGGTGGCCGCCCGCGTCTTCCAACGGCTCCAGCGGGCCTACAGCGTGCTCAGCGATCCCCAGGCCCGACGCCTCTATGACGCGGGCCTCCACCGCCCCGGGCTGCCCGCCCCGCCGCCCCCCGGCGCGCCCGTGGGGGGCCGGGCGAATCCCGCGCCGGTGTCGCTGCGGCGGGCGCTGTCGGGGGGGGAGTGGTTCGCGCTGCTGCTGCTGGCCATCGCCCTGGTGCTCAGCCTGGTGCTGGGCCTCGGCGTGGCCTGGGCGCGGGGGGCGGAGCTGGTGCGCTGGCCCAGCTGGTGGGCGGAGCTCCATCCCGCGGGCCCCGAGGATGGGATCGTGGAGGAGACCCGGTCCCCGCCGCTGACGGCCGCCTCCCATGTCGATGCCCTCTGAGGAGACCCCGCTTTACAGCCACCCCCTGCCCGCGCTGGAGGAGTGGTTGCGGGGGTTGGGAGCGCGGCAGGACGAGCCCTATTCCCCCTGCTGGGAACTGCGCCGCGAGGCCTGGACCGCCCGCATCGAGCTGGAGGTGGAGGAGGTGAAGGTGAGCTGGCGGGAGCCGGGCGGCGAGAGCGTGCGGCTTTTTCCCTATGGCCTCTCGCGGGCGGACGCCGAAGCGGCCATCCTGGCGGGCCCTTGACCGCGCGCCCTTTCAGGAAGAACGGTCGCGCGCGCCCTCACAACTCCCGCAGGGCGGTGGCGAGGGCGCTGTAGCACTGCCGCAGCTCCGCGTCGCTGATGCACAGGGGCGGCAACAGATAGACCACGTTCCCCAGGGGGCGCAGGAACACGTCTTCGCGCAGCAAGCGGCGCTGCAGCTGGCGACCGATCGGGTTGAGGTAGCCCTCCGGCTCCGCCCGCTGGGGGGGGAGCAGGTCGAAGGCGGCGATGGTGCCCTGCAGCCGCGGCCGCCGCACGCCCGGCAGCCGGGCGAGCTCCGTCAGCAGGGGCCGATGGCGCGCCTCGAAACCCTCATGGCGTTCGGGGCGGGCGAGGAGCAGATCGAGGCTGGCGAGGGCGGCGGCGCAGCCGAGGGGATTGGCGGTGAAGCTGTGGCCGTGATACAGGGTCAGGGCGGGATCGGTGCCGATGAAGCCGGCGTGGAGCCGTTCGCTGGCCATCGTCACCCCCATCGGCAGAAAGCCGCCGGTGAGCCCTTTGGAGAGGGCCAGGAGATCGGGGGTGAGGCCGGCGAGGGTGCTGGCGAAGAGGGCGCCGCCGCGGCCGAAGCCCATCAACACCTCATCGGCGATCAGCAGGGCGCCGGCCTGCCGCACGCGCCTCTCCACCTCTCGCAGGAATTCGGGCCGCACCTGGCGCATGCCGCTCGCGCCCTGCAGCAGCGGCTCCAGGATCACGGCGGCGGTGGGCGTCTCCAGGAGGCGCTCCAGGTGGTCGAGGGCCTCCGCCTCCTTGCGCTCCACGGCGTCGTCGTCCCACCAGGTGGCGGGCCAGGGGGCGCGGGCGACCTCGAAGAGAAGGGAATCGAAGGGGGCGGTGAAGAGGGAGCGCTCCCCCAGGGCCATGGCGCCCATGGTGTCGCCGTGATAAGCGCCCTCGAAAGCGATGAGCCGGGAGCGGGGCTCGCCCTGGTTGCGCCACCACTGCCAGGCGATCTTCAGGGCCACCTCCACGGCGGTGGAGCCGTTGTCGGAGAAAAACAAGCGCGGCAGGCCGGTGAGGGCGCTGAGGCGTTCGGCGAGGCGCTCGGCGGTGGGATGGCGGAAATTGGCGAAGATCACCTGCTCCAGCCGGCTGGCCTGGGCGGCGATGGCGGCGGCGATGGTGGGCTCGGCATGGCCGTGGAGGGTGACCCACCAGCTGCTGATGCCATCGATCAGGGCGCGACCGTCGTCGAGTTCCAACCAGACGCCCCGCCCGGCCACGACCCGTGGCGGCGGATCGGCCAGGGCCACCTGGGTGGTGGGATGCCAGAGGTTGGGATGCCATCCCGGCGACGCGCTGCTGTGCTCAACCATCAACAAACCCTCCCACCATTGCCATGATGGAGGGGACGCCTCCCGCCCGGGGGATCACCATGGCCCGGCCCCGCCAACGCTCCAATCGCTTCCTGCCGCCCCCGGAGGGGAATCCCTCCGCCGCCAGGCCCCCGTCCACCCGCGGCCCCTGGGGCGCCGCCGAGCTGTTCGCCGAGGGGCAGTGGCAGGCCATTCGGGTGGCCCTGGAGCAGGAGGGCTGGAGCGCCAGCCAGATCGAGCGGGTGCACGACCACCTGCGGCAGGGCTGGCCCCTCTCCATGGCCAAGCGGAACGTGGCCACCCTCACGCGCCAGTGCCCCCTGCGCTCCCGCACCTTTGACGGTGGAGCCTGACGCCCGGAGCCAGCGCGAAGCGCCAGGCGCGTCAGGCCGCGGTCAACGGCAATGGGGCGGGCGACGGCCCGGCCAGAGGGCTTGCGGGCAATGGGCCCAGGTGCGCAGCGACTCCTCGAAGTCGGTGAAGAGCGTGAGGATGGCCATGCACATGCCAGCGACCGCCGCGGTCACCAGCCAATCGCGCCTGCGCATCTTCATGGGGCGAGCTTAAGCGGCAGGGCACTGGCCCGCCATTGGGCCGCCAGGGCGCTGGCGGTGAGGGGGGCCAGCGGGGGGAGCTGGGCCAGAACGGGCACGCCGCCGAAGGCCTCCAGGGTGCGGGGGTTGTCGGGGTGGAGGGGGCCGTTGAGGACGAGGCCGAGCACGGGGATGGCCCGCTGGCGCAGGGCCTCCAGGGAGAGCAGGGTGTGGTTGAGGGTGCCGAGGCCGCTGCGGGCCACCAGGAGCACCGGCAGCCCCCAGCGGGCGATCTGCTCGATCTGCAACGCCCCGGGCCCGCCGTCGCGGCGGAGGGGCACGAGCAGCCCGCCCGCGCACTCCACCACCAACGGCCCCGCGACAGCCGGCAGGGCGAGGGCGGCGGGATCGATGGTGACGCCGTCGCGCTCCGCCGCCCAGTGGGGCGACACCGGAGCCTGCAGGCGATAGGCCTCCGGCAGGATCCGCTCCGGCGGCAACGCCAGCAGCTCTCGCACCCGCGCGCTGTCGCTCCCGTCCGCCAGGCCGCTCTGCACCGGCTTCCAGTAGCTGGCGCCCAGGCCCTGCACCACCAGGGCGCTGACGATGGTCTTGCCGACATCGGTGTCGGTGCCGGCGATCACGAGGCGCATGGCGGGGGGGTCTGGATGGAGGGGGCCGTGGAGGAAGCCGGGCGGGGCGCGGAGGAGGGTTGACGGGCCAGGAGCAGGAGCACCTCCCAGCTGAGGGCGCCCCCGGCGGGCCAGGCCGCCAGAAGGCGACGCCAGTCGCCCGGGGAGAGCGAGGAGGCGTGGGGCGTGGCGTCAGCGCCGATGGCGCGCAACGCTCGCAGCGCCCGCAGGGCGGACGGGGCGGAAGCGGCTGCGGTCGCGGCGGCGCTCCGGGTGCCCCCTGGCGCTGCCGGGCCCGAAACGGTCGCCCGGCCCGGGGGTGGGCTGGCGGGACCGCCCCACGACCGTCCCGAAAAGGTGAGCACCCGCGCCTGAAGCGGCTCCAGCCCGGCGGCGCTGGCGGCGGCGAGCAGGGTGTCGGCGGCGGGGAGCGGCAGGGCGCTGCAGGGCAGCCGGGCCTGGCGGGCCGCCTGGCGCCATTCGGGGAAGCTGCCGGCGGTGGGCACGCTGAGCAGCAGGGCGCCGCCGGGCGCCAGGTGGTCGGCCCAGAGGGCGAGGGCGGCGGCGGGATCCTCCAGCCACTGCAGGGCGAAGCTGGAGGTGAGCAGGGCGGCGCCGCGCAGGTGGGGAGGGAGGCCCTGGTTGAGGTCCCAGGGGAGGGTGGGGCCGGCGCTGTTGCGCGCCAACGCCTCGGGGCAGAGATCCAGCTGCGCGATCGGCGCTGGCAACGCCACCCCCCACGCGGCCAGGGCGCGTCCCACCAGGCCCGTGCCGGCGCCGAGGTCGGCGCAGGGGCCGTCCGGCAGGCGCACCGCGGCGCGTTCCGCCACGGTGGAGTCCCCTGAGGGGGAGCGCCCCCCCAGGTGGTGGGCGGCCACCCCCGCCAGCCGCCAGGCCATCCCCCGCTGCAGCGGCGCCATCGGTTCGTAGCGGGCGACGCCCCGGGCGAAGGCCTCCCGCACCCGCGCGCTGAACGGTGTCGAGGTCATGGCGGACACAGGGTCATCGCGGACACAGGGTCATGGCGGGCCAGGGGTCGGGGGGGCCAAACGGCCGGTGTCCAGCCAGGCGAGAAGCGGCTCCACCAGGGGGGCGGTGAGCAGGGCGTGGCCGGCGCCGGGCAGGGGCAGGCGGGCGGCCCGGGGGAGGGCCGGCCGCCGGGCCCAGACGCCGGCGAGGCGGGTTCGGCGCCGGGCGCTCCGGTCCTGGCGTCGACCGGT
>CAYVWU010000207.1:0-4703 GCA_964455575.1 uncultured Cyanobium sp. | reverse complement strand
CCACGGCCTGCGGCGCCGATGTCGCGCTCTGTGGCCCCCCCCCCCTGCTGCCCAGCCTCTTCAACGCCTTCCCCGCCGCCCCCCCCCCCGGTCAGTCGGTGGATCCGGTGCCCCAACGCGGCACGGTGCGGGTGGTGCGCGACCTGGAGGAGGCCCTGCCGGGAGCGGATGCGGTGATGACCCTGCGCCTGCAGAAGGAGCGCATGCGGCAGAACCTCCTCACCAGCCTCGACAGCTACCACCGCCGCTACGGCCTCAACCACCAAGTGTTGGCCCTGTGCGGGCGCCCCGTGCCCGTGTTGCACCCGGGCCCGGTGAACCGTGGGGTGGAGATGGCAGGCGATCTTCTCGATGACAGCCGTTGCTGCCTGGTCGATGAGCAGGTGCGCAACGGCGTGCCCATCCGCATGGCCCTGCTCTATCTCCTCGCCGCGGCCATGCCGGACGTCAGAGAAGCTTGAAACCCTCCAGCAGCAGGCCGTAGAGCAGGCCCATGCGGGCCATGTCCAGCAGATGCATGGACAGGCGATCCCCTTCCGCCCGCCGCAGAACGCCACGGGCGCGAACGCTCACCTCCAGCAGGAGCACGCAGAGCACAGCGGCCACCAGGTCCAGCAGGTCGAGGGCGCCGGTGATCGAGCCCAGACCCACCCCGAGCAGAAAGGCAAGGAGAAAGGTCAACACCAGCAGCGACAACTTGCGCCACGGGTTCAAGGTCCACTCGCTCAGGCGCGTGCCGGCCTCGGCGATGCGGGTTTGGAAGCGCGTGTTCTGGTAAGGCAACAGCGGAGGCGCGGCGGGGAGGACGTCAGCGGGTCACGCGGAGGGAGAAACGCGCATCGCAAGCCTCGACGCGACAGGAAGAGAAGGTTAAAACGGAAGCAAAGGGGTGCAGGGTTGCCACTGGCCGATCCATCAAGGCCGCGACGGAAGACCGTCAGGCCTTGGGCGCCGGTGGTGATCCCCATCACCCGACCCGGAACCCTGCTCCATCCTGTCTACACCATTTCTGGTGGTATGGCAGCACTTTTAACGCCACCCATAGGGGATCCCAATAAAAAAGCCCGAAGCCGAGGCTCGGGCGGGTGATGGGGTCGCTGCAAGGAAACCAGGGCGGTCAACCGGTGGCAAGAGCGGGGAGCCGCCGTGGCGATCGTCCCTTCCCGCTTGCCTGTCCACAGCGGGATTGCATCCGAAACGTCTTGGGACCGACACGTTGAGCGAACACCTGGCCACTTTCTCAAAGTTCACCTTCTTTCTTCCGCGGCGTCTTGCCTTCCAGAAGTTCCAGAAGGGCTTCCATTTGTGCCATCACCCCACGCAGCTCCCCCGCTTCCGGCAGCAGCCCATCCTCAATCACACCCTGGTGCATCTCGCGAAGCTCCTGACGGATGTAGCGGAGGTGACTTACCACCTGCTCGCGTTTGGACTGCGACATCGCCTGTGTCGGTTTACAACCCCTTATTTACCCCATCACCCGCCCAGACCTGTCTGGCTTTCCGCATGGCGGCGCCAGCTTGTCGGGGGGCCAGGGGCACGCCGCGGGGAACCGGGGGCGGTGTCAGGATTCAAGACGCCCGCCAGTGGAGGCCTGGACCAGGCAATGGAATGGAGAATAGGGGACTCGAACCCCTGACCTCTGCGGTGCGATCGCAGCGCTCTACCAGCTGAGCTAATTCCCCTCTCACCCAATTATCCACCCCCCGTGACCCATCCCACCACCCTGTCCGCCACTCCTCTCACACCCGAGCAGCTGGAGGCGTTTGACGAGGCGGCCATCGCTGAGCTGGCCCGCCGCCTGGAGGAGGACGATTACCCGACGCCCTTTGCCAGCCTCGAGGATTGGCACCTCCTGCGGGCCCTGGCCATTCACCGACCCGACCTGGCGGAGCCTTACGTGCACCTGGTGGACCAGGAGGCCTTCGACGAGGACTGAGGCTGGAGGCTCAGATCAGGCCGCCTCGGGGAGGTGTTCCTCCGGGGCCTGGTGGTCGCGCGGGGTGAGCGCTTCGCTGACCAGCTTCTCCGCAAGGGCGTCGTTCACCGAAAGGGCCTCGTTCACTGGACATCCCTCGCTCGACGGAACAGCCAAGGCCGGGAGGTCACCAGCAGGAGGGGACGCCTCAGCGGGAGCGCCGGAAGGGGTGGGCTGCAGCAGATCGAGAAAGGTGCGGAGCTGAAGGCGCGGGATGTAGGGCCAGCCGCCGCTCTGTTCCATGTCCTGCAACAAGCGGAACAGGGAGCCTCGATCGGAGGGCAGGCTGGCGCGGAAGGCGCCGTCCTGAATGGTGCGGTGCAGTTTCTCCAGTTGCCGCAACAGGTGGAGCAGCGCCACGGAATCACCCTCATGGGCGGCGGCCACCTCAGCCAGCCGATCCAGATGGGGGGTTGCTTCGCTCACCACAGCGGCCGCCTCAGGGGAGGGCGCGGGGGGCGTGCAGCGGTCATCGGATCGGGCAACAGACATCCTTTACGAAACGGCTCCTACAGGTTGTTGAGAGAGACGCAATCTATCAGGAATCGGCCTTGACGACCGGTAGGATCCGCCCTGATGCCCAGTTCCGAACCGTTCCTGCGGCCCCTCTCCATGCGTTTTCGTCCCTTGCTGGCCGTCGTGCTGGCGCTCTGCCTCTCCTTGGTGACCGCCTGCAGCGGCGGAGCCAGGGCTGTTGACAGAGGAAGCCTCACTTATGACCAGATTGTCAACACCGGGCGCGCCAACGATTGCCCGACCCTGCCCGACACGGCCCGTGGCTCGATTCCTCTCGAGGCTTCCGCCACCTATCGCCTCAAGGAGATCTGCCTGCATCCCGCCGAAGTGTTTGTGAAGGGCGAGCCCGCCAACAAGCGACAGGAAGCCCAGTTCGTGGCTGGCAAGATCCTGACGCGCTACACCTCCAGCCTGGATCAGGTGTTCGGCGATCTCAAGCTCGACGGCGACACCCTCACCTTCACCGAGAAGGGGGGAATCGACTTCCAGCCGATCACCGTTCTGCTTCCCGGTGGCGAGGAGGTGCCCTTCACCTTCTCCAGCAAGGAGCTGGTGGCCACGGGCGCCGGTGCCGCGTTCTCCACCAGCACCGACCTCAGCGGTGACTATCGGGCTCCCAGCTATCGCACCAGCAACTTCCTTGATCCCAAGGGTCGCGGTCTGACGACGGGCTACAGCAGCGCCATGGGTCTGGTGCCAGCGGGAGATGAGTTCACCGACGAGACCGTGAAGCGTTATGTGGACGGCACGGGAACCATGAACTTCTCGATCACCAAGGTGGATGCGGAGACCGGCGAATTCTCCGGCGTCTTCACCGCCATCCAACCCTCCGACACGGACATGGGCACCAAAAAAGCGGTGGACGTGAAGATCACTGGAGAGCTCTACGGCCGCCTGGAGAAAGCCTGATCCCTCAGCGGTCAAGCTTGTCCCAAGCGTTCACCATCCCCAGGGGCCTGTTCGGGCCCCTTTTTTCATGGGTTCGCGGCCCCCTCTTCACGCGGCCGACGCCCATGGCCCCGCCCCGTCTGGGAGAATCCTCTTTTCCTGTTGTGGTTTCATGACTGCAGCGCCCAGCGGTGCCGCCACCCGTCCAGGGCTGATCTCCCCGCACGGGGGATCCCTGGTGAATCTGATGCTCGGGTCCGAGGCCGTGGACGCCGCCAAAGACGGCGTGGATCGCCGGGTGGAATGCAGCGACCGCAATGCTTGCGATGTGGAGTTGCTGGCGGTGGGCGGCTTCTCCCCGCTGCGGGGCTTCATGCACCAGGAGGACTACGACGCGGTGGTGCGCGGCTTCCGCACCAGCAGCGGCCTGCTCTTCGGCCTGCCGATCGTCTTCGACACCGATGACGACACCATCACCCTTGGACAACGGTTGCTGCTCACCTACAAGGGGCAGGAGCTGGCGGTGTTCACCGTCGAAAGCCGCTGGGAACCGGACAAGGTGCAGGAGGCGCTGGGGTGCTACGGCACCACCTCCCTGGAACATCCGGCGGTGCGCATGATCGCCTGTGAGCGGGGCCGCTTCTACCTCGGGGGCCGCATCCAAGGGCTGGAGCTGCCGCGTCGGGTGTTTCCCTGCCGCACCCCCGCGGAAGTGCGCGAGACCCTGCCCGCCGGGGAGGACGTGGTGGCCTTCCAATGCCGCAACCCCATCCACCGGGCCCACTACGAGCTCTTCACCCGCGCGCTGCAGGCGCCCAACGTGAGCGCGGCTGGCGTGGTGCTGGTGCACCCCACCTGCGGCCCCACCCAGGAGGATGACATCGCCGGCGAGGTGCGCTTCCGCACCTACGAGCGGCTGGCGGAGGAAGTGGCCAACCCGCGCATCCGCTGGGCTTATCTGCCCTATTCGATGCACATGGCCGGACCGCGGGAGGCGCTGCAGCACATGATCATTCGCAAGAATTACGGCTGCACCCACTTCATCATCGGCCGCGACATGGCCGGCTGCAAGTCCTCCCTGAGCGGCAAGGACTTCTACGGCCCCTACGAGGCGCAGGATTTCGCGCGCGACCAGGCCAGCGAGCTCGGCATGGAAACCGTGCCCTCCCTGAACCTCGTCTACACGGAGGAGGAGGGCTACGTGACGGCGGAGCACGCCCAGGCGCGGGGGCTGCATGTGCGCAGCCTCAGCGGCACCCAGTTCCGCCTCATGCTGCGGGGCGGGGAGGAGATTCCGGAATGGTTCGCCTTCCGCAGCGTGGTG
>CAYVWU010000206.1:0-4704 GCA_964455575.1 uncultured Cyanobium sp. | reverse complement strand
TGCATCAGACCCGAGCCGATCTGGAGCTGGCGAATGAGCCAGGGCCCGCTGAAGGCTCTCCAACCGTTGGCGCCAGCGGGTTTGCGGTTCGCTCCTGGTGAGGTGGTCTGCTTTGCCAGTCTGAGCCAGCCGGGGACCTGCCAGCATTTCGATTCACAGGCCGGGATGGCACCCAGGGAACTCTGATCCAGCCAACTCTTGACAAAGGCGGAATTCCCACTCACATCTCAGTACCAAACTGCATGAAATGACGGATCCTCCGGCTTGGATTTCAGAAGCGGACTGGCTGGCGACCCCATCCGCCGTCAGAGCGCTGATCCGGGGTCTGCAAGAGGAGATCCAGCAGCTGCGAGCACAGTTCAGCGCCTCAACCGCTCGCTCCTGACGTCATTTCCCGTCTGGTGAGGCGCAATCAAGGTGTCCATTGACCTCGATTTTTTCACCGCTCGGCCTCTCGATTGCAATGGTCTGCGGCGAGCGCTGCCATGGCTTGCGTCACCACAGGCTCCGCACATGGGGATAAGCGAGGATTTTGCTGTCTGCCGGGATTGGCCGCACACACCTCGGCAATTTCCTCGGGGGTGAGGCGCAAGGTGCCGGCGAGAGCCATGGGCAGCTGCAGGGCCTCGGGAAACCCTGGGGGAAGCGATCGCTCCCGGGTGCTGGGCGTGGCGACCATGAGGCGCACAATAAAAGCTGATCACAGTCTAAGAATCGACCCGCGAGCTGATCCGATTCGCCATCCTTTTCGGAGACATCTGTCAACTGTTCTGTGAAAGCCAGACGCACCATCCCTCAGGCCATACATGCTGCACAGGAGGAAATGGCTCGGACAACTGAGGAGCTGAACGGGAGGATGATCAGGCAGCTGCCGGATACAGGACTAGCGATCTCTCCGGCGGACAAGGCGTGGACCCGCGGGGCAACCCTTCCTTCCTGCAATCGATTTTGATAGGGAGTGGGAAAAGAATAGCTGGTTTATATATATGAAAACATCAAGCAGGCTGACGGAACACAACCGTAGTCACTAGCGGAGGTGGCACTGGTACTGGTACTGGTGTGAAAGGATTGCGCGGGTTGTTAAAATGTCATGAAATTCACTCTTTCCACTATCGTTATTACTACTTTCATATCGGGTCTAATTGCTGGAGCCGATCCAGCAAAGGCAGTTCTCAATTACAATATTTACGAATCTTCCGGCAATGTTGTTTTTGAAACAGAAGGATCTCTTGGTGCATTGTCTGTGCCTTTCGCATCAGATCAATGTGAAGATGGCGCTTATTGGGCTGATGCAGCATTAATTTGCACAGGGCCATCTGCTCTTCTCCCAATATATCGAATCTCTGGTCCCTCATCTTTCATGCCTGGCTCCGGGCAGATCCTTCCAGCTTCGTCCGTGAGTGGCATCACTACCGCCCTTTCTGGGTCTTTTGGTGGCTTTGCCATCGCCCATTTCTATGTGTTGGGATCTCCTATCATCAGCAGTGCAATATTCAACGGGAAAACGCTGGCGGATTTCGGTCTGACTCCATCGTCCGGCTTGCTCGGCACATGGACCCTTAATGGTACGACTGAAAGCATCAATGTGCGTGTTGTTCCAGGCCCCCTTCCTCTGCTTGGCGCGGGAGCAGCCTTCGGTTTCAGCCGTCGCCTGCGTCGACATGTCAACACCTATCGATCTATGGCCCAAAACTGACATTTCCTTCCCACGAGCCACCCCCTGGTTTCTTCTCGTTACGCCCTGGTTCCACCAGGGCTTTTTCGTCTCTGCGCCAACAGTTCGCTCCCTGTCGTTTCAATTGTTTGGTGTGGCCCCAACAGGATGACGATGAATTCAGCCAATCGCTAGCAGGAGAGTCTTGAGCGCCCCTCCTCGAGAACCAGGCCGGGTAGGCGTCGTGGTTCGCCGGTGCCACCCCCGGACCCGGCAAAGCGACGCCTCGGCGAGCTGTTCGGGGCCAGGGGCTCGTCTCCGTGGGAGAAGCCGAGCCTTCCAGCCCCATGGGCACGGGCCGATCCCTGAAGCGGAACGACGAACCCACTGCTGCGCGTGCCCATCGGCACGACACTTGGGAGTGAGGCCTGGGCCCGCGGTGAGCGCCAGCGTCGGGGGGATGGTGGCCGGTGTGGAGCGCAAGCGGCCTGGCGGGGACAGCAAGTGCGGCGGGAGCCGGCTTTCGCGCCGAGCGGCCTGCACACCGGTTCTCGAACCTCACCGCGTGGTCGGGACACCTTTTCGTCGGCGGATCATGCGAGGTTGGGATCAGGAGCGGACCTCGCGACGCATGGGCACCACTGGAGCAACGAAGCGGCACGCGATCGCGACCGCGGCCTCCAGGCCGCATCCTCTCCATGGGTTGATCCTGGCTGACCACCTTCCTGAAGCCTTGCGGGCGGATCTGGTGCCGGCGTTGGAATGCCTGGTGCGGCAGGTGCAACCGCAAGGCCTGTGGTTGTTTGGCAGCTGGGCGCGGGGCACGGCCAGCCGGCGCTCGGATGTGGATCTGCTGGTGCTGGGTCAGGTGCCTGAGCGTCTTCTCGACGCCTACGACGCCGTATTGGAGGCGCTGTGGGACTGCCCGCTGCCGCTGCAACCCCTGGTGGTGCGGCGCGAGGTTCTGGTCCGCCACAGCGACACCCCCTTCTGGCGCGCGGTGCGGGTCGAGGCGGTGCCGCTGCTCGCGGGCAGCCGTTTCCCGTGAGCCTGGAGAGCGCCCGCCATCGCGCCAGGCTCTGGCTGCTTCAGGCGGAGGATGACCTCCGAGCGGCGCGCCTGTTGCACGCCGGCGGTCAGTCGGCTCAAGCGTGCTTCCTGGCCCAGCAGGTGGGCGAGAAGGCGCTGAAGGCCCTCTTGGCGGCGGACGATCGAGACCTGCGCAGTCACTCCCTCACCAACCTCCTGCGTGCGCTGGACAGCGAGCTGGCGGGGCGCTGGCAACGGCAGGCTCGCCTGCTCGACAAGCTCTACGCGCCCACCCGCTACCCGGATGCCCTCGGCGATGAGCTGCCCGCCGATGTCTTCGGCCCGGAGGATGGGGCGGTCGCGTTGGAGGCCGCCAGCGAGCTCCTCGCCTGGGCATCGGCTCAGCTTCAGCTTCCCTGAAGGTGTCTCGCCGCCAAGGGAAGCCGTGGCGAAGCGCTTCTGCTTAGTCGATGGTTGCGCCCAGAAGCTTGGGCCTTGGCGATGAGACGCAGGCAGACCTCCAGTCAGGGCAACACGTGTTGTTTTCACTCCGCCCAGATCGCCTCCAGCGTGACCGTCCATCCCGGAAACAGGGGCTCGCCCGAGAGGGTTGACGCCTCCTCGATCCGAAGGGGGCTTTCCCCCCCCCTGCCTGCAGAGGTCCCTCCACCTCCGCAGCCCCTCACCCCTGCCGCAACCAGGTCGCCGCGTCGATGGCGTGATATGTGAGGATCAGATCGGCCCCGGCCCGCTTGAAGCAAAGCAGGGTTTCCAGCACCACCGCCCGCTCATCGATCCAGCCCCGCTCGGCGGCGGCCTTCACCATGGCGTATTCGCCGCTGACGTTGTAGGCGGCAATCGGTTGCTCGCTCTCCTGGCGCAGGCGATAGATCACATCCAGGTAGGCCAGGCCGGGCTTCACCATCAGGATGTCGGCCCCCTCGCCCTCGTCGAGCTCGGCCTCGATCAACGCTTCCCGACCGTTGGCCGGATCCATTTGATAGGTGCTCTTGTCCTTGGGGATCGGCTTGTCGCCACTGGCCCGCGGGGCCGAATCCAGGGCTTCGCGAAAGGGGCCGTAGTAAGCGGAGGCGTATTTGGCGGTGTAGCTGATGATGCCCACGTGCTCGAAGCCATCGGCGTCGAGCGCCTCGCGGATCGCCCCCACCCGGCCGTCCATCATGTCGCTCGGCCCCACCAGGTCGGCGCCGGCCCGGGCCTGGGCCACCGCCTGGCGGCAGAGGATCTCCACCGTTTCATCGTTCAACACGACGCCCTCGGCGGAGACGATGCCGTCATGGCCATCGCAGGAATAGGGATCGAGCGCCACATCGGTCATGATCGTCATGCCGGGATGGGTCTCTTTCAACCGTCGGATGGCGCGGGGGATCAGCCCGTGCTCGTTGAAGCATTCCGCCCCGTCCTCCGTTTTGAGGCCATCGGCCACCTTGGGGAAGAGGACAACGCAGCGGATCCCCAGCTCCCAGGCCCGGCCCACCTCCTCGACGAGCCCGTCCAGACTCCAGCGGCAGGCGCCGGGCATGGCGCCGATCGGTTCGTTGCCCGCCCCCTCATGCACAAACAGGGGATAGATGAAGTCCGTGGGGGAGAGGTGGTGTTCGCGCACCAGGGCCCGAAGGGCCGGCGTGCGCCGCAGCCGGCGGGGACGATAGGTGAGCTCCATGGAGGGGGGAGGGCTGGCGGGATCCTACGGACCGCCCGCGCGGGGACCGCGAGCCCTGGAGGGGTCAGAGCCGGGCGGAGGCCAGCCAGCCCTGGCGGGGATCCTGGCTGCGGTGGCGGCGCAGGTCTTCCAGCAGCTCCTTCTCCCGCGCGCTGAGGGTGTCGGGCAGGCGCAGCACCGGCGTGAGCAGCAGATCTCCCCGGCCTCCGCCGGCCAGGGGCCAGCCCTTGCCCCGCAGGCGCAGGCTGCGGCCGAGGGTCATGCCAGGGGGCACCTGCACCGTGGCCTCGCCATCGGGGGTGGCCACCAGCAGCTCGCCGCCGAGGGCCAGCTCATC
>CAYVWU010000205.1:0-4782 GCA_964455575.1 uncultured Cyanobium sp. | reverse complement strand
GATTTGGAGACATCGCCCAGCTCTTTCACTTTGCTGAGAAGGTCAGCTCCAGTCAACATGATTCGTTCCCCAAAGAACAGTCGTAGTGTAACAAGTCGGAGAGCCTTTCGGCTAGCCAAGCCACAAGGGAAATTCTCCCATCGATCCGCAAAGGCGGATACGCGCCAGAGAACTCCAGCCCACACAGTGGTCTCAATCGCCAAATGCCTCTCAGGGCAAGTGTTTTGGCCATGTCTGACCCTTGCTGGCCTCACGTTGGACAGGCAGCCGATGGCGAAACGCAGCGTCTGATGCCCCCGCAGCAACTCGAACTCTTCCTTAACGTTGTCAGTTGATTGAGGGAGACTCCCGCAGATGGGGGGCCAATCCCAGGCGCAGCCTCAGGATCAAGCGCTTGCCAAGGGCTGGAAAACCCGTTGGATTCCCTCTTCAGAGGCTCAGAACCACTCTGTAAGCCCATCGCCCACCAGGGACGTTGAGCGAAACAGAGAGTTTCCTGGAGAGTTTCCAGTCCCGTCCTCTACAATCCGCTAGCGCTCGTTCTGACTCGTTGGCGTCGATGTCCGTCAGAAGCGCCGCCGTCATTGGTTTCCGGCCAAACCAACGCCCCTGATGGTGGAGGCATGGGCAGGTCAGAAAGCCGCGCGACGGCCGCCTAGGCCGGAAACATCTGCCGGCAATCGCCGCTGCGGACCACCCGCAAGGGGAGGCCATAGAGAGCACTCAGCGGTTCATCCCGCAACCAGTCAGCGGCAGGTCCATCCCCCACAACACAGCCATCCTTGAGCAGCACCACCCGTTGGATCTCGGGGATGACCTCCTCAATGCGGTGGCTCACCATCAGGAGGGTTGTGCCCGCGCGGGCCAGGGTGGCGAGATGTTGCAACAGTTGCAGCCTCGCTCCGATGTCCAGGCCGTTGGTCGGCTCATCCAGCACCAACACCTCCGGATCATGAACCAGGGCCCGCGCCAACAGAAAACGCCGTTTCTGCCCTTCTGACAGCCGCGCAAATGGTCGCGATGCGAGTTCCGCCAGCCCGAACTGCCGCAGCAGGGTCTCCACCCGCTCCTGCTGAGCGCGGGTCGGCTGCTGGGAGCGCCCCAGGCCCACCGAGCCAAAAAAAGCGGAGAGCACCACATCACGCGCTGACAGGTCAGGTTTGTCCGCCAAGCGCGACTCCTGGGTCAGCAAGCCCATGCGTGCCCGCAGGCGCCAGAGATTGATGGTGTCCTCACCGAACAGTCGCAGCGATGATCCCTCCTTCACTACCGGATACAGCTCCCGAGCCAGCAGCTTGATGAGCGAACTCTTTCCCGATCCGTTCGGGCCCAGGACAACGGTGTGTTCGCCATGGAACAGCGACAGCGTGAGGTCGCGAAACACCTGAAGCGGCCCAACCCAAGCCTCCACAGCCTTCATTTCAAGGTAGGGAGTGGGGGCGGCCATCAGAGCGGACCGGTGGCAGGGTTCCCGCGAATTGTCTTTGTTGTTCCCCGAGGCTGCGTGGGTCTGGCCATTGTTTGTCATGGGCCTTGGATGTCACAGCTGGCCGGCGGGGTTGTGGACCGGGACTCCGGTGAACGGCCAACGTCCACTCCCCCTGGTGGATCACGGCACAGCGTTCCAGGAGACCTGACCAATTGCCAAGGGACCTGGCCAATGTCTAAAGAAACGGTCGATCGCCATGGGGCCTGACACGGCTTGACATGGCCTGGCGATGACCTGGAGCGGTGGCTCAGGGCTGAACGGTGGCGAGGGCCGCGCGCCCTTTCTCCAGAACAGGCGCCGGCAGGCGAATGAAGCCCAGGCTCTCCGCCAGGGCCTGGGCCGGATCGGAAAGGGTCTGGGTGAACACCGTGTTCAGGACCTCCTGGCGCGCTCCGTTGCCGTTTTTGTAGAGGAGGATCCAGCTGAAGGTGACGATCGGATAGCCGACGGAGGGGTTGGGATTGCTGCCGATCAGATCCGGCCCCAGGTTGATCGAGGCCAAGGCCTCCCGAGCGCTGACCGGCGAGAGGGCCACCAGCTTGCCCCCCGCGTTCGTCAGGGCCGCCGCCTGAAGGGGAGGCTTCACAAAGGCGGCTTCCACGTAGCCCAGAGCCCCATCCACCTGATTGAGCTGAGCCGCCACGCCCTCGTTGCCCTTGGCCCCCGTGCCCACGGGCCATTTCACACTCTTGCCGGCGCCGACCTGTTGCTTCCAGGTGGAATCGATCGCGGCCAGGTGGGCGGTGAAGTTGGCGGTGGTGCCCGATCCATCGGAGCGCACCACCACCTTGATCGGTTTGGCGCCACAGCCCAACTGGCTGTAGTTGGTGATTTTGCCGAGGAAGATGGCCACCAGCTGAGCCTGGGTCAACTGCAGAGCGCAGCCCTTGTTCTGATAGGCGACGGCGATGGCGCCAGCCGTCATCGGAATCTGCACCACGCCCTGGGACACCTTGGCGATGTCATCCCCCCGCATGGGCACATCGCTGGCGGCGAAATCCACCGTGCGGGAGATGAATTGGCGCACGCCAGCCCCGGATCCCACGGATTGGTAGTTCACCCGCACGCCCTTGCCGGCCAGATCCTGAAACCACCGCTGGTAGATGGGAGCCGGGAAGGAGGCGCCCGCGCCGTTCAAGGTGCTGCTCTTGCCACAACCCACCAGGGACAAGGCCACGCCGGCGGCCGTGACGCCGCTCCCCAAGCGTGCGAGGGTGCCGCGGCGATGGGGGAGGGAAGCAGCCATGGGGAAAGGGAGCGAGGGCAAGGGGAAAGGATGGGACGAACCAGCAGGCGAGCAGCGACGCTGCGCAACAGACAGTGCGACCCTGTTGCCAGAGGTGACTGTCACAGGGTGAAAAAAACACCCTGATGAGGTGTGGTCCTCAGCGTCTCCGTCGCTGGACGGAGGTATGGAACCGGCCGTGATGTCAGGCCCAGATTGTCAGGTCACGACGTCAGGTGTTGCGTGCGTGGTCTTCTGCGTGAGGTTTTGACTGTCAGATCACCGATGCCGTGCAACCTTGGCGCCACTTTAACAATCAGCCCCGCAAGGAGCCTCTGGACAGAGTGCGGGTCCAGGGCAATGTCGGGTGGCAATTGTTGGTGCCAGACGCCCCCGCGCCAGGACCAGCCCACCAGACTGGTGCATATGTACTAAGATGAAAGGCCTCGATGCCGTGCGCCCCGGCCGTGTCTCCCGCCGCTCCCCTGGCCACGGTGTTGATCGACGGCAACAATTTTTATGCGTCCTGTGAGGCCCTGCTCGATCCCGCCGTCTTGGGCCGGCCCCTGGTGGTGCTGTCCAACAACGATGGCTGCATCGTCTCCCGCAGCGCGGAGGCCAGAGCCCTCGGCATCCCGATGGGCGCTCCGTTCTTTCAAGTGCGCCCCCAGCTGGAGCGCCATGGCGTGATTGTGCGCAGCTCCAATTACAGCCTCTATGGCGACATGAGCCAGCGGCTCATGGCCACGCTGGAGAGCTGGGTGGAAGAGCTGGAGGTGTACTCCATTGATGAGGCCTTCGGTGTGTTGCATCGGCCGCGGACCCGCGCGGGAACCAGCGCGGATCTGCTCGCCTGGGGCCAGGCCCTGCGCCAGTACGTGCGCCAACGGTTGGGCCTGCCGGTGGCGGTCGGCATCGCCCCCACCAAGGTGCTCGCCAAAATCGCCAACCGCCTCGCCAAGCACTCCCCCTCCCTGCCCCACCCGGGGGTCTTTGATCTCGGGGCCGTCGCCGATCCCGATTCCTGGTTGGAAGCCATCGCCATTGAGGAGGTCTGGGGCATCGGCCGCCGCCTCTCCCGCTGGTGTCGCCTGCGCGGCATCCGCGACGCGCGCCAACTGCGCGACATGCCCTCCGGCGAATTGCGTCTCCGTTGCGGCGTGGTGGGCCTGCGCCTCCAGCAGGAGCTGCGGGGGCACCCGTGCCTTCCCCTGGCGGCCCTGCCGGCGGCGAAGAAGGAAACCTGCGTCAGCCGCAGCTTCAGCACGCCGATCACCACGGTGGCGGAGTTGCGCGAGGCCATCGCCACCTACCTCAGCCGAGCCGCGGAAAAACTGCGCCGCCAGCGACAATGCGCGGGAAGCCTGACGGTGTTTGTGCGCAGCAGCCCCTTCAGTGGGCGCCCGTTTTACAGCAATGCCGCCACCATCACCCTTCCCTTGGCGAGCGACGACACCGCCGTGCTGCTGGCGGCCGCCCTGCCCCTGGCCGATCGCCTCTTCCATCCCCACCACCCCCTGCAGAAAGCGGGCGTGCTGCTGCAGGCGCTCCAATCCGCCAACCAGCTGCAACACCATCTCTTCTCCCCCCTGCCCGCGGTGCAGCAAGAGCGCCGAAAGGCCCTGCTCGCCACGATCGACACCCTCAACGCCCGCCACGGCCGCGGCACGATCCAGTGGGCCGCCTGCGGTCTGCGCTCCCCCTGGGCCATGCGCCGCTCCCGCCTCTCCCGCTCCGGAACCACCCGCTTGGAGGAGGTGCCGGAGGTGTGGGCTTGAGCTCAGACGCCATCGAAGAAGGTGGCGATCTGGTTGCGGCCGTTGCTCTTGGCCAGATGGAGAGCCTGCTCCGCCCGTCGCAGCAGATCCTCGAACGCGGCATCCCGCGAGCCGAGGCAGGTCAGGCCACCGCTGATGTGCAGGCACACATCGGAGTGGCTGTGCACGCCGGGCATGGTGGTGACGGCATGGCGCAGGGTTTCGGCGATCCCCAAGGCCTCTTCGGGGGGCGTGTCCACCAGCAGCAGCGCAAATTCCCCATCGCCGAGCCGACCGGCGAAATCCTTCTC
>CAYVWU010000204.1:0-4795 GCA_964455575.1 uncultured Cyanobium sp. | reverse complement strand
TCCAGCTACCTGCACACCCTGCAGTGGAACTGCGTGACGGCCACCGACCCGGGGCTGTTCCAGGCGCCGCTGCGGGCGGGGATCGATGTAAAGCCCTACCAGCTGGAGCCCCTGCGCAAGGCCTTGCGGATGCCGCGGGTGGCTCTGTTCATCGCCGATGACGTGGGTCTGGGCAAGACGATCGAGGCCGGGCTGATCACCCGTGAGCTGCTGTTGCGTCAGAAGGCGCAGCGCGTAGTGGTGGTGGCCCCCCCATCGGTGGTGCTGCAGTGGCAGGGCGAAATGGAGAGCCGCTTCGGCTTGCCGTTCCAGGTGATGAACCGAGAGTACGTCTCGCGGATGCGGCGGGAGCGTGGCTGGGGCATCAACCCCTGGGCCACCCACACGCGGTTCATCCTCAGCCAGGCGCTGGTGCGCAACGAGGACTACGCCGGTCCCCTACGCGATTGGCTCGGGGATGGCGAAAGGGCCCTGCTGATTCTCGATGAGGCCCATAACGCAGCCCCCGCCAGCGGCTCCAAGATTGCCGTCGACTCCAAGCTCACCCGGGCCATCCGCGGACTGGCCCTGTGCTTCGAGCACAAGCTGTTCCTCTCCGCCACGCCCCACAACGGCCACAGCAACAGCTTCTCCGCCCTGCTGGAAATCCTCGACCCCACCCGCTTCTGCCGCGGCGTGCCCGTGCGCAACAAGGCCGACCTCGAGCCCGTGCTGGTGCGGCGCCTCAAGGAAGACCTGCGCCGCATTGGCGAGGAGCTGCCCAAGCGCGAGGTGATGCCCGTGGTGCTGGAAGGCTTGGATCCTTCCACCCCCGAGCTAGAGCTGGCCCGCCTGCTCAAGGTCTACCGCGACCTGCGGGAACAGAGGCTCAAGGGAGCGAGCAGCAAGCAGCGAGCCGCTGAGTTGCTGGTGGTCACGAACCTCCAGAAACGGCTGCTCAGCTCGATCGAGGCGTTCCACCGCACCCTGGGCGTGCATTGCGACACGCTACGGCGGCGCGACGCCGGCGAGCGCCTGCGCACGGCCCGCGACCCTCAGCAGCTGAAGCTGCTGCAGCAGGGCATCGACGGCGACGACGAGCGCGCCGAGGCCGATGAAGACAGCGTGGAGCGGGAAGCCGAGCAGGAGCATCGGCTGGCTGTGGCCACCGCCGAACTGGGTGCAGGGCCCGAGGAGTGGACGCTGCTCAAAGACATGCAGCGCATCAGCGAGCGCGCTCGGTACGAGCCCGATGCCCGGATCGACTACCTGCGCCGCTGGATCCAGCAGCACCTCTGCCCGGATCTGGGGCAGGAGGGGGCCCAGTGGAACGGCGAGCGGCTGCTGATCTTCACCGAGTACGCCGACACCAAGCGCTGGCTGCAGGAGCAGATTGAATCATTGATTGCCGGCAGCGACCGGGAGCGTGAGCGCATCGCCACCTTCCACGGCGGCATCGGCGATGAAAAGCGAGAAGCCCTCAAGCGCAGCTTCAACAGCCCGCCGGAGCTCGACCCCCTGCGCATCCTGATCGCCACCGATGCCGCCCGCGAAGGAGTCAACCTGCAGAACCACTGCCGGTATCTGTTCCACTTCGACGTGCCCTGGAACCCGGGGCGGATGGAGCAGCGCAACGGCCGCATCGACCGCACCCTGCAGCGCGCTCCCGAGGTGTTCTGCCATTACTTCGTGCTGGCCGACCGCGAGGAAGACCGGGTGCTCGATGTGCTGGTCAAGAAAACGGAGGAGATCCGCAAGACCCTGGGCTCTCTACCGCCGGTGGTGGTGGGCCGGCTGAATGAGCTGTTGGCCAAGGGGATCAACCCCACCGCCATTCAGGACGTCATGGATCAGATCCAGGGGGTGGATCAGGAGGAGGGCTATAAACGCCGCCAGGCTTTGGTCAACCTGGAGCTGGAAGACAACAGCCGTGAGCGAGAAGACGAGCTCCGCCAGCAGGTGGCTCGCCTGGAGAAGGCGTTGCAGAAGTCGGAAGACTGGCTCCACTTCAGCAGCGATCTCTTCCGCGATGCGCTGAATACCAGCCTGCGGGTCAGCGCCCAGGGGAGCGGAGCAACCCCGCAACTGAAACCCAGGGATCCCGCGGCGGCCCAGGCCGACCCCGAGCGGGCCGAATGGATCTTCCCGGCGGCGGATGAACTACCCGGCGGCGAGCAGAGCTGGGGGGATGTGCTGGATGCGCTGAGGCGCCCCCGCCAGCCCGGCGAAAAGCTCTGGGAATGGCGACGCAACACGGTGCCCCAGCCGGTGGTGTTCAAAGACCCCAAGGAGGTCAACGCCGATCGGGTACACCTGCACCTGGAGCACCCCCTGGTGCAGCGGCTCCTCAACCGCTTCCTGGTGCGAGGGTTCCAGGGCGAGGAACTGAGCCGGGCCGCCGTGATCGCCACCCACGACGACACCGCCAAGCTGATCCTGCTGGCCCGCCTGTCTCTCTATGGCCATGGCGCTGCTCGGTTGCACGATGAAGTGCTGGAGCTGGTGGCCGAATGGGATCCAGCCGATCCGGCCCGGCGGCTGCGGGTGCTGAACGCCACCAAGACCGACATGGCCCTGGCCGATCTGGAAACCAGCCTGCGCGAGCGCCTGCCATCGGTGGATGAGGCCCTCCAGCGCCAGCTGCGGGCCGGGCTACCAGCGGATGTGGCCCAGCTCAAGGACCGACTGGAAGCCGTGGCGGCCGATCGGGCTGAGCGCGCCAAGGCTCAGCTCAGCAAGCGCGCTGAGGATGAGGCCAACGCCTTCGTGAAGGTGCTGCAGGAGCAGCGGGAGCGCATCCTCAAGACCCGCACCAAGCACGACAGCGAGTTTGAACAGCTGGCCTTCGGCTTTGCCGACCACGAGCTGCGTCAGCTGCGCGACAACCGCTCCTACTGGGACAAACGGTTGGCGCGGATCGAGCGCGATCTGGAGCTTGAGCCGGCCGCGATCCGTCGGACCTTTGAGGTGGCCACAGCCCCGCGCATTGAACCCGCCGGCGCGATTGTGCTCTGGCCGCTGCAGGCAGGAGGACAGGCCTGATGGCACCGCGCGCCCCTGGTGTTCACACCCACGAGGAGTGGAAGGGCATGGCCCAGCCGGTGGGCCTGGTGGTGGAGCCGGTGGTGCTCAATCGCCTGGGGATTTTCCCGGAGAGTTCCACCACGGTGCTGGCCGACTGGCAGCAACGACTGGAGCAACTGCTGGAAGACCAGCCCGCGGGCGACCAAGCCGCGAGCGAGCAGTGGCTGAGCGCGGCCCCCAGCTTTGAGCTGTTCTGCCAGGAGGTACTGGCCTGGCAGCCTGGCGATCTGAGAAAACCCGAGGAGCTCGCGACACCGGTTGCCGTGACCCTCGACGACTACGACGAGGTGCTCCGCCCCGATTGGGTCGTCACTGAACCCAGCCAAGGGGATGGGCCGCTCAAGGCCCAGCTGCTGGTGCAGGAGCTGCCCGTGGGCACACCCTTTGATGCGCTGCCCAAAGGGGCCGATGGCAGGCGTTGCTGGGAGGCCACGCCGCAGCAGCGGCTGGAGCGGCTGCTCAAGGAAAGCGAGCACCCGATCGGCCTGCTCTGGAATGGGGTGGCCCTGCGGCTGGTGTATGCACCGCGGGGTGAATCCAGCGGCCACCTCACCTTCCCGTTGGAGCCGATGACCACCGTCGACGGGCGGCCAATGCTCGCGGCGCTGCAGATGCTGCTCGGGCCGGATCGTCTGTTTGAGGGAGGCGCCAGCAACACGCGCCTGCGGCCGCTGATGGAGCAGAGCCGCAAAGAGCAGAACGAGGTGAGCACCCGCCTGGCCGAACAGGTGCTCGAAGCGCTGTGGATCCTGCTGCGCGGTTTCGATGCCGCGGGCCTGGAGGTGGAAGACCCCAGCCACATCTATGGCGGCCTGATCACCGTGCTGCTGCGGCTGGTGTTCCTGCTCTACGCCGAAGACGAAGAGCTGATGCCCACCGATTCGCTCTACGGCCAGCACTACAGCGTTGGTGGGCTGGCCCAGCGCCTGCGGCAAGACCGGGCCGATTACCAGAACGCCATGGAAGGCCGGCGGGGTGCGTGGGCCACGCTGCTGAGCTTGTTCCGCCTCGTCTACGACGGCGGTGGCTCTACCGAGGCCTATCTCCCGGCCAGGCACGGTGATCTGTTCGATCCCGATGCCTACCCCTTCCTGGAAGGTCGCCCGGCAGACACGTCGTACAGCGACGGGCCGTTGACCTCCGTGCCGTCCATCAGCGACGACGTGGTGGAGCAGGTGCTCACCAAGCTGCTGCTGCTCGACGGCCAGATCCTCAGCTACCGGGCCCTGGATGTGGAGCAGATCGGCTCGGTCTACGAGGGGATCATGGGCTTCATGGTGGAGAAGGCCACCGGGCCCAGCGTTGGGATTACCCACAAGCCACCGCGTCAGAAGGTCACCATCACTGTTGTGGTGAATGCCAGCGATCTGTTGGCCCAGCCCTCAAGCAAGCGCGAGAAGTGGCTGAAGGATGCCACTGGGGTAGACCTCAAATTGGGAGACAAGATGATTAAGGGGCTCAAAACAGCCACCACAGTGGAAGACCTATGTCATGCCATCGACAAGCGACTGTCGAAACACACACCGCGAGGCGGATTCCAACCATGTTCGTTGATCCTGCAGCCAACCGCCGAGCGGCGACGCAGCGGCGACGAGCCTCGGCGTCGTCGGCGTCTGCTACGACCACGACGCGAAGACCGGGGACTTCTCGTACGGGATCGCGATCGAGACCCCCATGGACCGCGCCGGGCTCCCCGACGGGTGCGTCGACATCGAGGTACCCGCCTCGACCT
>CAYVWU010000203.1:0-4805 GCA_964455575.1 uncultured Cyanobium sp. | reverse complement strand
CTCACCACCACCCTCAACCTGCCCTTCGGCAATGCCATCGCCGTGCCGGAGGCGGGGTTCCTGCTCAACAACGAGATGGACGACTTCACCGCCAGCCCGGGCAAGCCCAACGCCTTCGGGCTGGTGCAGGGTCCCGCCAACGCCATCGCGCCGGGGCGGCGCCCCTTGAGCTCCATGGCGCCCACCCTCGTCTTCCGGCCCGATGGCAGGCCCTGGATCGCCACCGGCAGTCCGGGCGGCAGCCGCATCACCACCACCCTCGCCCAGGTGTTGCTCAACCGCCTGGTGCACGGCCGCAATCTCGCCACCTCGGTGGCCGCCCCGCGGGTGCACAGCCAGCTCTGGCCTGATGTCCTCAGCCACGAGGAAGGTCTCTCGCCCGACACCACGGGCCTGCTGGAGACCATGGGCCACACCCTCCGGCTCACCCCCGCCATGGGAGCCGCCCACTCCGTGGAGGTGCGCCTGGAGGGCGGCAGCGCCGCGGCCATTGATCCGCGGCGTCCGGAGGGTGCGGCGGCGGTGGAATGAAGGCCGCGGTCACGAGCCAACCCAACGCCCCAGCAGCCGGTCAGGACAGTGCTCGAAGCAAAACCATGCCGGCACCGACACCGCTTTCATCCAAGGCAGTTGTCGCGCATCGCCGAACGATTGATGAGCCGACCGATGATGATCAAGATCTTCCTTTCGTCTTCCAAAAAAATGGGGAGCGGCTTCGCCCCCCAGGCATCTCCTGATGCAACAAGCAACAAACCGGTAGTGGACCAAACGCGTATTGTTTTGGCAATAAGTACCAACTCAAAAGGCCTGGTCATACAGATCGGATGCGGCGCCTGAGCTTGCGACTGAACGCGTATCCCATCCCCGTCCCCAGCAACGGAAGAGGCCCCGGGACGGGATTTTGAACCAAACGAATGTTATCCAAACCAAAGAATTCTGTATTGGTATCTGGAGAGACATTCACAAGCCAGCGCAAAGAATAAGGACCAGGAGGAAGGAGACCGGGGCCCGCAAGGCTCTCAGTAACATAATTGCCGGGGAGAGCAACAAAGCTTGCTATGCTGTTAAATCCAAGACCACGATCAATCTGCAGATCTACGCTATAACCAGGATAAGTTGGAAAACCCGGATTGTGATTATGCCAATGATCAAATTCAATTCGATCAAGCGAGATAGGGACTGGGGTAGAAAAACTAAGCCTAGGAAAGTTAGTCAGGCCAACAAAACGCGAGACGGAAGCCTTGTTTTGAGCGAAGAATGCAGTTTCAACTCCATTGTTTGCCATATCAAACGAAGCCGTCAAACCCGATGCAACATAGGATGCGTCTCCGATCACCTGCCCGAGAGAAAAATTCTGAAAATCAAACTCAACCAAGGTTTGAGCATTGGCACTTGAAAAGACCGCAGAGCAAGCCGCAGAAATAGCAAGCATGCCGAAAAGACTGATGGGTTTCATGATATTAAAAGAAGCAAGACTGAAAGACATCAAGTAAAGCGTCAGGCCAAGACTGGCCCGATACTACCTCAGAATCAGACGCACAAAACAATTCTGGACATCCCGCAATTAGTCGGCTGTCATACACATGACAACCATCTGTTTAATCAGTGACATCGAATGGCCCCAGTGGGATAGGGCAAAGTGGCAAGATCTCTTCTGTGATGTCGTTTCAATCGGCCGCTGCTGCGCATACGGCGGGAGAACAGGAACGCCAGGGCGATGGTGGCAAGCGTTTCGGTGACGCTGAACGGCTGGCTGAAGGTCTATCCCCCGTTGTTGGCCAAAGCAGCCAGCCAGTGGTCGCCACAGGCACAGGTCGTGTCCTGGTGGAAGCTCTGGCTGGATCTGCCGTAGCCATCAATAGCGCCTCTCGCCACGAGGGCCTCGGCTGCAGTTCCAGTGGAACACGATCGATCAAATCTAGCGATGATCAAATCAATGTCAGACCGATGGCTCAGTCGCCATCATCTGAGAAGCTGCACGACAACTCGACTCTTCAGGGTGAGCGCAAGGAAGGGGCGATCAACAAAGCAGCCATGGCTGGTGCCAACGGTCAGACTGCTGACGGCGCCTCCGCCGGGGGCGCCGTCAGCAGGTTGATGGCGGAAAAGGCCTGGGAGATGCCGAAAAGCGTGCCGATGGCCCAGAGGCTGTCGCTCGGCCACTCGGCGATCAACATCCCCCCCAACACCGCCGTGATGATGCCGTCGACCAGCACCAGCCCGCGGGCAGGCAGGGGCTGGGTGGCGGCCGCCGCCAGCTCCATCACCCCCTCCACCGCCAGCAGGAAGCCGATGAACAACGTCAGGCTGATCGTGCTCTGGATCGGAAACACGATGCAGGAAAGGCCACCAAGCAGATAGAGCACGCCGGAGAGGGCGCGGAACACCTTGCCGCGAGTGTCGGGCTCGCCGCTGAGGCGCAGAAACTGCGAAATGGCGGCCACCACAGCGGCGCTGCCGAGGAGAATCGTGAGAAAGGTGGCGGAGACAAATGGCAACAGCAGTGATAACGCCGCTCCCGCCAACAGCAGGGCAGCCGTGAGCCAGCGGAGACGAGGGGACGCGGGAGCGGTCACGGGGAGAAAGCCGATGGGGAGAGTTTAGTTGCGCCTGCTTTCCTTTGATCAAGCCGGCAACTTTCAACCGGCTCCTTTGCCCTGTCGCCTGGGGTGTTCGCCGGACCAGGGGGTTGGCCTGCCCGGGATGTCGCCCCCAGCCTCAAGCCGCGGCGGGCTCCTCTGAGACAAGCTTCTCCGCGGCGCGCTCCGCCCCGCCCTGCTCCGACGGGGAGGGCCCCACCGGAGCGGGCTCCTCCCGTTCCGCCCGAAACAGGCCCACATCGACGCCGATGTGCTGATCCGGCCGGCCGGTGATCAGCAGGGCGGTGCGCTGGCGGGTGGCGATCTGCCACATCCATTTGCTGAAGAGAGCGATGCGGTTTTCGGTGTCGGGGATGAAGGCCAGATGGGCCAGGGCCCAGAGCACCCAGCCCGCCAGACCGGTCACCTGCCAGCCGCGCAGATCCGCCACCGCGTGCCAGGGACCGATCACCGCCATGCTTCCCAGATCCAGCCAGCGGAACGGGACGCTCGCCTCCCCCCGGAGCGTCGCCAGCAGATCCCTCGCCACCCAGCCGCCCATCTGCACCGCCGGCCCCGCCATCCCGGGCAGGGGGGTGCCGTCGGGCGTGTGGAGATAGGCGCAGAGATCGCCCACGGCGCGGATCTCCGGATGGCCGGGCAGGGAGAAATCCCGCTCCACCAGCAGGCGACCGCCCCGATCGACCGGGCAGCCCGCGCGCTCCGCCAGCAAGCGGCCCAGGCGCGAGGCCCGCACGCCGGCGGTCCAGCAGATCGTGGCGGCCTCCAGCTCCTGCACCCCGCCCCGGCCGCGCACGGTCACCCGGCCCACCGCCAGCTCCTCCACCTTCGCCCCCAGCAGCAGCTCAACACCCGCCCGCTCCAGATAGCGGGCCGCGTCGGCCGCCAGCTCCGGCGCCATGGTGGGCAGCACCCGATCCACCACATCCACCAGCACCACCTTGCAGAGCTCCGGCCGCAGCTGCTTGAAATCCCGCCGCACCGCCCGCTGCATCAGCGCGATCAACGAACCGGCCAGCTCGCAACCCGCCGGCCCCGCGCCCACCACCACCACGGTCTGCAGAAAACGTCGCCGCTCGGGGTCGAGCGTCTGCTCCGCCTCCTCCAGGGCCATCAACAGCCGCCGGCGGATCTCATCGGCATGCTCCAGGATCTTCATCGGCGGCGCCAGGCGTCGCCAATCCTCCCGCCCGAAATAGGTGCTGCCCGAGCCTGTGGCCAGCAACAGGTGGTCGTAGCCGTAGCGCTGGCCGTTGAACTCCACCTCCCGGGCCTCCGGATCGATGTCCACCACCTCGCCGAGCAGGATCTGGATGTTGGGGGCGTGGCCCACCATCTGGCGGAGGGGCGACGCCACGTCCGCCTCCGACACCAGCCCGGACGCCACCTGATACAGCAACGGCTGAAACAGGTTGAAATTGCGCTTGTCGATCAGGGTCACCCGCACGGGTTGGCGGGCCAGCACCTGGCAGGCCTTCAACCCCGCGAAGCCCCCGCCCACCACCACGACATGGGGCCAGGCCCGCATCGCCTCCTCAGGCGGATCGAGCTCGAGAAAAAAACGCTCCACCGCGCCGCCGGGCCAGAGAACCCTTCGACCCTATGGGGGCAGGCGGGGGGGAGCCGGTAGCGGTTCCAACGAAGAGGGGGCCCAGGCGCGGGTGGTCAGGCGACGAGGGCGAAGGCCTCCTGGAAGGCGCTGATCGTGGCCTCCACGTCGGCATCGGAGTGGGCCAGGGAGGTGAAGCCCGCCTCATAGGAGCTCGGCGCCAGATAGACGCCCCGCTCCAGCATCGCCCGGTGGAGCTTGGCGAAGCGGGCGGTGTCGGTCGCCTTCGCCTCCTCGAAGTTGCGCACCGGACCCGGGCAGAGGAAGAAGCCGAACATCGCGCTCACCGACCCGCCGCAGATCGGCACCCCCGCCTCCCGCGCCGCCTCCAGCAGACCGGCGGTCAGGCGCTGGGTGATCGCCTCCAGCCGCTCATACGTGCCGGGCTGCTTGAGCAGCTCCAGGGTCTTGATGCCCGCCGTCATCGCCAGGGGATTGCCGCTCAGGGTGCCCGCCTGATACATCGGCCCCGCCGGCGCCACCATCTCCATGATGTCCGCCCGGCCGCCGTAGGCCCCCACCGGCAGGCCGCCGCCGATCACCTTGCCCAGGGTGGTGAGGTCGGGGGTGATGCCGAACTTGGCCTGGGCGCCGCC
>CAYVWU010000202.1:0-4822 GCA_964455575.1 uncultured Cyanobium sp. | reverse complement strand
GCGGGTCTCGCTCCAATGGCTGAGGGAGCTCCTGATCGGCGACGCCGAGGCCCTCAACGCCGAAGCCCTGCACGCGGAAGCGCTGGCGGAACGGCTGTCCCTGGCCGGTTTTGAGGTGGAAGCCATCGACGACCTCGCCGCCCGGGCCGCGGGGGTGGTGGTGGGGATCGTGGAGCAGCGGGAAGCTCATCCCAACTCCGATCGCCTGAGCCTCTGCCAGGTGCGCACGGAGGCCCAGGGCGCTCCCCTGCAGATCGTCTGCGGCGCTCCCAACGTCCGGGCGGGCATCCAGGTGGCGGTGGCCCTGGTGGGTGCCCATCTGCCCGCGGTGGACCTGACGATCAAGCCCGCTCAGATCCGCGGCGTGGCCAGCAGCGGCATGATCTGTTCCCTGCAGGAGCTGGGACTGGCGGACCATTCCGAGGGGATCCTCATCCTGGATGACCTGGGGGTGGCGCTCCCACCGATCGGCACGCCGGTGGGCCCCTTGCTGGGGCTGGATGATCAGGTGCTGGAGCTGGCGATCACGGCCAACCGGCCCGATGGCCTGTCGATGGAGGGGATCGCCCGCGAGGTGGCGGCGCTGTGCGGCCTTCAGACCGCGTTTCCCGCCGTGCCCCCTGGACCCGCCAGCCAACCCCTGCCGGCGGCGCCCGCAGACCTGACGCGGATCGAGGAGGGGGGATTGTTCAGCATGACGGCCCTGGTGGGGGTGCGGGTGGGGCCCTCGCCGGGGTGGCTGCGGAGGCGGTTGGAGCGCGCCGGCCTGCGGCCGATCAACAACGTTGTCGACATCACCAACCTGGTGATGCTGGAGACCGGGCAGCCCCTCCATGCCTTTGACCGCCAGGCCCTGGCGGACCGCACGGCGGGCGTCGCCGATCCCTCCGCCCTGGGGCTGCGCCCGGCCCGCGCCGGCGAAACCCTGGCCACCCTGGATGGGGAGACGCGCCCGCTCGACGGCGAGCCTCTGCTGGTGACCTATGCCGATGCCCCGATCGCCCTGGCCGGCGTGATGGGCGGCGCGGAGACGGCGGTGCGCGAGGAGACGACAGCGATCTGGCTGGAGGCGGCCGTCTTTCCCCCCCAGCGGGTGCGCCAGTCGGCGCGGGCGGTGGGCCTGCGCACGGACGCCAGCGCCCGCTTTGAAAAAGGCTTGCCCCGGGAAGGCACCCTGCGGGCCTCGGACCGGGCGGTGGCCCTGCTGGTGGAGCTGGCGGGGGCGCGACCGGCGGGCCGCTGGCTGCACCAGCGCGAGCAGGCGGCCAAGCCCCCGCTGGTTCTGGAGCGCGACAGCCTGCACAACCTGCTCGGTCCGGTGATCGTCGATGGCGAGCCGGTGGACCTGGAGGACAGCGTGATCGAACGCACCCTCACGGCCCTCGGTTGCGGGCTGGAGCCCCTGGAGGAGGGCTGGAGCGTGCGCGTTCCTCCCTCCCGGGCCATGGACCTGACGCGGGAGGTGGATCTGATCGAGGAGGTGGCCCGCCTCGTGGGCTACGACCAGTTCGCCGCCCATCTCCCGGATCCCCTGGTGCCCGGGGGGCTCAATCCCTCCCAGCGGGTGGAGCGGCGCCTGCGGGCGGCGCTGTGCGGGGCGGGCCTGCAGGAAACCTGCGCCCCCTCCCTGGTGGGCGCCGCGCCGGGTCGGGTTCCTTTGGCCAACCCGCTCCTGGCGGATTTCGGCCACCTGCGCGACAACCTGCACGAGGAGCTGCTGCAGGCCGCGCGCCGCAATCTGCAGGCCTCCCAGCAGGGGTTCTGGGCGTTTGAGATCGGCCGGGTGGTGCTGGGGGGCGAAGCCTCCATGGAGGAGGTGGAGCTGCTGGCGGGGGTGATCTGCGGCGAGCGGCGGGGGGAGCGCTGGAGCAGCAGCGGCAAGGCCAGGCCCCTCAACTACTGGGAGGCCCGCGGCGTGTTGCAGAGCGCTCTGGCGGGCTTTCGCCTGCCGTTGGAGGACCGCCCCCCGAGCGAGGGGCGCCGGGGGGCGGAGGCCACCGCTCCCCCCGCCGACCTGCTCCATCCGGGCCGTCGCGCCGATCTGGTGTTGGAGGGCAGGCCCCTGGGCTGGTTTGGCCAGCTCCATCCCGCTCTGGCGGAGGCGCTGTCGCTGCCGGAGGCCACCCACCTGTTCCAGCTGGCCATGGCGCCCCTGCGCCAGGCCGCCACGCGTCCGGGGCGCTGGCAACCCCAGTTCCAGCCCTTCCCCACCGTGCCCGCCTCGGAGCGGGATCTGGCGCTGGTGGTGGCGCGGGACACGACGGCGGCGGCGCTGCTCGCGGCGATCCGCAAGGCGGGCAAGCCGCTGCTGGAGCATGTGGAGCTGGTGGACCGTTATGAAGGCGAGCCGATCGCGGCGGATCGCTGCAGCCAGGCCTTCCGGCTGCGCTATCGCGAGCCCTCCCGCACCCTCACCGACGCCGAGGTGGAAACCACCCACGACAAGGTGCGCGAGGCGCTGCGCAAGCAGTTCGCCGCCGAGCTGCGCAGCTAGCTAGCCCCGCTCCAGGAGGGCCAGCACCTCCACGTGGCTGGTGTTGGGGAAGAAGTCGAGCGGCTGCACCCGCTGGACGCGGTAGGCCTCCTCGGCTGTCAGGAGCGCCAGGTCGCGGGCAAGGGTGGCGGGATCGCAGCTGAGGTAGGCCACCAGGGGGGGGCGCTGGCGCCGCAAGGCGTCCACCGTGGCGGCCTCGAGGCCCTTGCGGGGGGGGTCCAGCAGCACCGCCGCCACCTCTTCTCCCGCCGCCACCTCCTGGGCCATCGCAGTCACGTCGTCCGCCGTGTGCTGGCGGCTCAGGCCCTGCGCCAGCCGTTCCGCCACCCCCCCCACCACAAAGGTGCAGCCCTCCTCCAGGCCGTTGCGCCGGGCGTTGGCCCTGGCCAGGGCGACCGCGGCGTCCTGGCTCTCGATGCCCCACACCCGCCAGCCGGCCCGGGCCAGGGGCAGGGAGAAGGTGCCGATGCCGCAGTAGCCCTCGACCAGCCGTCCACGGGGCGTCCCCAGGGCATCGATCAACAACGCCACCACCCGCTCCGCCTGCTCGCTGCAGACCTGAAAGAACGTATCCGGGCCGATCTCCAGCTCCACCCCCGCAAAGGACTCCAGCAAGCTGTCGCGCCCGGCAAGGGTGCGGTTGGTGGACCCGAAGAGGCGGTTGTCGGGGTGGGGCTGCAGGTTGAGGGTCACCCCCACCAGCTCCGGCCAGCGCTCCAGCCAGCGCTCCCCCCAGGCCTCCGCCCCCGGCAGCTCCCCGTGACTGGCCACGAGGGTGAGCAGGCGCTCGCCGCTGCGGCGGCCGATGCGCAGGGCCAGATGGCGCAGGCCCGCCCCGGCCTGACCGGCGCCGGCATGGCGATCCACCGGCCAGCCGCTCGCCTCCAGGTCGGCCTTGAGCGGCGCGATCATGGCGTCGAGCCGCGGGTCGAGCACCGGGCAGTGGTTCATGTTCACGATCCGATGGCTGCCGCGGCGGTAATAGCCGGCGCGGAGCCTGCCCTCAGGGGTGCGCTCCAGGGGGATCACGGCGCGGTTGCGGTAGCCCAGGGGTTGGGGCGCGGCCAGGAGGGGCTGGGGGGCGACGCCAACGCCGCCGAGGCGCTGCAGGGTCTGGGCCACCAGCTCCTGCTTCCAGCGGACCTGGGCGGGATCGTCCAGGGCCTGGAGGGTGCAGCCGCCGCAGCGGTCCGCGAGGATGCAGGGCGGCCGGCGGCGATCGGGAGACGGCTCCACGAGGCTGACGAGGGTGGCCACCGCATGGCGCCGGGCCCGCTGGGTGATCCGCACCCGCACACGGTCGCCCGGCAGGGCGCCCGCCACGAGCACCACCTGTCCCTCCAGCCGCCCGAGTCCCAAGCCCTCCCGTGTGAGGTCGTCAATCCTCACTTCCGGGAGGGTGTCGCGACCCTTGTCGTCCCCTGCCATGGGTTGTGCCTCCTGTTGCGACCCTATCGGGTGGCGAACTGCAAAGGGGCGTTACACCTTCTTCCCTTTTCCCCCGGCGGCCGCGCGAGGACTGGATAAGATCACACGGTCTCTGGTCGCTGTCATGAGCGTCGTCCGCGATCTGATCCTCCAGGCCGATGATCAGCTCCGCTATCCCACCGGTGGCGAGCTGCGCTCGATGGTGGATTTTCTGGGTGGGGGCAGTCGGCGCCTGGGGGTGATCCGTGTTCTCACGCAGAACGAAAAGAAGATCGTCGACGAAGCGGCCAAGCAGCTGTTCACCCGTAAGCCCGAGTACGTGGCTCCCGGCGGCAATGCCTTTGGTCAGAAGCAGCGGGCCCAGTGCCTGCGCGACTACAGCTGGTACCTGCGCCTGGTGACCTACGGCGTCCTGGCCGGCAGCACCGAGCAGATCCAGTCCATCGGTCTGGTGGGCGCCCGCGAGATGTACAACAGCCTGGGCGTGCCCATGCCCGGGATGGTGGAGGCCATGCGCACCATGAAGGAGGCGGCCATCGCCCTGCTCAACACGGAAGATGCAGCGCTGGCCGGACCCTACTTCGACTTTTTGATTCAGGGGATGCAGACGAACACCTGAGAAGCTCAGGTTTACTTGAACGGAAGAGGCCGTCGTTGCCCACCTCCGGTGGTCGCCAGCGACAACCTGTTCTTTTGGCTCTTTCAGGGGCGCGCGGAGCGGCTGCTGAATTTTTTGCCCTCCTGCTCACCGACATGGTTGGCTGCACCTTCAGCGCCCCGGCGATCAAGGAGCGGGAGGTGCGGCTGGCTGCCCTCTTCTTGCCGCCGACCGAGGAGCGGCACAACTAGGAGCATGTCGCATGTTGCCCCGTGGTCCGGCAGCAGTGATTGAACTCCGGG
>CAYVWU010000201.1:0-4832 GCA_964455575.1 uncultured Cyanobium sp. | reverse complement strand
CAGCGGGGAGCTGGAGGCGAGCGGCGGCTGGTTCCGCCCTGGCCTGCGCTTTCGCTCCCACCGGCTGGCCCCCCGGCACGCCGGTTCCGGCGAACCGCTGCGCCTGGACTGGTTGAGCGGCTGCAGCCTGGCCCTGCGCCCCAGCGCCCACCAGCCCCCCGCCCGTTTCGATCCCGCGTTTCCGCTCTATTACGAAGACATGGATCTCTGCCTGCGGCTCCAGCGCCTCGGCGCCCCGGTCCTCTGGCTGCCCGAGCCCCGCGTCCTGCACCGCCGCGGCCAGGGCAGCGGCAGCGCCTCCCCCCGCCGCTGGCGTCTCTCCACGGTCAGCTACCTCCGCTTCCTGCGACGTCACTGTCCCCCCTGGGTGCTGGGGCTGCGCACCCTGCGGCTGCTGGCGGTGACCACCTTCCGCCTTCCCCTGCAGCCGGGCCGCGGCCGGGCCGTGCTGGCCGGTGTGCTCGAGGCCTGGGGGTGGGGCCCTGGCGGCGACAGCGGGGCTCGGCAGCCATGAGCACCCCCTGGGCCCTCTTCAACGGCAGCTACCTGGGCCAACGGCCGACGGGCATCGGCGTGGTGGCCCGCGATCTGGTGGCGGCCCTGGACCCGGAGCGGGTGCCCCTGCTCGATCCCCTGGGCGGGGGGCGCCCCGGCAGCCTGCCCATCCCCGCCAACCTGTCGCCCGCCCATGGCCGCCGCGGCCACCTGGCGCGGCTGCTCTGGACCCAGAACCAACTGCCGCGCCTGCTGAAGGCCACCGGCGCGCCCCTGCTGCTGTCGCCCCTGCCGGAAGCCCCCCTGCTGCGGGGGGTGCGCTCCGTGGTGCTGGCCCATGACCTGCTGCCCCTGCGCCACCCCCAACCCGGCCCCTTGCTCGCTTACCACCTGGCCTATGTGCCCCTGGTGCTCCATCGGGCAGTGCGGGTGCTGTGCAACTCCGAGGCCACGGCGCGGGAGGTGCGGGAGCGGTTGGGGGTGCCGACGCGGCGGCTGGTGCCGATCCGGCTGGGGTTTGATCCCGGTCGCCTGCGGCCCTTGGGGCGCCCGCGGGAGCCTTTCTTCCTGGCCCTGGGCCGCCACGACCCGCACAAGAATCTGGCGCGCCTGCTCCAGGCGTTCGCCGCCCTGCGGGACCCCGGCGGCGAGATCCGCCTGCGGCTGGTGGGCCCCCCTGATGACCGCACCACCCCCCGGCTCCAGGCCCTCGCCCGGGAGCTGGGCATCGCGGCGCGCTGCGACTGGATCCCCTGGGTGAGCGATGAGGAACGGCTGGAGCTGCTCAACCGATGTCGCGCCCTGGTGATGGTGAGCCTCTGGGAGGGTTTCGGGCTGCCGGCCCTGGAGGCGATGGCCTGCGCCACGCCGGTGATCGCCGCCCGCGCCGGCGCCCTGCCGGAGGTGGTGGGCGACGCCGCCCTGCTGGTCGACCCCCGCGACCCCGGGGCGATCGCGGCGGCCATGGCGCGGTTGGAGGCGGAGCCGGGCTTGGCGGCGGCCCTGGGCCAGGCGGGCCTGGAGCGGTCGCGCGCGTTTCGCTGGGAGCGGACCGCCGCTGAGGTGATGGCCGTGTTGCGGGAGCTGGTCTGAGGGAGGCGCGCCGTCTCAGGCGCCCACCAGGCTGACCAGGGGCTCCCGGGCGGCCGCCTCGGCCACCCGGGCCCGCAGGTGGGCATCCGCTGTCGGCGGAAGGGCAAACACCAGGCGGGTGTCCGGGGGCCGCAGCCGCAACGCCGCCAGCAAGAGCAGGCTTTCGCCCACCACCACAGTGCCGTGCCAGCGGGGCAGGAGCGCTTCCGGGGCGCCGGGCCGGCAGCGATCCCCCGCCTGCAGGGGCAGCCGCCAGGAGCGCTTGGCGGCGACGGGGTGAGGCACCAGGCACCAGGGCCGGGGGAAGGAGGCCCCCATGCCGGAGCATCGCTCCAGTCCGGGCGCGTCGAGGATCAGGGTGCCCGCCGGGTTCCGGGGATCCTCGGTGGGGTCGCGGCCGTCGGCGGGGCCATGGCCCTGGGCGGGGGCAGCGCCCTCGGAGGGGGCGGAACAACCAACGGGATAGAGGGGCCCGAGCTCCCGGCAGCGGAAGCGCTCGCACCAGGGGGCCCGCCAATCGGGCGCGTCCGAAAACAGCCAGCAGTCGAGACCCGCCGGAAAGGCCAGGGGATCGAGCGCCCGCGGCTGGGCCCGGTATTGATCGAGGCCGTCATCCAGGAGGGTGAGGCGCCGGGCTCGGGCGAGGAGCAGCCGCAGACCCAGGCCGGCGCCCCGGCGGTGGGCCAGGCGCAGCTCGCCCACCAGGCCGAGCAGGGCCCAGGGCGCCAGGAGCCCGTAGCTCCAGGGCCGCGCCGGCAGCCGCAGGGGCCAGCGGCGACGGTCCGCCGGGGTGAGCGAAAAGCGGTCGGGTTCCCACAGCAGCAGCTCCAGTCCACCCCGCCGGGGGGACAGCCCATCCCTGAGGCGGCGGGCCGCCTCCATGTGGATCGCGTTCGAGGCCAGGGTGATCGGAATCACGGCGGGCCGGTGGCCTGGCGTCCCTGGCCCGGGCGACCGCCCGCCACCAGCCGCTCGCGCCCCGCCACCAGCAGCGCCACCGGCAACGCCAGCAGCCGCCGACCGGTGTGCCACCAGAGCCGATGCCACCAGCGCACCTCCCAGCGTCCGCCGCGGGCGGGGGGGAAGAGGCTGAAGGGGAGCGCCTCCAGGAACACCTCCGGAATGGCGAGGAAATGCCCCCAGAAGGTCATGCGGCGCACGTGCTCCAGCTCGGCGGCCACCGCCGGGGGCGGCTCCGGCCGGCTGCCGGCCTCCAGGCGCCAGACCCCCGGACGCTCCTCCAGGTAGCGGGAGCGGGGGGCGTGCGGGCCCCAGGGGCAGTGGGCGGCCACGAGGCGATTGGCCAAGCGGGTGGCGCGCATGGCCGCCAGGCCCTGGCTGGCGGCCATGCCGCCGCGCCCGGCCCCCAGCTCCGCCCGCTCGGCGTCGGAATGGGGGATCACCCCGAGCCAGGCCTGAGGGAGCGCCTCGGCCTGGCGCCCGCCCCAGTGGCGCAGCCGGGCGAGCAGGTCCTTGTCATCAAAGCCGTAGCCCACCAGCAGCTCGTTGAACCCCCCCACCGCGTCCAGGAGGGCGTGGTCGATCAGGAACTGCCCCTTGCGCCCCTCGGGCCCGCTGCCGAAGGCGCAGAGCGGCGCCTCCAGGGCGGGATCTCCAGGAGCGAAGGCGGGGGTGGGCCAGGCATCGGCATCGAGCTTGAGCAGCCGGTCGCCACGCGCCTGGGCGAAGGCGAAGTTGTAGGCCCGGCAGAGCGACCAGCGGGTCTCCCCCTCCATCCGCAGCAGCCGCACCCGCGGATCCGCCGGCAGCTCCTCGCGCCGCAGGGGCTGGCCGCTGCTCCAGTCGACGATGAGATGCTCCTGGTGGTGGGGCCAGGCGGCCACGCGGGGGGCGGTGGCCAGGAGATGGTCCCGCCGATTCATGCATACCGTGACGATGCTCAGTCCCACAAGCGAAGGGCGTCATCCCGGGCGCTGAACCACTCCGCCGCCAGAGGCCCCCCCATGGTTCGCTGCTCCCGGAACCAGGGCCCTCCGAGGGTCCAGTGGAGGAGGGTGGGTCCCCCGTCGTTCGCGGGCGCCAGGGGCGCCGGCTGCACATCCACCAGATGGTTCCAGCGGTCGGGCAGGGCGCCGATGAGGTGATCGCCCTCCAGCCAGTGGAAGCGGTGGAGCTCCAGGCCGCTGGCCGTGTTGACGTAGTCGGGCGTGAGGGCGGTGCAGCGGGCGCAGTTGAGGAGCATCAGGGAGCTCCAGTTCTTCTTGGGGTAGGCGCTTTGCACCTCCCCGAGAAACTTCTCCGTCTCCGTGGGCACATGGTCGTGCTGCACGCAGAGCAGGGCGTAGCGGTCATCGCGCAGAGCCCAGAGCTCGCTGATGTCGCCGCGGCAAAGCATGTCGCAGTCCATGAAGATCGCCCAGCCCTGATAGCCCATCAACCAGGGCACGAGGAAGCGGGTGAAGGAGAAGGCGGTGCTCTGGCGAGGGTCCCGTTCGCGCTGGAACACGCCCGCCAGCTGGGAGGAGACGATCGGCGCGATCGCCAGGGGGTGGCGGCTGTGCTGGTAGAGGCTGTCGATCAACACGTTGGTGGCCGCCCGCTCGCGGGGGTCGAAGCCGATGAAGATCGGGATCGGTCGGAAGGAGTGCGCAACGTCCAAACGCGACAAGCCCTGAGGTCAAGCGGACCAATTTAGGTTGCCCCGGGGCGACCGTCTTCCCCGCCCTCGCGGCGGCTGGATACCATCCAGCCATGAGCTTTCTTGCCGGTCTCAACGACGCCCAGCGCCGGGCCGTGGATCACGCCACCGGGCCCCTGCTGGTGGTGGCGGGGGCGGGCAGCGGCAAAACCCGCGCCCTCACCCACCGCATCGCCCACCTGATCGGCCACCACGGGGTCGACCCGGGCACCCTGCTGGCGGTGACCTTCACCAACAAGGCCTCGCGGGAGATGAAGGAGCGGCTGGAGCAGCTGCTGGCCCAGGCGTTGGCCCAGCGGCAGTTCGGCCAGCCCTGGAGCACCCTGCCACCGGTGGAGCAGAAGCAGCTGCGCAGCCGCGTCTATCGCGAGGTGATCAAGGATCTCTGGATCGGCACCTTCCATGCCCTCTTCGCCCGCCTGCTGCGGTTTGACATCGATAAATACAAGGATTCCGAGGGATTGAGCTGGACGCGCCAGTTCACGATCTACGACGAAAACGACGCCCAGAGCCTCGTCAAGGAGATCGTCACCCAGGAGCTGGGCCTGGATCCGAAGCGCTTTGAGCCGAAGAAGGTGCGCTGGGC
>CAYVWU010000200.1:0-4924 GCA_964455575.1 uncultured Cyanobium sp. | reverse complement strand
AGACGGGCTAGAGAGGGAAAAGGCCTCCGGCTGGGATTCCGGGAGCCCTCACCCGTCATGGCCAAGGCACACTGGCTCCCCCGCTGGCACCACGGAGTTCTGCTCACCACGCTCCTGAGCCTTCAGGCCGCCTGTCTTCCTGGCCCCTCCTCCGCATGGGCGACGCGGCCTCTGGAGAACGCGGCCAGCGGCCTGGCGGAATCGGTCGCCGATGAGGGGCAACCCGGGCGTGGCCTGTCCGCGCAGGCCCGGGGGCTGGAGGAGCGGGCCGGCGCGCTTTACAACGCCGGACGCTACGAGGAGGCGCTTGCGGTCCAACGGGAGTCTGTGGAGTGCCATCGGCGACTGGCGGCCCAGGACCCCAGCCAGCGCCTGAAGCTGGCCGAGTCGTTGCACAACCTGGGCGTGGTGTTGATCCGTCTGGGACAGAAGAGCGCGGCCATCGCGCCAACGGCCGAGGCGCTGGCCCTCTACCGCAACGATCCGTCCGCCCGCGGAGGGGAAGCCTCCCTGGCGCTGGAGCGCCCCCTGCGCAATCTCGTGCTGCTCCACTTCGAAGCCAACCGTCCCCTGGAGGCCCTGCCTCTGGCGGATGAGCTGGTGGTGTTGCAACAGAGAGCCGCGGCGGCCGATCCCCGCGCCCAGGCTTCCCTGATGGATGTGCTGAACCTTCGGGCCAGCCTCTTTGTCGCCCTGAACCGCTCCCGGGAGGCCTTGCGGGATCTGGAGGGTGCGGTGGCCCTGGCCCGGGCGCAGGCGGAGCGGTTCCCGACCAATCCGGCGCTGCGGCATGGGTTGGCGGGCTCCCTGCTCAACCTGAGCCAGGTGGCCGATCTGCTGGGATTGACCGACCAGGCGGTTCCTCCTGCGCGGGAGGCGGAAGCGGTGCTGGCCCAACTCGCCCGCGAGCATCCAGCCTTGAACGGCGACTGGGCCAAGGCTCTGAGTCGCCTGGGGCAGGCCTATGCCCGACAGGGGGAGCCGGCCCGGGCTCAAGCGTCCCTGGAGCAAGCGGTGGCTCTCCTGCGGTCGCTCAACCCGGCGGGGCCCGCCCGGACGCTGGCGGTGGAGCCAGGCGGCTACCGCGATGATCTGGCGCTCACCCTGGAAACCCTGGCAGTGGTGAATCAGCAACAGCAACGGCCACGGGAGGCGCGCGCCGCCGCGGAGGAGGCCCTGCGTGTGTACAGCGATTTGGCGCGGGAGGATCCACGCTACCGACAGGATGTGGAGCGGACCCGCGCCTGGCTCACCTCCTGGCCCCCTCTCACCCCCGCCCAGCGTTGACCCCAGCTTCCATGCTTCACGCCCTCGCGTTTGTTTGTTGCACAGATGCGGATCTGCTGCGAGGGGCCACCGACTGGCCCACCCTGCTGAACGCCCAGCGGCGGGGTCTGCGCAGCGGCACCCAGCTGCGTTTGTTTCGCCTCCCGGAACCGACCGGAGACCCCAGCCCCTCGCCCCTGGCCTCCGGCGGGCTCAACGCGTCCGGAGACACCCCGCGAACCCGCGACGGGGAGGCCCAGCTGATCTGTGATGCCTTGGTGCCCCTGATGGAACCCCGCAGGCTGTGGCTGGGGGTGTATCAGGTGAGCGGCCCTCCGGAGGACCCGTTCCTTCCCCAGGCAGGGGTGGGACTGCGGGTCGAGACGGTGACCTGCCTGGACTGCTATCCCCTGCAGGAGGCGGCGAATGAAACCTGCTGGTTCTATCCCACCGACAACGGCCACTACCTGGCCTGGGAAAACCGCCGACAGATCGAGACGTTGCCCGGCCACCTCCCGGATCGACCGGCACAACCCGAGCCGTTTCCCTATGCCCATGGCGACGTGCATCTGTTGTGGGCGCTGATGGCCGATGACCATGCCCTCACCTGCGTGGGTCTCACCTGGCGGCGCCAACGCATCGCCTGGCCCTTGGTGTCGGAACGGCAGGAGCGGCTCGCCACCTGGACGGAATTCAAGATCGATTCGATGGCGGAAGCGAGCTATCAGGAGCTCAACAGCACGACCCTGTTCCAGCTGCCGGAGACCTTGGACGAGATGGAAGGACGGCCCTGAACAGGCCAACCCTGCGCCGCCGAGGGCTCAGACCCGGGGGAGCAGCGCCAGCACCTCCTGATCGGTCATCTGTTCAAATGCGCTGTACCAGAGGCCAACGGCGCGCAGGTCAGTCACCACCGCCAGGGCCTCCAGGCGATCCACCAGCGGCAGGAGCTCCTCGGCCACCTGCCGATCCACCACAGGCACGGCGAGGCTGAGGGAGGCAGGCTCGCAGCGTCGCAGAGAGAGCAGGGCCGCGCGCACCGTCATGCCGGTGGCGATGCCGTCATCCACCACCACCAGATCGCGTTCGCGCAAGACTCGGGGGTCGGGATCACCGAAAAGGGCCTGACGACGGACCAGCTCCCGCTCCTCCTGGGCCAGCCAGCCGTGGCGCCGCGCCTGTTGCTCGCGATCCCAAGCGCCGGGCTGGCCCCCATTGCGCCAGACCACCACACCCCCCGCGGCGATGGCTCCGATCGCCAGCTCGGGCCAAGACGGATCCGCCACTTTGCGCACCGACCAAGTGGCCAGCGGCCAGCCCAAGACCGCCGCCATGGCGGCCGCGACCGGCACCCCTCCGCGGGGAAGCGCCAACAGCAGGGTGTTCGCGCTGGGTTTGTCCCAGCTCTGAAGGCGCCGGGCCAGGGCCTGGCCGGCGTCCGTCCGGTTGCTCCACAGGGGAGGGAGAGGGTCCATGGATGGAAAGGGGACGGAGAGGCTTTCGGGCAGGGGGGCTTCCGGGGAGGGGATTGGAGGAAAGGAGGGCTTCAGGAAACTGGGGTCTTCAGGAAACGGGGTCTTCCGTGGAGGGGAAGAGGCCGCCGCGGGAAGGAGGACCAAGGTGGTGGCCAAACCACTCCCGTGCCAGCTCGCCGACCGCATCGAGGGCACCCGGCTCGGCAAACAGATGGCTGGCGTCCGGCACGATGCGCAGGCTGTGGGGCGCGGTCATGGTGGAGGCGGCCTGCTGGTTGATCGCGAGCACCGCCCGATCGGCGCCACCAACGATGAACAACGTCGGACAGCGCACTCCAGCCAGGGCTGCCACGGCGAGATCGGGGCGCCCCCCACGGCAGACCACAGCGCCGATGGCCGCGGGTCGAGCCGCCGCGGTGATCAAGGCCACGGCAGCGCCGGTGCTGGCCCCGAAGAGCCCAAGGGGGAGCCGCATCGCCAGGGGGCTGAGGGTGTCCGGCTGGCTCAGGCCATCGACCACGGCGGTGAGGCGCTTGGCGAGAAGGGAGATGGTGAACCGCTGGCGGAACGCGTCATCGGCCCGCTGTTCCGCCGCGGTGAGCAGATCGAGGAGAAGGGTGGCCAAGCCGGCGTCCCGAAGGCGAGCGGCAACCTGCCGATTGCGCGGGCTGAATCGATTGCTGCCGGTGCCATGGGCAAAGAGGACCACCGCTCCAGCGGCAGGCGGCCAGCTCAGCGTGCCCGCGAGGGCGACAGGGCCGGCGCGGAGGGTCACCTCTCGACTGGAAATGGTGTAGGCGGCCATCAGCGGCGGGTGGAAACCCTGCCCAGCCTGTGGCGAGCGGGCCGGCGCTCGGCCGGTGGATGCGCAAGTGCAGCAGGGCTGAGAGAAACCGTGGGAGAACAGGACGCTTCTGCGCTGCACCTGCGATGAACGAGCGGCCTTACGGGTTGCCGTCCTCTGGGGCGGCGTTGGGAACAACCAGCAGAAAGAGGACCCACCAGGCGAGGATCGCCAGAACCGGCGGAACCGCCAGCCACAGCGGCAGGCCGAAGCGAACAACGAGGAGACCATCAAGGGCGAGGACCAACCCCCCGGTGAGCAGGATGGTCCAGGGCTGGCACCACCAAGGCTTGTGCCGCCAGAACTCCGCCGCCCTTGAGCGCTCGGAGAGGTCTGCGCGCGGGGGAGGAACCACGCCGGCGGCTACTTGGTGGACAGGGCGGCGGGCAGGTTGGCGCTGCCGGGGACGTAGGCGTTGTTGACGACGGAATTTTTCTTGATCTGCTGGATCAAGGTGTTTTCCGCCGCGCGGTATTGGCCATCCTTGCGGGTGCCAAGGTCCTCCAACTTGAGGGTTTTGAGTTCCTTTTCCGTAAGCTTCGCCGGGACATCGGGATCGATGCCGTGCTTGTGGATGTCGCGGTTGCTGGGGGTGAGGTATTTGGCAATCGTCACCGTCATACCGGAACCATCGGAAAGACCTCGCACCGATTGGACAAGACCCTTGCCGAAGGTTTTCTGGCCGACCAGGACCGCGCGCTTGTTGTCCTGAAGCGCGCCGGAAAGGATCTCGCTGGCGCTGGCCGAGCCTTCGTTCACCAGCACAACGAGGGGCTTGTTGGTGAGCGCCTTGCCTGTGGCCCGCTTGACATCCTGGATGCCATCGCGGGTCTTGGTGGAAACGATGATGCCCTCGTTGAGCAGTTGGCGGGCGATGTCGATGCTGGCGACAAGCAAGCCACCGGGATTGCTGCGCAGATCGAGCACATAGCCCTGCACGCCTTTGGCTTCCAGATCCTGGAGGGCCGACCGCATATCTTTCGCGGCATTGGCATTGAACTGCTTGAGCTGGATGTAGCCGACCTTCATGCCATCAGGCGTGGTGTTCACCTGATGCTCCACGGCGTGGAGCTCAATCACTTCCCGCATCAAGGGGACATCCACCAGGGAACCCTTGCGGCGCAGGGTGAGTTTGACGGTGGTGCCGGCCTTGCCACGGATGAGCTTCACAGCCTCCTCCGTGCTCATCCCCTTGGTGGTCTTGCCATCGATCGAGACGATGATGTCTCTGGGCTGGACGCCGGCCCGGGCGGCGGGCGACCCATCGATGGGAGAGACGACAACCAGCTCCTTCGTCTGCTTGTCAAGGCCCAGCTGGATGCCCACCCCGGAGAGCTCT
>CAYVWU010000199.1:0-4932 GCA_964455575.1 uncultured Cyanobium sp. | reverse complement strand
CCGATCCTGCGCATGAGCGCCGTCTACGCCCTCGGCCGCAATCCCCACCCGATGGCCGTGGAGCCCCTGCTGGGCCTGCTGGCCAGCGATGACAACGGCTATGTGCGCAAGGCCGTGGCCTGGAGCCTGAGCAACTACCCCGACGCCCCGGTGCTCAACCCCCTGATCCGAGCGCTGCAGCTGGATGTGGCCTCCGTGCGGCTCTGGGCGGCCAGCTCCCTGGCGGATGTCAGCGCCGCCGCTCCCGCGAAGGCGGATCCCGCCGCGGCGCAGCTGCTGCAGACCCTGCGGATCGACAGCGAGCCGGCGGTGCGGAGCAACAGCGCCTGGTCGCTCGGGCGCCTCTATCCCGATCTGGTGGAACCCCGCCAGCGGGAGGTGGTGGAGGCGCTGCTGCACAGCCTGCTCCTGGACGAGGACTCGGCTGTGCGGGATGAGGCGCGGATGGCGCTGGAGCAGCTGGAGCGGCCGGAGGTGTTGGAGCGCCTGCAGACGCTGGTGGAGGAAGGGCTGATCAGCTGAATCGGCGCCCAGAGCCGGGCAAACGCGGCTAACATCCGCGAACACGACTCCGCCTGAACCGGGATGGGCCAACACACCATCCGCTTCCGCATCCGACCCGACGGCCGCGTGGAAGAAGTGGTCGAAGGCGTGGTGGGAGACGCCTGTCTGGCGCTCAGTGAGCGCATCGAAGCCCAATTGGGTTCCGTCCAGACTCGCCAATCGACCGCCGCGGCCTTCCAAACGGCCGCTGTGAACGCCCCCCAATCCCTCCACCACCCCGCCGCCTGACCTCGGCGTTCGCCCTCCCCCTCTGACCATGTCGCACTTCAGCACTGTGAAGACCGAACTGCGCGATCGCGGTTCTCTCCTCAAGGCGCTCGCCGATCTCGGCCACACCCCCAGCGAAGGCGAGCAACCGGTGCGGGGCTATCGGGGGCAGACCGTGGCCTGCGACGTGACCCTCACCTGTCCGGAGGGCGGCGACATCGGCTTCACCCGCAACGCCGACACCGGTTGCTACGAGCTGGTGACCGATCTTGATCTCTGGCGCCAGCCGGTGCCGGTGGAGCGGTTCCTCTCCCTCCTCACCCAGCGCTATGCCCTGCGCACCATCCTGGCCGCCAGCGAGGCGGAAGGCTTCCAGGTGAACGAGCAGACCAACCTGCAGGACGGCTCCATCGAGCTGGTGGTGAGCCGCTGGGCGTGATGGCGCACGACGGCACGGTGGATCCGGGGCTGGCCTTCCGCGTCGAGGCGGAGGCGGAACCCGCCCGCACCGGTCGGGAGCCCCTTCTCGGGGGCGCCTTGCGGCAAAAGGCCGTGTGGGTCGACGAAGCCGTCTGCATCGGCTGCCGCTATTGCGCCCATGTGGCCTCCAACACCTTTGTGGTGGAGGCGGAGTGGGGCCGCTCCCGCGTGTTGCGGCAGGACGGCGACAGCACGGCCCGAATCCAGGAGGCGATCGACACCTGCCCGGTGGATTGCATCCATTGGGTGCCCTACGAGCAGTTGCCGGAGCTGCAACGCCAGCGCGAGAGCCAGGAGCTGCTCCCCCTGGGGCTCCCGGCCGCCGTGCGCGTGAAGCGGATCCTGCCCCGCGCCCGCTGAATGCTGCCCACCCGCCGCTTCGGCCGCACCGAGCTGGCCATGCCCGTGCTCTCCCTGGGCGGCATGCGCTACCAGCAGAGCTGGAGCGATCTGCCCGCGGAGGAGATCACGGCCGAGAGCCAGGCCCACCTGCGGGGGGTGCTGGAGGCGGCGGTGGCGGCGGGCTTTCACCACATCGAAACCGCCCGGGGGTACGGCACCTCCGAGCGCCAATTGGGTGTGCTGCTGCCCCAGGTGCCCGATCCGCGGCGGATCCTCCAGACCAAGGTGGCCCCCGAGGCGGACCCGGCGCGCTTCGAGGCGCAACTGGCCCTGAGCTTCGAGCGGCTGGCCGTGGAGCGGGTGGAGCTGCTGGGGATCCACGGGATCAACACCCCCGAGCTGCTGGAGCAGACCCTGCGGCCTGGCGGCTGTCTGGACGTGGTGCGGCGCTGGCAGGCGGAGGGGCGCGTCGGCCATGTGGGCTTCTCCACCCATGCCCCCCTGCCGCTGATCCTGGAGGCGATCGCCAGCGACGCCTTTTCTTACATCAACCTCCACTGGTATTTCATCAAGCAGGAGAACAGCCCCGCCCTGGAGGCCGCCCGCGCCCATGACATGGGGGTGTTTCTGATCAGCCCCACCGACAAGGGCGGCCATCTGCACACCCCCTCCGCCCGCCTGGTGGAGCTCTGCGCGCCGCACCACCCGATCGTGGTCAATGATCTCTTCTGCCTCAGCCACCCGGCGGTGCACACCCTCAGCGTCGGCGCGGCCAAGGTGGCGGATCTGGAGCTGCATCTGCGGGCGGTGGCGCTGCTGGCGGAGGCGCCGCGGCTGCTGCCACCGATCCTGGAGCGTTTGGAGGCCGCCCGGCGGGAGGCGTTGGGGGCGCCGTGGCTGGCGAGCTGGCGCGAGGGGTTGCCCGCCTGGGAGGACACTCCCGGCCAGATCAACGTGCCGGTGTTGCTCTGGCTCCACAACCTGTTGGCGGCCTGGGAGCTGGAGGACTTCTGCCAGGGCCGCTATCGCCTGCTCGGCCATGGCGGCCACTGGTTTCCGGGGGAGAACGCCGATGCGCTGGATCAGGAGGTGAGCGAAGCGGAGCTGCGGGCCGCCCTGGCGGGGAGCCCCTGGGCGGACCGCATTCCCGACCTGCTGCGCGATCTGCGGCGGCGGCTGGGCGGGGGGACGGCGCGGCGCTTGCAGGTGGACTGAGGGGGCTGCCAGAGAGCACAGAGCCCGCCGGCGCCATTCAGGCCAAGCTGTACGCGCACAAGCTTCACGAGCCCGTTGAGGACTCCACAACTCCGCAGCGGGAGATGGCGAAAGAACCACATGCTGTGACAGCCGCAGGCACCTGAAGCAGTGCGTCCACGAGAGTCTCACTAGAGTCCCGCAGTTCAATCCTTTGGTCTCATGAGGCGACTTGTCGGATTCACTATCGCGCTTGCGCTGACTGTTCTTACCGAAGCCAAGCCGTCCAATGCTGCCTTGACGCATACCTCACCAGGGACGACTGCTTATGGCGCTAGTGTTCGGTCCAGCTTTCTCCGTCAGTGGCATGGCAGCACTCCGGCAAGGTTGGGGCTTCCTTCCTCCGGAACCCTCGGCAGCTGGACCATCAATGGCACAAGTGAAACGATCACCGGGGAGATTGCCGTGCCAGACCCTCTTCCCTTGCTCGGGGTTGGAGCTGCCTTTGAATTCAGTCGTCGCCTGCGCCAGCGCATTCAATCACGGCAGGTGTATTTCAAAAGCTGAGCGCTGATCCAGCTCCGCGGCAAGCCCGCAAAGCCTCCCCACCAGCGAACGGACCGGACCCAGACCAGCCTGCACGCGGTCAATAGACTGCCAACAACCTGCGCTGGTTCTGAGCCCAACGCTTTGAACCACGCGCTTCCCGCTGACGATGGCCAGCGCATCCACCAGCGGCAACGAGCTCAACGGGCTGAGACCCCATGGGACGGGGCCTTCAGAACGCGGGCAATCCCTTGGGAGAGTAAAGCGGAATGCTTGCGGCAGCAGGGGTTTTGAGAGAGGCGGCCAGGGCTGTGGGCGCTGAACACCCCTGATGAGCGGCTGGTGATGAGCGGCTGTCGGGAGCAAGCAAGCCAGTGAGACCAGCCAGTCTTCTTACTGGACCAAGGCTGGTCTTGCGATGGGCCGAAATTGGTAACTTTTGCGCACGATTATCGTTTGTAGGCCCAATCTGCACTCGCTAATCAAGCTTGCGTTCTCCATTCCTTCAACTTATCCATGCGATCTTCTCTTTCGTCCTTCGCTCGGCTTGCCCCGAGAAGGTGGATGCCGGTCGGTACCTCCATGGCCGCATTCGCCTGCATGCTCAGCATCACAGCTCCCGCTGGGGCAGCTATCATTCCGATAAACCTGACAAGTGCTGGAAGTAATGGCGTGAACATAACGGGTGATAACGGTGGCATGGGTCAATCCAGCTCTCCCAGCGTGAATACAAAGAACGCTCTTGATCTCTTTCCGGCCAGCGGTCCCGGTGACTTGCAGCTCAAGTATCAGCCTTTTTCTACAAACTGGAGCGGATTTATTCCCTCGAATGGCCTTAAACTTGCCGTAACTGGAGGGAACGTTTCCTCAAGAGCATATACGCTCAATCAATTAATTGAATCATCTGCCACTTGGAGCGATACAATCAGTGAAACGCTCTTCAATTACAGACCAGGATCGACCGAAATCAAGCGCGCCCCCCTTGATTCAGGCTCCTACCTCGGTTTTCAGTCGACCGTCGGAAGCGATTCTTATTACGGATGGATGGAGGTGACCTGGAACCCTACGGAAGGCTGGGGAGGAGTTTATCGAATCCTCAACGCTGCCTACGAAACCACACCGAACCTACCCATCCCTGCCGGTAGTTTCACCTCCGTCCCTGGCCCCCTGCCCATTTTCGGTGTCGCGGCCGCTTACGCCCACAGCCGCAGGCTGAGGGCCCGCCTTCGCACCGGCTCGGCGTCCAAGGCCTGAAGAAACGCATCAGGGCCCAGGGCGCGGTTCGTTGACCACATCTTGGTCACCAGACGGTGGAGATGATCTTCATCGCTATTGGCCCATCGCATTCACCTGTGGCTGGTTTTGGACAGTCGCAGGTGAATGTTTGATTATCAATTTTTAAAGTCCAGCTCAACACCATGAGTTTTGATCCGTTTGCCCATGGCGGATGAGCACCATCCCTCTGGCGAACACCGCAAGAGGAAGCTTTCTGCCAGGCATTCTGTGTCCTCCCAGGCAACTCCCGGCCCTCCTCGCCTGACCGGACTCTTTTGGAGGGAGAGGGTCGGGTTGGCTCCCGGTCCTCCCCTCACGATCGCC
>CAYVWU010000198.1:0-5004 GCA_964455575.1 uncultured Cyanobium sp. | reverse complement strand
TCCAGAGCTCGGTGTATTGCTCCATGAACATCAGATGGAGCGTGTTGAACATCGGTCCGGTGACGTTCCAGTGGAACCCGTGGGTCTTGCTGTACAACACGGTGCTGTCCGCCAGCACGCGCCCCAGCCCCTCAGCGATGTGCTGCCGCTGCGCGTCGGGGATGCCGATGTCGATCGGTGGTGCGGAGGAGGCCATGGCGGGATGTCGCGGAGCAAACCTTCCTCAAGGTATAGAACACACACGCGTCCGCAACGGGAAGAGCTGCCATGGTCGTCAGCTTCGGCAGTGAGATCTGCGGTGAGCTCGCCAGCGCCGAGTGCCGGGAGTGGCTGATCACCAACGGTTTGGGCAGTTATGGCTGCGGCACCGTGGCCGGCTCCCTCACGCGGGCCTACCACGGCCTGCTGGTGGCGGCCCTCGGAGCGCCGGCCGATCCGTGCACCCGCACCCTGCTGGTGACCGCCCTGGAAGAGGTGGTGGAGGTGGGCCATCGCTCCTATCCCCTGGCCACCCATCGCCGGGCCGGAGGGGTGCTGGCGCCGGTCGGCCACCCCTGGATCGTCTCCTTCCGCCTGGAGGGCACCGTGCCGACCTGGCGGTGGGCCCTGGGGGACGCGCTGCTGGAGAAGCGCCTGTGGATGCAGCCCGGCGCCCACACCACCACCGTGCTCTATCGGCTCTTGCAGGCGAGCGAGCCCGTGCGGCTCTCCCTGACCGTGCTCGTCAACGCCCGCTCCCATCACGGCGGCACCACCCATCCGGAGATGGTCCCAAGGGCCGTGCCCGGGGGCGTGGCGCTGGCCCCGCGGCTGGAGGGCGTGCCGCCCTTCGTGGTGTGCGCCGATCGGGGAGACATCACCGTGGTCAGCGCGAACGACTGGTCCCGGGGCTACGACCTGACGGCGGAGGCCGAACGGGGCCTGCCCCGCACGGATGACCATCTCCGGGCCGCGCGCCTCACCGTGACGCTCAGCGCCGAGGCTCCCACCCTGACGGTGGTGGCGAGCACCGAGGCCGATCCGCCCCGGGACGGGGAAGCGGCGCTGCGGGAGCGGCGCGACCATGAGGCGGCCCTGCTGGCCCGCTGGCGGGCGGCCCAGCCAGGGCTCGCGCCCCTGGCGCCCCCCTGGGTGGAGCAGCTGGTGCTGGCGGCGGATCAGTTTGTGGTGGCCCGCGCTCTTGCCGAGCCGAGGGGGGTCGGGGGTGTGGGATCGGGTGCGAGGGCGGGAGCGGAGACGGGAGTGGAGACGAAAGTGGAGGCGGGCGGCAGTGTGCTCGCCGGCTATCCCTGGTTCGGCGACTGGGGTCGCGACACGATGATCAGCCTGCCGGGCCTGACCCTGGTGACCGGGCGCGCCGCCATCGCCCGACGCATCCTCCTCACCTACGGCGCCTGGCTTCGCCACGGCCTGCTTCCCAACCGCTTCCCGGAAGGCGGCGAGCCCTTGGACGACGCGGCCACCAACACCGTCGACGCCACTCTGTGGTACGTCGAAGCCATGCGCGCTTATCACGCGGCCACCGGCGATGACGACCTGATCCGGGAGCTGTTTCCGCGCCTCCAGGAGATCGTTGAGGCCCATGCCCGAGGCACGCTCCACGGCATCCGGCGCGATCCTGTCGATGGGCTGCTGCGGGCTGGCGAGGAAGGCCTGCAGCTCACCTGGATGGATGCCAAGGTGAACGGGGAGGTGATCACCCCCCGCATCGGCAAGCCCGTGGAGGTGAACGCGCTCTGGATCAACGCCCTGCGCGCCACGGCCCGCTTCGCCGTCCTCGCCGGAGAGGCCAGCGCCCCCTACGACCACCTCGCTGAGGCGGCCCAACAAGGCTTCCAGCGGTTCTGGAACCCCGAGACGCGCTGGTGCTTTGACGTGCTCGACGGACCCGATGGCTCCCACGACGGGGCGCTGCGGCCCAACCAGCTCCTGGCGGTGACCCTGACCGAGGGCCTGCTCACCCCCGACCAGGCCCGGCAGGTGGTGCGGGCCTGCGGCCAGCGGCTGCTCACCCCCTTCGGCCTGCGCAGCCTCGATCCCGACCATCCCGCCTACCAGGGCCACTACGGCGGGGATCCCGTCGCCCGCGATCGGGCCTACCACCAGGGAACCGTGTGGGGCTGGTGGCTGGGCCCCTACGCCCTGGCGCACGCGCGGGTCTACGACGATCCCGCGGGCGCGCTGCGGCTGCTGGAGCCCATCGGCCACCACCTGGCCACAGCGGGGCTGGGCAGCGTCAGCGAGATCTTCGATGGCGACGCCCCCCACCGGCCCCGGGGCTGCATCGCCCAGGCCTGGTCGGTGGCGGAGGTGTTGCGCGCCTGGGTGGAGCTGCGGGGGCGGGCGGCGCCATCCAGGGGATCCGGATCAAGGCTCATCCAACAGAACGCCAGGTCAGAACAACACTGAAACCCTGCGTCATGGGCGATGGATGTTGAAGACTTCCCAGAAAGACATGGAGGACAGAGAGGAACTGGCTAGGGTCGCCCAGACAGATTTCATTGGTTTATCCATATGGTTGAGCGTCGTCCCCGCTGGATACGGGCGGCCTTGATGATCCTCTTCGTCAGCGTCACCCTGCTGCTGCTTATCAGCACTCTGCATCGACACTTCAATCCCTCCATGAAGGCCTGGAAAGCCTCCCCCTTCGACCCGGAAGCAACGGGCGGAGTGCCATGGATCTATAAACCTCACCTCGACAGGAACGAAGTCAAACCAAGGGTGGTCACGTCACCGGAGTCAACCATCCAGATCGGCCTGCAGATCGAAAACATCTATGATTTATCGCTGAAGAATCGGTCCTTCAAGATTGAAGGCTGGTATTGGCTGAAATGGCCCGAGAAGGTGAATGCGATCATCAAGGAGTACGAGATCGATCAGGAGAGAATTATTGATTTCACAAATCGCGTGGATTCGAATTCTCTGCTGATTGAAACCGAACAACCCAGCCCGGAGCGACTCAACAACGAGACCTACTGGCAATCATTTCACTTCTCGGGAAGCTTTTCTATCGAAGCTCTACAGCTCCGCGCGTTCCCATTCGATGATCTTCAGCTGCCCATCATGGTAGAGCTCGGGCCCGATGCGCTGTCCTGTTACCCAGGGAATGAATTCGGCTGCTTTTCCCTTGTGTTCGACAAGGAAGCAAATGCTCATGCCCTTGGCCGCTATGTTGATATCAACGGCTATTCACTGATCGGCACAGAGTCCCGTGAGTTTCTGCATCAATACTCCACCAATTTTGGCCGTGGCGAAAACGAGGCCAACAGCGCAGTACAGACCAACGTGATTTATCGTGCCAACTTCGCAGCCGCGTTCTGGATCTATATCTTTCCCTGGCTGATCCTGGTTGGAGTTTCAATCGCATCACCCTCCCTTCCCGCCTCCCTCGGGGATGTGCGACTCGCCATTCCCACAACCATTCTGCTGACGCTGATTTTTCTGCAAATCAGCTACAAGGCAGATCTCCCTGCTTTGGATTATGTCTGCTATCTCGACTGGCTCTACATCTATGCCTATGCAATTGCCGGCGTGCTGTTCCTGCTCTTTTGCTGGGGCACCAACGCCCACACCAATGCCGAAGGGAAAGACAACGAAACCCGGGTGTTGCGCCAGATCAATCGCGTCGATGGGCTGGTGCAAGGGCTGGCCTTTGCCGGCCTGGTGGTGGCGCTGGGCTCCGGTGTGCTCTTTCCGTCCTGAACCGCGGCCATTCCATAGGATCGCCCCGTCTCGCCCCCGCCGCCATGGTTGTCGCCGCCACCGCCGCCGCGCCGCTGTTGTTGCCGGGTGAGAGCAGCTTGCGGGGAACCGTGCGGGTGCCGGGCGACAAATCGATCTCCCACCGGGCCATGCTGTTCGGCGCCATCGCTGACGGGGAGACGCGCATCGAGGGATTGCTGCCGGCGGAGGATCCCCTGAGCACCGCGGCCTGCCTGCGGTCCATGGGGGTGGGGGTGACGGAGATCCGCGCCGGGGAGCCGGTCACGGTGCGGGGAGTGGGACTGGATGGCCTGCGGGAGCCGGAGAACATCCTCGACTGCGGCAATTCCGGCACCACCATGCGGCTGCTCCTGGGCCTGCTGGCCGGGCGGGCCGGACGCCACTTCGTGCTCACCGGTGACGCCTCCCTGCGCCGCCGGCCCATGCGGCGCGTCGGGGGTCCCCTGGCGGAGATGGGCGCCTCCATCCATGGCCGCGACGGCGGCAACCTGGCGCCGCTCGCCATCGCCGGCCAGACCCTTCATGGCGCCACGATTCACACGCCCGTGGCCTCGGCCCAGGTGAAGAGCGCCCTGCTGCTGGCGGCTCTCACCGCCAGCGGGCCCACCACCGTGATCGAACCGGCCCTCTCCCGCGACCACAGCGAGCGCATGCTGCGGGCCTTCGGCGCGGATCTCGTCGTCAGCGGCACCGGCGGCACCACGGTGACCGTCACCCCCGGCCCCTCCCTGAGGGGCCAGACGGTGGTGGTGCCCGGCGACATCAGTTCCGCGGCCTTCTGGCTCGTGGCCGGCGCCATCACCCCCGGCGCCGACCTCACCATCGAAAATGTGGGCCTCAACCCCAGCCGCACGGGCATTCTGGAGGTGCTGAAGCAGATGGGCGCGGCGGTGGAGGTGCGCCAGCCGCGGGAGGTGGCCGGAGAGCCGGTGGGCGACCTGCATGTCTGCCATGGCCCCTTGAAGGCCTTCTCCATCGATGGCGCCCTCATCCCCCGGCTGGTGGATGAGATCCCGGTGCTGGCCGTGGCGGCTTGCCAGGCCGAGGGCGTCAGCCGGATCCGTGGCGCCGAGGAGCTGCGGGTGAAGGAAACGGATCGCCTCGCCGTCATGGCCCGGCAGCTGGGCGCCATGGGCGCCCGCCTGGAGGAGCACGCCGATGGCCTCACGATCCAGGGCGGCACCGCGCTGCGGGGCGCCGACGTGGACAGCGAGACCGACCATCGTGTGGCGATGAGCCTGGCGGTGGCCTCCCTGGTGGCGCGCGGTGACACCCGCCTGC
>CAYVWU010000197.1:0-5004 GCA_964455575.1 uncultured Cyanobium sp. | reverse complement strand
ATGCTCGCAGCCCCGGCAAGAGACCTTGGGACAGACTTTGAATCAGCCCTGGGTCGACCCCCAGCAGCAGCTCCAGGGCGCCGAGCATCGGCCGGCCCGCCACCTCCGCCATGGGTTCCAGCGGCAACGTCAGCCAGCCGCTCGATTCGCCCCGCGGCGCATGAATCAGCCGCAGCTGGCTGCCGTTGAACAGCAGGCCGATGGGGATCTCCGTTTCCTTCAGCAGCCGCTCGAAACGCTGCTGCGGCGTGGCGTCCCAGCCATGGCCCGTGGGGTTCCAGTTGGCGTCGAAATCCCGGCCCCACTGGGGATCTGGCTTGCCGCCGGCGTCGCGCCACTGGGTGAGGTCGAGCACCAGGGCCTGCAGCTTGCTGGACGCCGTTGAGCCTTCGGCGGCACCCTCAAATTTCGGCACGCCGTGGGTGGGGCGAAGAGTTTCGCCGTACTCCTCGAGCTTCACCTCGGGCAGGCGCTCCAGTCCGGTGGCGGCGAGCAGACCCTCCGTGTCGAGCAGATCCGCCTCGCCCCAATCGAGCAATTCCGTGGAGAGCAACGCAAAGCTCGGCACCACGGCCAGTGGTTGGCCGCCCGGACCCTCTACCTCCTCCAACAAACCTTCCAGCTGGCGCTGCCTGGCCGAGAGATACGGGGTGCTCTGGTTGGGAAACAGCTGCAGGGCGCTCAGCACCGCCGGGGCCACCACCAGACCCACGGGCTGCACCAGGCCGAGCCACTGCTCGTGGGTGTGGGGGCCAGGGGTGAGCGTTGCCATCAGCGCACCTCCTGGTCGTCGGTGTTCAGCAGGCGCCGCAGGAGTTCCTTTCGCAGCTCCAGCGCACCCGCAAGCACCTGCGCCTGGTCCATCTGCGGCTCGGGTTCTCCAGGGTCGGGATAGCGAAGATCCACGGCCGCCACTGACAGTCGATCCAGATCTGTGCTGATGGCGACCCAGGTGCTGTCCGCTTCGCTCAGCAGGGCGGACAAAGTGCGCAGGCTGTGGGTTTTGGGTACTGCGATCCCCAGTCGCATCAGCTCTGCTTTGAACAGTTTTTCGATGCATTGCTGAGCGTGGAAGCAGATGCTGCGACTGTTCCCACCAGCTCCGACCAGGATCTGACTGTCTTGCCAGTCCTCCTCCGCATAGCGGACCCACGCTTCCACCAACGGCGTCAGCTCAGCCATGGAGCACCTCGCCATGATCCATGGCATCGCGGATGAAGGGATCCCCCCAGGCGTATCGCTGCTGCAGGGCTTCTGGCCGGCACAGCAACAGGTCCACAGGGAACTGGGGTGCCCCCACCTGGAGCATCGTCAGCCGCTGTTCAAACGAACTGCCCTCAAAGGGCATCACCACCAGGATGTCGGCATCGGAGTCCCAGCGGCCCTCACCCCTGGCCAGGGAACCGAAGAGGATCACCTTCATGGGCGCAAAGTGCTCCACCAGGCGCTGGGTGAAGTCCCGCAGGGCCTCGCGGGTCACCAGAGGCGCCGGATTCGACGGAGGGAGGAGGGTCATGTCTGTCATCCTGCCGGAACTCCATGGAGCTCTGCCCCTTGGGGCGGTGTGTCCTGCGGCCAGAGATAGATCGCACCAGCCGGCTCCACCCGGTAGGTCTGCAGCGCGAACGTGCGGCGGATGCGTTCGGGCTCCCGCTCCAGGTCGGTGTCGATCGACGCCAGCCGCTGCGCCCAGTAGCGCCAGTTGTTGGCCACCTGGCGACGCACCGCCTTGAGCTCTTCCGCATCGGCGATGTCGCCCAGCTCGAGCAGCAGCTGATCGGGGTTGTCCTTGACGCGGCTGCGGCTGCTGAGGATGCGCCTGCGCTGCTCCTCCAGCACCTTGATGAAACGGGAGGCCTCCTCGTCGGCGCGCCTGCCGAGCTTGTCTGTGGCCTCCGCGCGGCGCTGCTCCACCAGCTCATCAAGGGCCTCGCGCAGCTGCGCCACATCCGCGCTCAGGTGCCCTTTCAGGCCCGAGGCGAGGCCCTCCGGCGCCTCCAACCGTTGCTGCAGCGACGCCTCCAGCTCCTCCAGGGCCCGGCGGCTCTTCTCCTCACTGAGCTTGCGCAGCCGCCGGCTGGGATCAGCCGGATCCCATTCGGCCACCACCGCCAGCACCTCGTCGTGCAGGCGCGCCGCCCCATGGCCGTAGAGGCTCAGGCGGGCCAGCACGATCAGCTTGGCGGTGTCGTCGCTGGTGCCCAGCACCGCTGCCCGGCTGAGGGCATCGCTCTGGAAACCACGCATCAGGAAGCGGCGCAACAGCCGCTGCACCAGCGGATGTTCCAGGTGCAGATGCACCCGATCGGCATTCACCTCCTGCGGGTCGCGGAACACCACCGGCTGCAAAGCCGTCTCCTGGCGCCACTGCCACAGCTTCTGGCCGGGCTGGCGCGGTGGCCGCAGGGCATCGAGCACATCACCCCAGACCGCATCGCCGCCGGGCAGCTCCTCGGCAGTGGGGAACTCCCAGATGGCGCGATCGGGATCCGCGGCGGCCTGGGCTGGATCACGGGGGCGCAGGGCCAGCGGAGTGTTGCCGTCGCCCTGTCCCCGCCCCTGGCCCGTGAGCTGCAGGCTGGTGTTGAGAGCGCCGCGGAACAGGCCACTGCTGAAGTTGAGCCACTTGCGCGAGCGCTCCAGGTAGCGCTCCAGCGTGCCCACCTGGGTTTCCAGCTTCTCCTTGCGTTCGCGGCTGCCTTCGAGCTCCTCCTCCAGCAGCGCCCGGGTGCGGCGGAAGGCCTCCTCCTGATCCAGGCCCTCGATCTCCGCCAGGGTGGTGGCCAGCGCCGTGGGGTTGATGCCCCTGGCCAGCAGGTCGTTCAGCTTGCGGATCACGACCGGTGGCAGGCAACCCAGTTCGGTGCGGATCTGGTCGGTCTTGCGTACCACGGTGTCGAGCACCGTGTCTTCCGGGCGCTGGGGCAGCACGAAGTAGTGGCAGTACACCTGCTGTGCGCGCTGCAGGGTGCGGTCGATGCGGCCGTTGCGCTGCTCCATCCGGCCGGGGTTCCAGGGCACATCGAAATGAACCAGGCGTTTGCAGTGGTTCTGCAGGTTCACGCCTTCCCTTGCCGCGTCGGTGGCGATCAGGATCCGCAGGGGATCGGCCTCCGGTGGGCTGTTGAAGCTGCGCTTGATCGCCTCACGCCGCTCATCGCCGATGCCGCCATGGAAGGTGGCGAGGCGCGCTTCGGCCTGGTCACTGCCGGCGATCAGCTCGCGCACGCGGCGCTCCAGCCAGTCCTTGGTGTCGGCGTATTCGGTGAAGATCAGCAGGCGCTCGCCGGCCCATTCCGCGCCGTCCTGCCCCAGGCGGGGGCAGAGGTGGGCGCGGATCAGCTGCTCCAGGCGCTGCACACGGCTGTCGGGCTCGTAGCGGGCCGCCTGGGCAATCTCCTGCATCTGGCCCAGCAGTTGCCAGTCCTCCTCTGTGGCCTGCAGGGCTGAACGCACCGCCGCTTCGTGCTGGGCGTCGGCCTCCTGCAGCAGCTCCTCCTCGTCCCCCTCCGCCCGCTCGTCGTCGCCATCGATGGAATCGGCGAGCAGATCGAGGGTCTCCAGCCGCGGCGGCCGGCGCCGGCCGTCCTGGCCTGAGCGCTTCTTCAGGGTGGTGCAGTGCACCTGCAGGGTGCGATCAAAGGCGGCGATCGAACTCAGCAGGCGCTTCTGCAGGTTGGCGATCACCAGGTTCTCGGCCGCCCGCTCGCGCTTGCCGGCGGCGGCCAGGCGCTGGTTGCGCTGCTCGCGGTAGCGGCTGAGCAGTTCCGCCAGCCGCAGCTCCGGCGTCTCGGCCGGCAGGCCATCGATCACCTCTGGCACCACCAACCGCTCGGGTAGCTCCACACCGATCTGGCGCAGGTCCTCCTTGAGCCGCCGCACCATCACGTCTTCCAGGTCCTGCTTGCGCACCGCCACGCCGCGGCAGAAGCGGGTGGGATCGAGGATCTCCAGCAGGGCCGAAAAGCTGTTGCTGTGGCCGTTGTGGGGGGTGGCCGAGAGAAACAACTTGTGCTCGAAGCGCCCCGCCAGATCACGGATAGCGCGAGTGAGCTTGGAGTCGATCGCGAATTTCGAGCCGCTGGCGGGTGCCGCGTTGTGGGCCTCATCGAGGATCAGCAGCGCCTGCTTGCCCTCCTCGCCCAGCCAGTCGCGCAGCGGCCCGGCATAGGCCTCATCGCGCACCAGCGCCTGGCTGAGGATGAAGCGGGTGTGGGTGGCCCAGGGGTTGATGCCCCAGCCCCGCTGCCGCCGCATCTCGGAGATGTAGGCGCGGTCCATCACCGCAAAGCCCAGCCCGAAGCGGCTCTCCATCTCCCCTTTCCACTGCAGCACCACAGAAGGCGGGGCGATCACCACCACCCGGTGCACCTTCTGGCGCAGCAGCAGCTCCCGCAGGATCAGGCCCGCCTCGATCGTTTTACCGAGGCCCACGTCATCGGCGATGAACAGGCTCACCCGCGGCATCCGCAGCGCCTTGCGCAACGGCTCGAGCTGGTAGGGCTTCACATCGATCCCGGCCCGCAGCGGCGACTGGAACAGGCCCGGGTCGGTGCTGGTCACACAGTTCCAGCGCAGGGTGTTGAGGTAGCTGCCGAACACCTGCGGCTGGTCAAAGCCCCGCTGCCCCACCGTGTCCCAGGTGGAAGCACCGAGCACCTGGCGATCCACCTCCCGCTCCCAGAACACTTCCAGGCGCTGGCCGTTGGCGTCGTCGTCCAGACAGGCCAGCCGCACCACCGTGTCCCCCTCAGGGTGCTCGGCCGGCTCCACGTCTTCCACAAGCCAGCGGTGGCTCCGGCAGAGGACTACGGAGCCGGATGTCGGCAATTCGGTGACTTCGGGCATGAGGTGGCTCACCATCACGACGCCTGCCGGAGCGGAACGGGCATCAAGAGCTGGGGACGCTGCCGCCAGTCTGCACCTTGCGGAAGGCTTCCTGCAGCAGTACGGCAGCACCAAGAGGAAGCACCGCCAGAACTATGCACTGCGTGCATCACTTTG
>CAYVWU010000196.1:0-5025 GCA_964455575.1 uncultured Cyanobium sp. | reverse complement strand
AGATCCGCCTTTGGCGCGTCGGAAAATCCCGCAAATGAAATTCAGCAAGCCCTACGTAGGCCAAGGGTCCAAAGGGCGTCTGTTTGGGGCAATCCACCCCTGTGGAGACGTTCCCGCCAACGCCTGGAGTCCGGCGGACATGCACAGGAACGTGCGGAGATAACGTGTGGCAATGCTGCCTGGATGAACGGCACGACGCCGATGTCGAAGCCTCCCGTGGATGGCTCGGCCCGGGTGGTTGGTGGGGGGAGACGTCCTACCGCGGAACTGCTGCGCGGCGGCTCCTGGTTCAACGCTCCTCGGTTCTGGTGCTCGGCCTGACGCTTCAGGTTCCACCCAGGCTCTCTCGACGGGGGTGTCCGCGTCTGTTGCCTCCGCCAGGATTAACTTTTTACGCCTAAACGCTTTAGATCTTTACACTTGACTGTCAGCGGCGCGGGCGCTTCGGTTGTTCAAAGAGTCGCTTGCCCCGGGTTGCCAACGCGTCTCAGCCGTCGGAGTTGTGCAATCCAACCCGGCGGGCGCAATGCCAGGTTGTTATCATTGGACTCTTAGGCGAAAGGAGGTGAGATTTGCCTCTGTTTCCGAAACTGTTCACCGGACTGCGTTTTGGTGGCCTGGTGGCGCTCACTTGGCTTCTCCTGGCCTGCCAGCCCTCCACCAGTCTTTCCGGCACCTCCGCCTTGCCGCCAACGCCCCTCGCGCGCAGCGCCGGACCCCTCTCCTTGGGGCCTCAACCCGTCAGCGTCTCCCTGCGCGGCGCGGCCCTGGGGGCCCCCAGGGCCACCCCGGAGACCCGCCGCCACCTCCTCCTGCGCGGGCTCACCGCCTCCGCCCAACCTGGCGTCACCTACTCCGTTTACATCGACCTCCCCCCCGGCGCCACGCCCGCCGCCAACGATCCCCGCCGCGTGGGCACAGTGAACTTCTACGCCGCCCGCCCCCCCGGGGCCCCCATTGCCGCGGAAGGGCCTGTGCCCCGCGCCAATAACGACGAGAAGCTCTTTTTCAGTTTCGACCTCACCACCGCCATTGCCTCCATCAGGAGTCGTGGCCTGCTGCTGCCCCAAACCACGGTCACTTTCATCCCCGATGGCCGGCCTGAAGCCGACGCCCGCGTTGTCGTGGGTCGCCTTGAGCTTGTCGATCAGTAAGCCCCGCTCGCCGTCCCCTCCCGTCCTGCCGCCATGCCTCTCCTCAATCGGCGTACCTTCCTCACCGGCGCCGCCACGATTCCGTTCGCCCTCTGGTTCGACAAATACGCCAGCGCTCAGGTGCCCCGTGTGCGCTTCGACGCCCGCAGTGCTCGTGGTCAAGCCATGCTTCGCACCTATGCGGCGGCCGTGCGGACCATGCAGGCCACCCCGCAGGGCAACCCCTTGAGTTGGACCTTCCAGTGGTACACCCATTTTGTCAGGGGTTCCACCACCAAAGCGGCGGAAATCACCCGCCTCTATCCCGCGCCCTCGCCCCAAAGAACCCTCGCCAACCTCAACTGGAACACCTGCCAAGCGCACAGCGGTCAACCGGAAGACTACTTTCTTCCCTGGCATCGAATGTATGTGTTCTTCTTTGAGCAAATCATTCGCCGCGTCAGCGGCGATTCCTCGTTCACTCTCCCCTATTGGAACTACACCAGCTCCGGGCCAACCTATGGCGTGATCCCTCCGGAATTCACACGCAGTGGCGATCCCACCTTTGGCCCGCTCTTCGTGAGCGGGCGCAATCCTGGCGTTAATTCCGGCACACCCATCGCTGGGCCAAGGGTGCTCAACCTCAACGCCTTGGCGCAATGCACCTACGGGGTCTCAGGCGTGCAGCCGGGCTTCAACCAAGATCTCGACTTCGGTCTGCATGGCAATGTTCATGTCAGCGTTGGCAACAGAACCAACATGGGTGCGGTGCCCTGGGCCGCAGGCGACCCGGTGTTCTGGGTTCATCACTGCATGATTGATCGCCTCTGGGCCAGCTGGAATGCAGCCGGTCGCGCCAATCCAACCAACGCCACCTTCCTCAATCAAACCTTCACCTTCGCCGACCCCGGAGGCAACCGGGTGGTGGCCAGAATCGGCGACTTTCTTGATATCTCCCGCCTCGGTTATTCCTACGATCGCCTCGAACCCGTGCCCCCGTGCCCGCCCGTTCGGCGCGGTCCCCTCGCGCTCACGATGAGCCCCATCAGCCAAGCCACCTCCCTCACCTTGGGCAAGGCTCCCGCCCGCGCCACCCTCGACCTTGCTCCATCGACCCCCCCCAGGGGAGGCCCCGCTCCGGCCCAAACCTTCGCTGCCCGCATGGCGGCGATGGATCCCCAACGCAAGGTGTTCCTGGTGTTACGCCAGTTGAAAGCGGACCTGCAACCCGGCACGCTCTACAACGTTTTCCTCGCGCTCCCGGATGGCATGGCCCCAGAGCAGGGCCAGGATCGGTTGGTGGGCACGATCAACTTTTTTGGCGCGGGCCATGGCGACCACACGGTGCCGGGCGCGGACACGGGCACGGCCGAGCGCTTTGTCAGCTTTGACATCAGCGCCCTGGCCGCCAAGCTGCGCGCAAACAGTCTGCTCAACACCAACACACTTTCCATCACCATCGCTCCGGTGGGAGTTCCCATCGCCGAGGCTCAACCCCTGGTGGGTTCCATCTCGATCGTGGAGCAGTAGGCCTCGCGGCCTCCTTCCCTCATCCCCCATCCCCATCCCGTGGCTGTTGCGCCATCAGGACGAGGAAGGCCCGCAGTTGCTCTCGGTTGCGGGCGGTGGGATCGAGCTGGACTCGGGCGGAAAGCAAAGCTGATCGACGCAGCTCAGCAAGGCTCTGCCTTTGGCGTTCTCTTGCCTCAGCTGCTCGGTTTCTTTCTCGACTTGCAAAATATCGCTCTCGATTTGCAAAATATCGCTCTTGATTTGCAAAATATCGCTCTTGATCTGCTCTTCGCTCTCTTTGAGTCGCCTCGTTCGCGCTTCGATCTCGCGCACGGGTCGCCAGTTCAGCATCGATAAAAATGAGCGCCATCGAGGTAGCGATGAGGGGGAGTCCCCACTGCTGGGGGACCGGGAGGTCGCGGCCGGGGAGGGAGATGTGGTCATAGGAGGAGAAGACAGCAATCAGGCCGATCACAACACCGCCGACAGTTTGAAGCTGTCCGAGGCGATCCAGCGCGGGCCAGGGCCGCGTGTCAGATCTTGATTCTGGCAACTCGGACGGGGAGAGCGACATGGCGCATGAGTTGGCGGCGAGGGTCGGATCAGCGGACTGGACCCATCGCTTCCGTTCCACCGTCTCGGTCCTCTGTCACAGTCTCCCCGGCCGCACCACGCAGCGAAAGCCCATGTGGCAGGTGGAGGTGTCGATGCCCTGGGCCAGGCGGGCGGGGGGGCGGTAGCGCTGGCAGTAGTTCGGCGCACAGAGAAAGGAGCCGCCCTTCACCACCTTGCGGGGAATGGCGCCGTGCTGGGAGGCGGGATCGATGCTGCGCTGGCGCCCGGCCTCCGCGCAGCAACCCTCGCCTTTCCTCTCTCCCTTCCCCTCACCCTTTCCCGCGCTGGCCCTCCGTTCGGCGCCCTCCAGCCGCTCCCGGTGCTCCAGATACCAGTCGTCCGTCCACTCCCACACGTTGCCGATCATGTCGAGCAAGCCAAAACCGTTGGCGGGGAAGCTGCCCACGGGGGAGGTGCGCTCCCAGCCATCGAGGCGGGTGTTGTGGTGGGGGAAGGGCCCCTGCCAGGTGTTGGCGCGGGGGTGCCCGCCGGGATGAAGCTCCTCGCCCCAGGCATAGGCCACCCCTTCCAGGCCTCCCCAGGCCGCCCGCTCCCATTCCGCTTCCGTGGGCAGGGCCTTCCCCGCCCAGGTGGCATAGGCCAGGGCGTCCTCGTGGGCGACATGCACCACCGGATGGGTCTCCCGTCCTTTGAGCGAACTGCCGGGCCCCTCCGGATGGCGCCAGTTGGCCCCCGCCACGTACTGCCACCAGCGATAAGGATCTCCCAGACCCACCGGGGCGCTCGGCGGCACGAACACGATGGACGATGGCGCCATCCGTTCCGGCAGCGCATCGGGATAGAGCGAAGGATCGGCGGGCCGCTCCGCCAGGGTGACGTGGCCCGTGGCTTTCACAAACTTCTGGAACTGGGCGTTCGTCACCGGGGTCCGATCCAGCCAGAACCCCTCCACGCGCATCCGATGGGCGGGGGCCTCCTCCGGATAGTGGGCATCGGAGCCCATCAGGAAGCTGCCCCCCGGAATCCACGCCATGCCAGGCGCCGGCGGGCGCCCCGCCGGCCGCGAGGGGCTCCTCCGCTCGGGGGATGAGGAGAGGGAGGAGGCTGCACGGCCTGATCGGGAGGGGGACATGGCGGGCGCCTCCGGTTCAGGCCGCGCCGCTGGCGGCGTGTTCCAGTTTCTCCATCACCCGCTCCAGAGAGAAGCTCGCGGCTTTTTGTCTGGGCGGATAATCGACGAAGGTCTTGAGAAATTCGCTGACATAAAACTGGGCGGGAACAATCAGGAAGATGTGGTCAAACATCCAATCCCAATAGGTGTTGGAGGTGATGTCAGCCCGCTCGTAGGGATCGGTGAGCAGGTTGAGGACCTTGGGCACCCGCAGTTCCACGAAGGGCTCTGCCCAGATCTGGCAGGTGCCCTGCACCCGCTGCTCCTTGAACACGAATTTCCAGTTGTCATAGCGCAGGCCCACCAGATCGCCATCGTCGGAGAAATAGAAGAACTCCTTGCGCGGGCTCTGGTCCGTCTTGCCGGTCCAGTAGTCGAGCATGTTGTAGCCATCCAGGTGGATGCGGAATGTTTTCGCTCCCACCGCATGGCCCGCCAGCAGTTTCGCCTTGATCTCCGGCTCGCCCGCCGCCGCCAGCAGGGTGGGCAGCCAGTCCAGATGGCTGCAGATCCCGGTGAGGTTCACGCCGGCGGGCACATGGCCCGGCCAGCGCACCAGGGCCGGCACCCGGAAGGCCCCTTCCCAGTTGGTGTTCTTCTCACTGCGGAAGGGGGTCATGCCCGCATCCGGCC
>CAYVWU010000195.1:0-5060 GCA_964455575.1 uncultured Cyanobium sp. | reverse complement strand
ACCTGGGAATCACTCGAGACCTGAAGGGGGACCAGAACGAACGGGGTGCCGTCCAGCAGAAGGCGCCGCTCCCGCCGCTCGCTCACCCGGTAGAGGTGCTTGCGAATCAACCCCCACACCTGAGACACGAGATAGGAGGGCTTCGGCTGCAGCTTGTGGGGCCCCTCGATGATCGGATAAGACGTGAAGGCGTGCTGAATGAAGGTCGGCATCTTCCAGATCTTTCGCCAACGGTGTCCCGCGTCCCGACGGGCCTGGGGGATGACGTCCGCCGGTGGCAGGGCGCGATAGAACGCGACGGGCTTGTTGAGATTGGAGCGAGCATTGACGCGCTCCTGCTCAAGGGTCACATAGTTGGGGCGGATATAGCCGAGTTCAAACACCCATGCCTCGATTTTGAATGGCAACACGCCCTCTGAATTCATTTGCCTCACCAGCTCAATCGCCAGACGGTGTGGATCAATGAAATCGCCATACATGAAGAGATGACGAATGCCACGCTCCAGAATCAACGCCCGCAAAAATGGCTGAAAGTCCTGCATGGCCCCAGCGAAAGCAATGCGCTGATGGGGCGTGAAGCCAAACTCATGGAGGGGGAAACTTACCTTGGTGACAGGGACGCCCCGCTGTTCAAGATGGGAAGCAAAGCGCGAAAAGAACACCCCGAGTGGACCCATCAACAGGAGAACCGGGCCAAGAATGGGAACGCTTTTCACCCGTCAACTCTTCACAGAACGTTCTCTGGTGACGAGCTTAACGCCCGCTTTCACGACTATTGTCAGGGAAGATACGCTCTCTCCACTTACCCCAGTGCCGGAACACCCACCGCCACCACGTCAGTGGCCGGGGGGGTTCCTGCCGCCAATCGGCGAGTTCCGCGATGGCCTCTTCCGGCTCAATGAAATAGCCGCTTTGACGACTGACGTAACGGGGATAGGCCACAAGCGCGGCAAACACCAGTGCGTCGAGGCTCAGAGGCCGACCGCGACGGGGACAGGCCAGCTGATCCCGCGTCAGGCCCCAACCGGCGTAGAACGGCAGGCCCCAGGTGTGCACCTCCACGCCGCGCAGCAGGGCCTCGAACCCCGCCAGCGAGGTGAGCACGTGCACGGCGTCCACCCTGCGATAGAGCGGATCGATGGCCCCCGAAACGACGATCTCATCGCACCAGCGCCGCAGCTCGGCCTCCGCCCCGCCGCCCTGGCGCAAACCGGCCACCACGTCGGGATGGGGCTTGTAGACCAGCCAGGCCTCGGGCTCGGCCCGGCGCACGGCCCGCACCAGCTCCAGATTGGTCCGCAGGACCGGGGCCCCATGGACGATGGAGGCATCGGTCTCCACCTGCCCGGGCACAAGCACCACCCGCCGAGCCCGCGGGGGCCTGTGCCAGGGGAGAGCCGGGAGGTTGTATTTGGTGATGGCGGCCGCCAGAAGCTGGGCCCGCAGGGCCGCGCCGCGCTCCAGCTCGGCGTCGCTGAACGCGTGGTGGGCCAGCAGGTTTTCAAGATCACTGCTGGCGGTGGCGTCGTAGTAGATGCCGCGGCGATCCACCACCCAGGAGATCGGGGCGATCAGATTGGCCCCGAGGCCCACGGATCGCAGGAAGCCATCCTCCACCCGCAGCAGGCTCACCTCCGGGGTCTGGCGCCGCCGACGCTCCACCCCCCGGCCCGGATCCCGGCCCCAGATGGCCAACCCCTCCGCCGCCTCTCCAGGCCGGGCCTCCCGGCCGCGAAAGCGCAGGGTTGACCCCCGCAAAAAGCGCCGCAGGATCGGCCGTTTCCACGGTTTGAAACCAAAGGCCTCGATGCGCTCGGGCAGCTCGCCCTGCCGTCGTCGCTGCAGACCGATGCGGCGAATCAGGGTTTCCGGGGGGCAGGGGCGGAGATGGTGGGGATCGAGGTGGCGCGGATAGGCGATCAGGGCGGCATGCACCAGCTGCTCCAGGGAGGGCCTGCGGTCCCGCCGGCGCGGCGGCGGCGGCAGCTGGTCCTGGGTGAGTCCCCAGCCGGCATAAAACGGCAGGCCGAAGCAGTGGACAGGCTTTCCCCAGAGCAGAGCCTCGAACCCCAGCTGGGAGGTGACCACATAGACCGCTTCCGCCGCCTCCAGCAGGGCGGCGGGATGGCCCCCATCGCCGCGGATCTCCAGGCGGGGATCGGGCGGGGCCAGGCGCTCGAGATAGCCCTGCTTGCGGCCGGCCGCCACATCGGGATGGATCTTCAGCAGGATGCGGCAGGTGGGGTGGTTCTCCAGGGCGGCCGCGAGCATGCGCTGAAAGCTCCCCGCATCGGCCTGGCCGCCGGAGATGGAGAGGTCTCCTCGGGTCTGGTCCACCACCAGCACAAAGGGTTGGCGGGGCGGGGAGGTGTCCCGGACGCCGTTGTACTTGCTCACCCGCTCCTGTCTCCAGAGCTGGAGCAAGGCCGCGGCGCGCTCCAGCTCCAGGGGCGAGAGGGGCTCGCCGATCAACGCCTCCAGCCGGCTGGGAGCCGTCGCGTCGTAATAGATGCCCAGATCGTCCACCACCACGGACCAGGGCGGACAGGTGTCGCCAAGGCCCAGAGAGCGCAGGAAGCCATCCTCGCAGCGCCAGAGGGGTAGCCCCCGGGCACGGGCGATGGCTTCGGCACTCCGGGCGGAGGGTTTGCGCCCCCAAGCCAGGAGCGCCGTCAAGTCCGCACGGCGACAGGCCCCCTGTCCCGTCACCAGCGTCGCGGGCGCCAGCAGGGGGGCGAGGGTGGGAAGGCGGGCCATGCCCCTGGAGGGGACGCCCAGCACCGCGCCTCGGAGGGCGAGGGGGTTCACGACGGGGGCGGCGGCGTATCCGCCATAGTCGAGCACACCTTTGGACTCTCCCCCCTTTGGCCCACCGCTCCACCCCTGCCGGGGCTGAGGGGGTCCACCCTGCCGTGCGGCGTCACCGTGAGCTCCTGATCCCGATCCCCGCGCCAGGGGCCACGCGGGAGCGGCTGGCCGCCTATCTGGCCCTGGTTGACCGCCCCCTCACCTCTCTTCTGGCTCGGGAGCGCCTCCATGGAGAGGCCCCCGGGCGCTGGATCTACCGCTCCAACCCCTATCGGCTCCTCCATTGGGAAGTGATTCCCACCCTTGCGCTGGCGGCCTGCTGGGAGGAAGGGCAGCTGCGGGTGCGCAGCACGGATTCTCGCTTGTCAGGCCTGGGGAGCAGGGGGGAGCGGCTGGGTTTTCAGCTCAAGGCCAGTCTCGAAGCGGATCGGGAAGCCATTGTCGGCTGGGCGGAAGTGGGCCTCGAGTCGCCGCTCCTGAGTGCACCGGGGGCCGGTGGGCTGGCTGGCCTGGCCCTGGAGCGCGTCCTGGACCGCATCGAGCGCCGCCTGGGTCGAGGGTTTTCAAGGGATGCGGCAGCCTGGCTCCTTGGAGACAGGGACAAATTGGGAACGGGGGGTTAAAATATTTCCTTCAGTTTTGTCTACGCCCTTTGGAACCTCCGACCAGCCGACCTCGACTGGATCGCGAAGCGAGTGGTAAATCCTCAAGCCGTCGCGACGGCTTGAGGCGGCTCAACGGGTGGCAGGTGCAATGGCGAGTGGTGGATGCGCTCGTCTATCGAGAGCTGCGCACAAGAGTGAGCGATGTGAAGTTCGGCTTTCTGGGTGTGCTGATGCAGCCCCTGGGACTGATCATCATCTGGATGGTTTTTCTCGTCTCCATAAACGCACATCGCGGAGGCAGCTTGAACCCAATCTTGTTTCTTGCCTCGGGGATCGTTCTCTTCACGGTCTTCAGTCAGATCGTTAATCGCAGCGTCACCTCAATGGAAGCGAATGAAGCCCTTCTTTTTTACAAGCCCGTAAAACCAATCGATACCATCATCTCCCGCACAGTATGCGAAGGAGGCCTCTACGCCTGCTGCCTGATCGTGATCTGCGTCACGACGTGGATTGTTCTGGACCAAGTGTATATGCATGATATTGGACTGTTCTTCTTTACCCTCTTGCTCGCCGCTCTTATCGGCTTCTCCATCGGCCTGATGTTCATGGTTGCGGCTCACCTATTCCCCAGTTTCAAGCAGACGGCTCTATGGGTTCCAAGGATTCTGTGGTTTCTTTCAGGCGTGCCTTTTCGCTATTGGATTTTTCCACCTTGGACCAAACCTTTCTTTATCTGGAATCCCATGATGCACGTCATTGAACTGAACAGGAAATCGATGAATGCCGACTACTTCACACCCGATGCCAACCTTGAGTTTGCCGTCTTAACCACTGTGATCCTTCTCACACTTTCCCTCTGGATCTACTACAACAATGAACGCAAACTTCTAACATTGTGAAGAAAGCTTCAAGCAGCGAGCCCCGGTAAAATGCAATCTTCAGTCCACATGTAGACGATTTCAAATCCAGATTCTTCAGAACCAATAAATCTGAGAGCCTGTCTTGCCACCCTCTCTTCAGAGCCATGATCAAAGTCAATAACCTCACCAAAAGCTACTTCTACCAAGGCATCAAAACAACCATCTTCAAAGACATCTCTTTTACTATCAATACGGGTGAATCCATTGCCATTCTTGGCGGGAATGGAGCGGGGAAAAGCACCTTGCTTCGCATTCTTGGTGGCATTGATCTCCCGGATAGTGGAACAATCGAAACGGATCGCACCATCTCCTGGCCCGTCGGCCTCGTCGGGGGTTTTCAAGGTAGCTTGACCGGCCGAGAAAACGTTACGTTCGTCAGTCGCATCTACACAGAAAAAAGAAATGTGCCTGAAAAAGTTCGCTATGTTGAAGAGTTTGCCGAACTTGGCGTCTATTTTGATCGCCCTTTCAAAACCTATTCCAGCGGCATGCGTTCCCGCGTTGCTTTTGGCTTATCGATGGCTTTCGATTTTGATGTCTATCTCATCGATGAAGTCACCGCTGCTGGAGACCAGCGTTTTCGGGAAAAAAGCAAACGAGTGCTGATGGACCGCAAAAAGAGAGCAGATTTTCTCATGGTTGACCACAACCTCTGGGGCCTCAAATTGCACTGTGATCGTGCCTTTATCCTCGATGGTGGTAAGATTGAAGAATTCTCCGACCTGGA
>CAYVWU010000194.1:4834-5074 GCA_964455575.1 uncultured Cyanobium sp. | reverse complement strand
CACGGAGGTGAGCAAGGAAGCGGCCGACATGGTGCTCCTTGATGACAACTTCGCCACGATCGTCAATGCGGTCGAGGAAGGGCGTTTGGTCTATGCCAACATCCGCCGCTTTGTGAAATACATCCTCGGCAGCAACGTGGGCGAATTGCTCACCATTGCCGCCGCTCCCCTCGTGGGTCTGTTCGGCGTGCCGATGACCCCGCTCCAGATTCTCTGGATGAACCTGGTCACCGCCGGCGT
>CAYVWU010000194.1:0-4824 GCA_964455575.1 uncultured Cyanobium sp. | reverse complement strand
AGCCCGGCGAATCGATCTTCGCCCGCGGCATCGGCTCCTACATCCTGCGAGTCGGCGTGGTCTTCGCCATCATCACGATCGTCTTGATGGTGTGGGCGTATCGGGCCTACGGCCCGGACGGCCCGTGGCGCACGATGGTGTTCACCACGCTGTGTCTGGCCCAGATGGGCCATGCCCTGGCCGCCCGCAGCGATCGTCCCCTGGTCCAGGTGGCGCCGTTCTCCAACCCCTGGCTGATCTGGGCGGTGCTGCTCACCACAGCCCTGCAGTTTGCCCTGCTGTACGTGCCCCCGCTGGCGCGCTTCTTCGGCACGGTGCCCCTCAGCGGAAAAGATCTGTCGATCTGCGTGGGCTTCAGCCTGCTGCTGTTCCTGTATCTCGAGCTGGAAAAGGTGTGGCGTCTCTGGCGGCGGCGCACCCAGTCCCATGCCTGAAGAGGGCATCAGCCTGGTCAAGACCGCGGTGGAAGCCCTGCCGCGGCTGATCCAGGCGGGGGCGGAGCGCCATCCCTTCCTCGGCTATGGCTTGATCACCCTCGGGATGTTTCTCGAGAATCTGGTGCCGCCGATTCCGGCCGAATTGATCATGCCCCTGGGCGGTTTTTTGGCCCACAAGGGTCAACTGCAACTCCTGCCGGTGATCCTCTCGGGCCTGTTGGGCACCGTTCTCGGGGCCTGGTTCTGGTACGGGATCGGTCGGTTGATCAATGAAGAGCGCCTGGAGCATCTGATCGGCCGCCACGGGCGTTGGCTGGGTTTGACGCCCGCGGGCCTGCGGGAGAGCCGGCGCTGGTTCCAGCGCCATGGCGCCGCGGTGGTGTTCTGGGGTCGGCTGGTGCCTGGGGTGCGCACCCTGATCTCGGTGCCTGCCGGCATCGAGCTGATGCCGCAGCCGGGATTTCTGGCCTGGACCGCCGCCGGCAGCAGCATTCTCGTGACCGCCCTGACCCTGGCGGGGACGGTGTTGGGGGAGAACTACGGCAAGGTGCTGCGCTGGCTGGAACCCTTCAGCGAGCTGGTGATCCGCTCAGGGCTGGCCCTCGCCGGGATCGGCTTGCTGTTTCTCCTGCTGCGGCGCAGTCGCCTTTGGTGGCGCCGCTGACGATGGCGTCGACGCCTTGACGGCCACCGGGGGCTTCACCAAGCCGCTCGGCTCCAGCAGCACCCGCTCCTCCTCGTTGTTTCCTTCCTCCTTGGAGCGGTCGTCGGCCTTCTCCAGCGACTCCTCCAGGAAGCCCGCTGTGCGCGACTCGTAAATCGAAGCCAGCAGCAGCATGGAGCCGCTGATCAGAAACATCGTCACCAAGGCGAGCGCGCCCCAGAGCTTCTGGCGCGCCATCACGGAGGTTTCCCGCTGATCCACGGGCAGGCCGCAATCCGTGCAAATCAACATCGGGTGGGCGTGCCCCACCTTGGTCACCATCCGGCAGCCACAGCGACGACAGGCCACGGCAAGGTCGTCAAAGCACAACTCTGGCATCGGAAGCCGATGCGCCTGGCTCATGGCGAGCCATCGATAAGGGCCGCTTGTCCCAAGCATTGGCAGATCCTTGTGAAGGAAGGGACCCAGCACCCTCAAAACGCCCCTAGCCTTGCGCGCCAAATGGGCCCAAGGGCCAGTCCATCCTCGCCTCCATGACCCTCCTCTTCGCCCAGACCGCCTGGCTGGTGCCGTTGTATCCGCTTCTGGCCTCCCTGCTGTCGCTGCTGTGGTCGCCAGGACTGATTTCACGCACGGGGCCGCGCCCCTGCGGCTATCTGAACCTGTTCATGGTGACCGTGGCCTTCGGCCACTCCGCCCTGGCCCTGGTGGCCCTGCATTCCAATTCCATGGCGGGATCGTCCGCCATCTATCGGCCCCTGACCTTCGGCTGGACCTGGCTGGACACCGCTGGACTGCGCATCGGCTTCGACGGGCTGATCACCGAGCCCGCGTTGATCGCGATGACGGTGATCACCGGCCTGCACGTGCTGGTGCAGATTTATTCAATTGCCTACCTTGAGATGGATTGGGGCTGGCCGAGATTCTTCGGCTCCCTCAGTTTCTTTGAAGCCGGCCTCTGCGCCCTGGTGCTCACGGATTCCCTGTTTTTCAGTTATGTGATCCTGGAGCTGCTGACGCTGGGCACCTATTTGATTGTGGGCACCTGGTACAACCAGCCCTTGGTGGTCAAAGGAGCCCGTGATGCGTTTCTCACCAAGCGGATCGGCGACCTGATCCTCCTGGCGGGTGTGATCGCCCTTCTGCCGATCACCGGCACCTGGAACTTCCACGGCCTGCAGGCCTGGGCCGCGGATCAGGCCAACAACCACCACACCCTCTCCCCGGGGGTCACCCTCATCCTGCTGGCCCTGATCGCTGGACCGATGGGCAAGTGCGCCCAGATCCCCCTGCACCTCTGGCTGGATGAGGCGATGGAGAGCCCCCTCCCCTCCACCGTGCTGCGCAATTCCGTAGTCGTGGTCGGCGGGATCTGGGTGCTGCTCCGCCTCGAGCCCCTGATCGCCCTCAGCCCCCTGGTGCAGACCGTGCTGGTGGTGGTGGGCGGCACCAGCGCCCTGGTGGGTTCCTTGATCGCCCTGGCCCAGATCGACGTCAAGCGGGCCCTGTCCTTCCTGGTGACGAGCTGGATGGGCCTGCTCTTCATGGCCGTCGGCCTGGGCGGCATCGACGTGGCCGATCACCTGATGCTGGTCTACCCGCTGCCGATGGCGCTGATGCTGATGGCGATCGGCGGCATCGTCTTCACCAACGTCACCCAGGATCTGACCCAGCTGGGTGGCCTTTGGAAGAAGCGCCCCCTGCTGGGACTGGCCTTTCTCTCCGGCGCCGCCGGCCTGATGGGCCTGCCGCCCTTCGCCGGTTTCGCCGCCCTGCGGGAGCTGCTGGCGATGGCGGGCGACAGCGGCCACCCGGTGTTGCTGTCGGCGATCGTGCTCGTCACCAACGCTCTCGTGGCCGCGGGCCTGATGCGGGTGTTCGGCCAGATCTGGGGTGGGCGGCCGACGCCGTTCACGACCCGTTCCCCCGAGGCCCTCTGGCTGCTCGTCTTGCCGACCCTGGTGTTGATGGGGATGGTGCTTCATCTGCCCCAGCTGCTGGTGCGCAACGGGGTGTATCCCCTCACGCCACTCGCCGGCTGGGGGCCGATGGCCTGGCCACTCCTGGCCAGCACCCTGATCGGTGGAGGCCTCTCGGCTGTCTTTTATCTGCGCCCGCACCCCTTGGCCCATCTCCCCTCCGCCCTCGGTGGCCTGCAGGACTGGCTGGCCCATGACATGCAGACCGAGCGCTTCTACCACCGCACCATCGTGGGCCTGGTGGTGGCCCTGGCCCGCCTGAGCGCCTGGTCGGACCAGCGCCTCGTCGATGGCTTCAGCGGCACCACTGGCTCGGTGGCCCTGGAAGGCGCGCGACGCCTCAGCCTCACCACATCCGGCCGCTCCCAGGCCTATGCGCTCACCCTGCTGCTGGGAATCGTGTTGATGGCCGCCTGGGTGTTGGCGAATCCCGCCTCCTCCGAACTCCTTCGCCCGCTGCGCTGATGGCCTCCTCCCTCCCGCTCCTTCTCCTGCTGGGCCTGCCCCTGGCGGCGGCCCTGATTCTTCCCCTGCTGTCGACCGCCAGCCCCGTCCGCGTGCGCAACCTGGCGGCCCTGGCCTGCGGCGGCCAGCTCTTGGTGGCGTTGCTCTGCTGGCGCCAGCCGCCGGCGGAGCTTCATCTGGCCTGGCTGCCGAAGCTCAAGCTGTCACTCGACCTCGGACTCGATGGCCTGTCCCTTCCCCTGGTGCTCCTCACCGCCCTGGTGAGCACCATGGCGATCCTGTCGGCGGAGGCGGATCACTCTCGCCCCCGGTTGTTTCACTGCCTGCTCCTGGCCACCAACCTGGGGGTGGTGGGCTCATTTCTGGCCCGCAATGCCCTGCTTTTCCTGCTGGCCTTCGAGCTGGTGCTGATACCGGCCACGTTGTTGGTGGCCACCTGGGGCGGCCCCCGCAAGGCTGGCGCGGCGATCCGCTATCTGGTTTATGGCTCGGTATCCGGCCTCACCCTTCTGGGCGGCGTGCTGGCCCTGGCCTGGTGCAACAGCAACGGCGTGAGCTTTGACTACGCCGATCTGGCCAAGGCCCAGCTCTCCCCCAGCGCCCAGGCCTGGATTCTGGGCCTGTTCCTCCTGGCGTTCGGGTTGAAGCTGCCCATCGTTCCCCTCCACGGCTGGCAGCCGTTCACCTACGCCGAGGCGCCGATCCCGGCGGTGATGCTGCTCAGCGGTGTGGTCTCCAAGCTCGGCGCCTATGGGCTGCTGCGCTTCGGGGTGGGCTTCCTTCCTGATGTCTGGGCCGCCTGGTCGCCCTGGATCGCCGCCGCTGGAGCCGTTTCCGCCGTCTACGGCGCCTTGAACGCCATCGCTCAGAGCGACATCCGGCGCCTGATGGCCTACAGCTCCCTGGGCCACATGGGCCTCCTGGTGCTCTCCCTGGCGGCGGCCACCCCGTTGAGCCTGCAGGGGGCCATCGCCCAGACCCTGGCCCACGGCATGATCGTGGCCCTGTTGTTCGCCTGTGTCGGGCTGATCGAGCGCAAGACCGGCAGCAGCTCCATCCCCGAGCTTTCCGGCCTGCTCAATCCCCTGCGCGGCCTGCCCTTCACCATGGGGATGCTGCTCCTGGCCCTGATGGCCGCCGCGGGCATCCCCGGCCTGGCGGGGTTCCCGGCGGAATTGATCGTGTTTGAGGGCAGCTGGGTGGTGTTCCCCCGAGCGACCCTGATCTGCCTGATCGCCTCCGGCTTCACGGCGGTCTACGCCATTCGCCTGTTCAACCG
>CAYVWU010000193.1:0-5096 GCA_964455575.1 uncultured Cyanobium sp. | reverse complement strand
GCAACGGCAGGGCAAGGCCCTCAGCTTCAACAACCTCATGGATCTGGAGGCGGCCCTGGCCTGCGTGCGCGAATTCGGCTACGGCGACCATCCCATCCCCCCGCCGCTGGCCGCGGCCGTGGTGATCAAACACACCACCCCCTGCGGCGTGGCCACGGGCATGACGGCGGCGGAGGCCCTGCAACGCGCCCTGGATGCCGACGCGGTGTCGGCCTTCGGGGGCATCGTGGCCCTCAACAGGCCCGTGGACGCCGCCTGCGCCGAAGCCCTCACCAGCCTGTTTCTGGAGTGCGTGGTGGCGCCCGGCTACAGCGCGGAGGCCTGCGCGCGGCTGGCGGCCAAGCCCAACCTGCGGGTGCTGGAGCTCAGCGGCGACGCGGTGGCGGCCGCCCCCCGCCAGCAACTGCGCTCGCTCCTGGGCGGGGTCCTCGCCCAGGACGCCGATGACGTGCCGATCGAACCCGAAACCTGGACCGTGGCCAGCGCGCGCCAGCCCAGCGAACGGGAGTGGCTGGATCTGCGCTTCGCCTGGCAGGTGGTCCGCCATGTGCGCTCCAACGCCATCGTGGTGGCCTCCTGCGGCCAGACCCTCGGCGTCGGGGCCGGCCAGACCAATCGGGTGGGCGCCGCCCGGCTCGCGTTGGAGGCCGCCGGGGAGGGGGCCCGCGGTGCCGTGTTGGCCAGCGACGGCTTTTTCCCCTTCGCGGACACCATCCGTCTGGCCGCGGCCCACGGCATCCACGCGGTGATTCAGCCGGGAGGCAGCCTGCGGGATGACGAGAGCATCGCCGAAAGCGATGCCCATGGCATGGCCATGGTGATCACGGGCCGCCGCCACTTCCTGCACTGACGCGCTCGCGATGTAGCTTCCCTCAAACGGTGCGCCCCTGCCCCCTGCCATGACAGACCTGATCTCACCAGCACTGGCCAAGAACCTCAACTTTCTCCACCCCGTGCTGATGTGGGTGCTGCTCGGACTGGCGAGCTACTCCATGGTTCTGGGCATCAAGGCCAAGAAGACCCGCACGGCCAGCGCCGAGGAACGCAAAGAGCTGATCAAGGGCCAATTTGCCAAGCGCCATTACCTCCTGAGCAGCCTGATGCTGGCCCTGATGGTGCTCGGAACAGTGGGGGGCATGGCGGTCACCTACCTCAACAACGGCAAGCTCTTCGTGGGTCCGCACCTGCTGGTGGGATTGGCCATGACCTCCCTGATTGCCATCGCCGCCGCCCTCTCGCCGCTGATGCAGCAGGGCAACCTCGTGGCCCGCAAGGTGCACGTGGGGCTCAACATGACGATGATGACGCTCTTTCTCTGGCAGGCCGTGACCGGCATGCAGATCGTCAACAAACTCCTCACCAGCTCCTGAGCTGACGCTCCCGAGTGGACGCGGGAGCAGAACGACCATCAGGTCTCGGGCGGCGGCTCAGAACTGGGCGCGCCGCCGCGGAGGACAGGGAATGCCGTGGCGGCCGTGGAAGTCTTCCTGCACCTTCCAGGTGAGACGGCGGGAGATCTGGCGCACGATCTGGCGCAACAGGTGGTCGCCGCTGCTCTGCAGCAACCCGTCAGGGAGCAGGGTGAGCATGGACGGCAACCGGATCCACACCGCCAGGTCAAGATCCCAACGCACCAGCGTGTGGGCCATCAACCGGTCGACATCCTCCCGCGAGAGCTCATGGGAGCGTTCGGGTCCGGCCTCATCCAACCGCAGCGAGGCGTTGAAGTCGACGTCGTAGATCCCCGCCAGAGCGGGATCCGTCTGCGCGAGCGGGACGGTGATGATCGAATAGACGCCGTTGTCGCGAGGCAGCAGCTCCAGGCCGATCTTGGGCTCCACTTCGAAGCCGAAATTGCCGAAACGGCCCAGGCTCAACTCGTAGCCCCGCTCGCCCAGGGGGATGACTCCCATGGGGCTGGCGCAACGCTCGAACCAGAGCTGATGAACATCCAGATAGCCCCCCACCACCCCCGCGGGGGCCCGCATCTCCATCAGGTCGGAAAAGGCGCTGGCGTAGCGGAACACCTGCTGGTCCTGGCCAAACGCCTGACGCAGTCCCGGGGAGAGCTCCGCGGGATGGGGCCCCGCGGCGGCGGAACGGGCCTCCGCCGGGTCGTCGGGTTCAAAAGGGCTGTCGATCGTTGGGCTGGACACCAGAGATGGCGTGGGCAACGGGACTCCTTGGAAGGATTGGCGCAGGGGTGGGGTGGGACCTTAGGACATCCCTCCCGCCCGAGACCAGTGCTCAGCTGGCGCTGAGCTCAATCAGGCGTTGGATCAGTTCCTCCACCACCCGATCCGGGGTGGAGGCGCCGGAGGTGATGCCCACGCGAATGGGACCGTCTGGGAGGAAGGGGCTTTCGCTGGCGAGGTCGTGTCCGAGGGGCTTGTGGGTGATCTGATTGCCGGGACCGATCCGCTCCGGAGTGTCGATATGGAAGGAGCGGATGCCTCGGCTGACGGCAATCTCCTGCAGGTGGGTGGTGTTGGAAGAGTTGAATCCGCCGATGACGACAATCAGATCCAAGGGTTCGTCCACCAGGGAGAACATGGCATCCTGCCGCTCCTGGGTGGCGTCGCAGATGGTGTTGAAGGCCACAAAATGGTTCTGGAGTTCGGCGGGGCCATAGCGCTGCAGCATCGTGCGCTCGAACAGGCGTCCGATTTCCTCCGTCTCCCGCTTGAGCATGGTGGTCTGATTGGCAACCCCCACCCGCTGCAGGTCTCGATCGGGGTCGAAATCGGGGGAACAGGCCTTGGCGAAGCGGTCCATGAAGGCCTGCCGTTGTTCCGCGGAGGGCGACTGACCACCAGCGCTGGCAAGGATGTAATCGCACACCACCTGGGCCTCCGCCAGGTCGAGAACCACCAGATAGGTGCCGGCAAAGGAGCTTGTGGCGAGGGTTTCCTCATGCTTCACCTTGCCATGGATGATGGAGGTGATCGCCTGCTTTTTATGCTTTTCCACGGTGGTCCACACCTTGGAAACCCACGGGCATGTGGTATCGACAATATGACAACCCCGTTCATTGAGAAGCTGCATTTCTTGCACTGTGGCACCAAAGGCAGGGAGGATGACCACATCTCCCGAGGACACTTCTGAAAAGTCTTTCACACCCTCTTCCACCGGGATGAAGCAGACATTCATCTCGCGGAGATGATGATTGACGGAAGGGTTATGAATGATCTCGTTTGTGATCCAGATCCGCTCATTCGGATAAAAGCGTCGCGTTTCATAGGCCATGGCCACCGCTCTTTCCACCCCCCAGCAGAAACCGAATGCCTCCGCCAGACGGACTGTCAGCCTGCCTTCTCGCAGCACATAACCGTTATCGCGGATGCGCGCCACCAAATCGCTCTGATAGGCGGTCTGCAGGTTCCCAGCCACCACCTCGCCCAGACCAAATCCGCGGCGGTTGTAGCGCTCCGAATGATGGAGGGCACGCTTGAAGGCGTGGGTGTCCATGGAGCTCCGCTCAAACCTGGTCGACTCTATGGGATGCCTCAGGGTCCTGACGGCCGGGGCCGGGCTCAGCCGTCCGCCTCCGGCTGCCGGGGCAACACGGGCAGCACCCCCTCCCAACGCACCCCCTCCCGCCCGTAGTGGTAGCGACAGGGCAGCACCTCCACCCCGGCCGTCAGCGCCGCGCGAAACAGCTCGCCGTAGCGCGGGTCGGCGCTGTCCCCCGGGGCAAAGCGGCGCACATCCCCTCGGCTGAGGCAGGGCACCAACACCGCCCGGGCCTCGGGCACCAGGCCCGCCAGCTCGCGCAGATGCTTCTGCCCCCGCTCGCTGACCGTGTCGGGGAACAACCCCACATCCCCCTGGCACCAGGTGGTGTTCTTCACCTCCACGTAGATGGGCCGCGGATCCACCGCCTCCGGGGCCGGCCGCAGGAGAAGGTCGATGCGGCTGCGGCGCCCCTCGCCATAGGGCACCTCGGCCCGAATCTCCGCCACGGGGCCCAGCCAGGGCTCCAGGAGGCCGCGTTCAATCGTCTGGCGCACCAGGCGGTTGGGCAGGGCGGTGTTCACCCCCACCCACACCGGAGCGCCGTCGCCCCCGGGCACCTCCGCCTGCTCCCAGGTCCACTCCAGCTTGCGCGTGGGGGACGGGGCATGGCGCAGGCGCACCCGTCCCCCCGGCAACAGCACGCCCGTCATCGGTCCGGTGTTCGCGCAATGGACCGTCACCAGCTCTCCCCCCGGCAGCTCCACCTCCGCCAGGAAGCGCTTCCAGCGGCGGCGCAGCACCCCCTCCACCAGGGGCTCCCAGGCGAGCACGGGTGGCGCCTCAGGCCCGTCGCCAGGGAAGGGGAGCGCGGGGGAAGGGGACATGGGGGCGGGGGAGAGGGGAGGCGCGAGGGCGGGCCGCCATACTGCCGTGCGACCTGTGGGGCTCCGTGCCCGGCCGGATGGCTCCCTCTCTCAAACGCATCGCCCTGATCGTGGCGCTGGCCACGGCCCTGAGCAAAGTGGCGGGCTTGCTGCGCCAGCAGGTGATCGCGGCGGCCTTCGGCGTTGGCGCCGCGTACGACGCCTACAACTACGCCTACGTGCTTCCCGGGTTTCTGCTGATCCTGCTGGGGGGGATCAATGGCCCGTTCCACAGCGCCATGGTGAGCGTGCTGGCCCGGCGCCCGCGCCAGGAGGGGGCCTATGTGCTCGCGGCCATCAACACCCTGGTGGGAGCGGCCCTGATCGGGATCACCCTGCTGCTGGTGGTGGCGGCCGATCCGCTCACCACCCTGGTCGGTCCGGGCCTGGATGCCCAGCGGCATGACATCGCCGTGCTGCAGCTGCGCTGGATGGCCCCCATGGCCCTCTTCGCCGGCCTGATCGGCCTGGGGTTCGGCGCGCTCAACGCCGCGGATGAGTTCTGGCTCCCGGCGGTGAGCCCCCTCCTGTCCAGCCTGTCGGTGATCGTGGGCATCGGCCTGCTGTGGTGGCGTCTCGGCGCCGCGATCACCCTGCCTTCGGAAGCGGTGCTGGGGGGAATCGTGCTGGCGGGCACCACCACCCTGGGGGCGGTGCTGCAACCCACAACGCCCATGCTATATGACCATTACTCGGCGGGTTAATTTGCCGTAGGTT
>CAYVWU010000192.1:0-5155 GCA_964455575.1 uncultured Cyanobium sp. | reverse complement strand
TGGGCGTGGCGATGAATTCCGGCACCCAGGCCGCCAAGGAGGCGGCCAACATGGTCGATCTCGACAGCGATCCCACCAAGCTGATCGACATCGTGACGATCGGCAAGCAACTCCTCATCACCCGTGGCGCCCTCACCACCTTTTCGATCGCCAACGACGTCGCCAAATACTTCGCCATCCTTCCCGCCCTCTTCGCCAATGTCGGCCTGGGCCCCCTCAACCTGATGGGTCTGGCCTCTCCACGCTCGGCCATCCTGTCGGCGATGGTCTTCAACGCTCTCATCATTCCGGCCCTTGTCCCCCTGGCCCTGAAAGGCGTTGCGTTCCGACCCCTCAGCGCCGAGCAGCTCTTGCGCCGCCATCTGCTGCTCTATGGCCTCGGCGGTGTGGTGTGTCCCTTTGCGGGGATCAAGCTGATCGACCTGGCCATCAACGCTCTCCACCTGCTCTGACCGCTCCCCATGGCGCGTTTTCTTCCCCTCCGCTTCTGGCTACCCCTCGTGCTTGTGGTGGGCACGATCACCCTGGCGCCACTCTTTCGCGCCGCGCAGCCGCCCTTGCAAAGCCATGCCCTCGCCCTGCTCCTCAGCGGCACCCTCGCGCTCTCGGGCTATCTCTTCGCGGTGATCCTGCATCCGGAGTCCTTCTGATGTCGTTCTTTCCCGGCCTCTGGCGCGGTCTGCGGGTGGCCCTGGTGCTCTGGCTGCTCACCGTGGTGGTGATCACCCTGCCGCTGCTCGGCCTGGCCCGCCTCGTGGCCCCTGACGCGGCCCTGGGCAGCCTCCTGTGGCGAGATGGAGCCGTGGTCGGCTCCCGCTGGATCGGTCAGCCGTTCCGCTCGGCGCGGTATCTGAACGGCCGGCCGTCGGAGGGAGGCAATCTCGCCCCGGGCGATCCGGCCCTGCGCTCCCGCGTGGCGGAGGCGTCGGCGCGCTGGCGGCGCCTCGGTCTCGACCGCCCGGCCCCGGAGCTGCTGCTGGATTCCGGCTCCGGCGTCGATCCTCACATCAGCCTGGAGGCGGCCCGTCAGCAGCTGCCGCGGCTGGCCGGCGAGCGGAGGCTGCCCCTGGCGTCCTTGGAGACCCTGTTGCGCCAGAACCTGGAGGGGGTTCGGGGGTTGAGGGCGGTGGAGCCGGTGGTGAACGTGCTCCGCTTCAACCTCGCCTTGGACGCCCTGGATCCCCTTTCGGCAGCCTCCGGCGCGTCACGCTGAACCGGTTTCCGGCGAGGCCAGCAGCGCCTCCAGCAGCGGAGCCAGCGGCAGCCGCGCCATGCGTGTGGCCCGGTCGGAGACCGCATAGGGGAGCCAGAGATGCTCGGCGTGGATCAGGCCACCGCAGCTGTAGACGACATTGGGCACGTAGCCGTCGCGCTCATCCTCGGCGGCCCGCAGGAGGGGATGACGCAAGCGACCCAGCACCCGGGAAGGGTCCTCCAGATCCAGGAGGGCCGCGCCGATGCAATATTCCCGCACGGCGCCCACCCCATGGGTGAGCACCAGCCAGCCGGCCTCCGTTTCCAGGGGGGAGCCGCAGTTGCCCAGCTGGATGAACTCCCAGGGCTCCTGCGGCCGCAGCAACACTTGGGACCGCGGCCACAGGTCCGGCTGGTCGCTGCGCATCAGATGGATGTTCTCGCTGTCCTGACGACCGAGCATCCACCACTGGTGGTCGATCTGGCGGGGGAAGAAGGCCAGCCCTTTGTTGTGAATCGCCGCACCCCGCAGGGGTCGCAGTTCGAACGTCTCGAAATCCCGCGTCGTGATGAGCTGGCTCTGGATGCCTCGACCGTCGTAGGCGGTGGCGGTGGCCAGCCAGCAGGGGTCGTCTCCGGCCAGCCGCACGAACCGGGCATCCTCCAGGCCGTTGCTCTCCTGGGCGGTCACCGGGAACAGCACCCGCTCGCTGAGCTGGCTTTCGGGCCCGTAGGTCACCCGGTAGTGGCCCTCGGCGGCGTTCAGGCTGGTGATCTCGCCCTGGAACACGAACGGCGACACCGGCTCGAGGTCCAGGCGTCCGTCGGCGTGGAGCACGCCGCCGCGGAACGCGACCGAGGAGATGTGTCCCTCTCCTGTGGCGCGCAGGCTCAACACCACCCGCAGGCTGCCGCCGGGCAGACCGTCCTGGTCGGGATGGGGCACCAGGGAGGGGTTGAAGAGGGCCGCCGACTCCAGGGAGTACTCGTGGGTCAGGTAGTAGCCGAGCAGGAGCTGCTGCTCCGCGCTGAGGGGATGTTGCGGTTGGAGGGGCGCCAGCACGTCCTGCCAGCGCTGCTGGGCCAGGCGTTCCAGGGTGCGATGGCGCACACCGAAGCGCTGGCGCAGGCGTTCGAGCTCCAGGGCGCAGGTGGCGTGAGGCACGGCGGCCAGGCGGGCCATCAGGCGCTCCAGGCGCTCTGTGTTGCCCGCCGTGGCGGTGGGTTTCACCACCAGGCTGGGCAGAAACGGTCGCAACAGCACGCGTCGCGGATCCGGCTCCAGCCGGAAGGGCAGACGCTCCAGGGGGAGTCCGTCCGCGGGGGCGTCATTCGGTCCGCTCATGGCGCGGGGGTGACCTCTTCACTGGTCAGCAGCTTCATGTCCGCGAGGGCGATCAGGAAGGAGAGGGTGGATTCCGCGCCTTGGTTGCGGTTGATGCCGGTGGGTTGGAGGCCATCGAAACAGCCGCCGTTGCCGCCATCGTAGAGAGGACGGTTGAGGTCATTGCGACCGAGAAACCACGCAAAGGAACGGTTGGCCTCCCGACGCCAATGGTCGTCGCCGGTGGCGTGCAGGGCCTCGATGCAGGCGGCCACCGCGGCGGTGGCTTCGAGGGGCTGCTGATCGTGGCTGGCGGGCTGTTGTCCCCGGGGCCAGAAGCCCTCCGAGCCGATCGGTCGGAAGTGGCCTTCGGGGGCGGTCTGGGCCCGTTGCAGCCAGGTCAGGGCCTTCAGTCCGGTCTCCAGCATGTCCGCACGCTTCAACCAGCGGCCGCTGAGGATGAGGGCCTGGGGCAGGCGGGCGTTGTCGTAGCTCACGATCGGCTCCAGCCAGGGCCAATCCTCGCTGGAGTTCGCCGCGAAGGCCGACAGGAGTCGCTCGGAGAGCTCCAGGCGCCAACGGGCCGCCAGCAGGTCGCCATGGAGAACCCGCAGGTATTCATGCAGGCCCAGCACGGCGAATGCCCAGGCCCGCGGGGAGGTGAAGCCCTCCAGGGCGGGCAGGGCCTGTTCAAAGAGGCGCACGGCCCAGTTGCGCAGGTTGGTCTGCTCCGTGCGTCCCACGATCGCCCCCAGGCCCCAGAGGGCACGCCCGTGGCTGTCCTCCGAGCCGATGGGTTCCAGCCAGCGCCGATCAAAGCCCATGAAGTTGCGGAAGCGGCCGCTCTCCGCCACGAAGGCGTAATGCACAAACGCGGCGGCGGCGGACTGCAGGCGGCGCAGGCCGTTGAGGGGCTCGCCGAGGTGTTCGAGCTGGGCGGTGAGGAGCAGGGCGCGAGCGTTGTCGTCCGTGCAGTAGCCATGGTTGAAATCGGGCACGCTGTGCACGGCGTGTTGGAAGACGCCGGTGGAATCGGCCATGGCCTCCAGATGCTGGAAGCGCCAGGGGGGAAGCTCGGCCCCCTCCACCGCCAGGGTGGCGGCTGGCCTGACGCTGCGGACCCGCCCTTCGCCCGCCTCCAGCAGGCCCTCGAACAGTTCGGCATAGCGCTCCCCCACCGACGACCACACCATGTCGCGCCCCGCGAGCCAGGCCTGTTTGCGCATGGCATGGAGGCGACCGGGCTCGTTGAGCAGGCCGTTGACCGCCGCGCCGATCGCCGCCCCATCCCGGAAGGGCACCAGCAGCCCCCGTCCGTCGGCCAGCAGCTCCTCCGCGTGCCAGTACGGCGTGCTGACCACCGCTTTGCCGGCGCCGTAGCAGTAGGCCAGGGTGCCGGAGGTGATCTGGGCGGGATTGAGATAGGGAGTGAGATAGATGTCGGCTGCTCCGATGTATTCGAGCAACTGCTGATCATCCACGTAGCGGTTGACGAAGATCACATTGTTTTCGACGCCAAGACTCTGGGCCAGCCGCTCCAGCGACAGGCGGTAGGTCTCCCCTTCGGAGCGCACAAGGTTGGGGTGGGTGGCGCCGAGGATCACATACACCAGATCAGGGTGTTGTTCCAGGATCGCCGGCAGGGCCTCGATGCCGTATTCAATGCCTTTCCCCGGTGAGAGCAGACCGAAGGTGAGCATCATCGGCCGTCCGGCGATGCCATATTGATCCTTGTAGAAGTTGGGATCCACGAAGGGCTGATCCGGAATGCCATGGGGGATCAAGTGGATCTTTTCCGGCGCGAGCTGGTAGGTGTTCCGCAGGATCCGTTGTCCTCGCTCGCTCATGACAACAAGGGCATCGCTCTGCTGCAGGAGCTCCTCCATCACCCGCCGCTGGTCGCTGGTCGGGTTGTCCAGCACCGTGTGCAAGGTGGTGACCAGCGGCAGTCGCAGGCGACGGATGAGATTGAGCAGATGGCTGCCTGCTGGTCCGCCGTAGATGCCGAATTCGTGCTGAATGCAGAGCAGATCGGTGTGGGAGAGATTGATGAAGTCGGCGGCGCGTTGGTAGCTGGAAAAGCTGCGTTCTGGCAGCTCAAAACGCACAACGTCGGGATAGTCGTATTGAAAACCTGGATCGGTGACGCTGAGCACGGGCGTGGACCACTCGGGTCGTTGGCGCGTCACCGCCTGATGCAGATCGCGGGTGAAGGTGGCAATGCCGCACTGGCGGGGGGGAAAATCACCAAGAAAGCTGATCTTGCGAGCGTTTCTTGCCCCCATCTTTCTGCGGCGGAATCAATAACTTGCCCGAGATGATACCGCCGAAATAACATTCTTGCCCCCTGTGTCCGCAGCGGAAAACCGACCGTCGCTGTTCTGTCCTGAGACTCAGGTGAGGGGCATGGCGGCGTCACAACTCCAGCAGGCCTGGCGGGGGTGTCAGGCCGATCCAGCCCTCCTCGGGATGCACCTCCGGGACGATCGCCTCCACAAACGGGATCAACACCCTCCGCTGGCCAGCGCTCAGCTCCACCTCCAGCAGATCGTTGCCGCCATGCAGCAGATCCCGCACGGTGCCGATGACGGAGCCATCCGCCAGCAGGCGCACCTCCAGCCCCTCCAGATCCAGCAG
>CAYVWU010000191.1:0-5172 GCA_964455575.1 uncultured Cyanobium sp. | reverse complement strand
GTCGAAATGCACCACGTGATAGGGCTTGCCGGCCTGCTGGGCCCGGGCGAGCTCCGCCTCCAGGGCGCCGTAGGTGGGTGGGTGCAGCAGGTGGAGATCCAGGAGATCGCCCAGCTCCTCGGTGGCGGCCACCAGGGGCAGGGCGCTGGCGCGGTGGTCGATGTAACCGCAGGCGTCGTCCTCCGGGCGGGCGGTGATCAGCAGCACCCGGATCGGAGGCGCCACCACTCCCACCGGAAGATGGCGGGTGTTGGGCAGGCAGCGGCGCACGCGGGTGGGGCGGGCGCCTTGAAACAGGAAGCCATCGCCGGTGTGCAGCAGCTCCCAAGGCAGCGCCAGCAAGGCGGTGGCGGCCTCCTGCAGGGTGTGAATCTCCTCTTGGCTGACGCCCCGCACAGGCCTGGCGTCCACGGACACCGAGAAGCGACGGTTGGCCCGCTCGCCCACCCCCGCCCAGGCCTGCAGCACCGCTGCCGTGCAATCCAGAGGCAGGGCCACGCTGTGGAGGGCCTGCCCCCAGGTGATCAAGTTCGCCTCCACCTTGCGCGCCCGATCCGCCAGCACCGGGTTGGGCCATACCGGCCAGCGCTCCAAATACCAGCCCAGCTCTTCCGCCTCGATCGGCCCCAAGGGAGCAATCAGCCGCCAGCTTTGGGCACTCACCACGTCCCGCTGACCAGCGGTCGCTGGTTTGTAGACCAGCTGGGCGTTGGCGGCGGCACGGCGCACGCCGTCTTGCTCGTGGAAGCGGAGCTGGCTGAGCTCCAGCACCAGCTCCTCCACCGGCTCCGGTCGCGGCTGGGCCAGCGGCGGCCGGTCGGTGGGCAGGCGCAGGCCGAGGGCCACCAGGAGGGGGTCGAGGGCGGCTGTAGCCCCGCCGGGGGCGCTGCTCACCGGGATGTACGCGGGCTCCTCGCCGAAAAACTCCTCCAGCACCCCCAGCCGGGTGCCATCCAGGGAGAGGGGAACCACCCGGAAGCCATCGCGACCCCGCTCCGCTTGCAGGGCGAGCGCGTGCTTGAGCTCTTTGCCCACCCATTTGGATTGCAACGCCGCCGGACTCACCAGCACCGCCAGCCCCGCCGCGGCCTCAATCGCGGCCTGGATCTCACTCCACAGGGGATCGCCCCCCTTGAGCTGCCGTGAATCGATCCACACCTCTTTCCCCAGCTCCGCCAGCGCCTCCCGCAACTCCCGCACAAAGCCATCATCGGCCGTGCTGTGGGAGAGAAAGAGGTGGGCCAAGAGCCAGTGATCAGGATGGCCCCAGGGTAGCCAGCACATCTGGCAAGGGATGCAGAACCAGGGCCGATCCAGGCCGCAGCGCTATGGAATCAGCCGTTGATGTGACCCCGTTTCCCCACCCAAAGGGCACCACCCTGCTGGCCCTCCATCCACCCGGCCGCGGCGTCCCGAGACTCCGGTGCTCCAGAGCCCTCCCTTGTCTCTCCTCCCAAATCGATAGGCACCCCCAGATCAACAGACACCCCCCAGTCGGGAACGCCCTCCCACTGATGCCCCAATCCCGCAGATCAGCGCCCACCCCTCAGCAGGGAACGCCCACCCAGAGATGCATCACCCCCAACCGGGAGTGCCCCGCCCAGTGATGCCCAACCACCCCTGATCCCCCCTTGCCCCTCCTGGCAACAGATGGTGTCCCCCACCGGGCCATCCCGCCCCAGCCGCCATGCTCACCGGAACTGAACTGCTCGCCAAAGTCAAGGAACTGGGCGAGGCCTCCCGAACCGAACTCGTCCGCGCCACGGGCTATGTGAGCCCGAAAAAAGACGGTGGCGAACGGCTGCTGTTCTCCGCCTTCTATGACGCCCTGCTGGAAGCCAGGGGCATCACGCTGGGTCGCTCTCCAGGCGAGGGCAAGGCCGGCCGGCGCCTGTCCTATGCCACCAAGGTGCAATTCAACGGCAATTTGATGGTCGGCAAGGCCTACACCGCCCTGATCGACCTCAAACCCGGCGATACCTTTCAAATTCAGCTGGGCCGCCGCCAGATCAAGCTGATCCCGATGGATGCCCCCCACGATCCCGTGGACGGCACCAGCACGGATCCCGCCGATCCGATGGCCCAGCAGCAGCAGGGGCGGGAAACACAAGGGCAGGAACAGAATCAGCTGCAGCCGCCAGCGGCAGCCGAGCAGGCAACACCCACTCCTGCCTGATCTTCGTCAGCTTGTTGTGCCAAGACCCATCGCTCCCCGCATCAAGGGCTCGCCTACGGCGGGCCCCTTCTTGTCACCGCCGCGGAAATGGCGCCAGTGGAAAACGCCCGCCAGCACGTGCAGGCGTCACCACGTTGCAGGGCGGATGCCGCACAGCAGGACTGACGGCGCGGGCCGCGTTGGCAGACTTCGCGGACAGTACCCCCTGGCTGCAACCGGCCCGAGAACGCGCTGACAGGTGCTAAGAGCACGTCCGCGCCGTTTGAAGTCCCTGAAGGAGCTGCGGGAAAGCCGCTGCTCAGGTCGCACCAGAACGTGCATGGTCACCGCCGCAAACAGAGACCCAGATGGGGCCACTAAAAGCCCTGGTGATTCCTTTCTCTCACCCCCACGTCCTGAAGCGATTAAGTTGCTCAGCCATCAAAAACTTGACGCGAGACAAGCGAGACAAGCGAGACATGAACAGGCTCAAGAACTACTCACAACGCATCATTAACTCCGCAATAATCGGCCAACTTTCGTCATAGCAGTAGCGGTCGGATTGTCATGTTAGATACCATGCGAGAGCAGGCGCGCCTGTGGCTGGAGAACCTGGCGGCGGCGCTGGAGTCCTGGCACGTGGTGATCGTCAGCGGCAATGACCTGTTCGCCGCGGCGATGATTTGGAGCTACCCGGGGTCTATGCGGCGCGCCGCCTCACTGGCGGACCTGCAGGCCCTGCTCACACAGGCCGAGGAAGGGGTGCTCCATCCCCCAGGCCGTCCGGCGGAGAGCCTGGATCCCGACGCGGTCCGCCCCCTCCCCCAACGGATCCTGCCGATCGGCGCCGACCCGCCCGGTTCCCTTGCCGCCGCACCGGAGCGACTCTTCTTCCTGCTCTGCGATGACCTGCACGATGGGGAAGTGGAGGACGCCCTGGCCCTGCTGGATCGCACCGTCCCCAGGGAGCGGCGACGGCTGTTGTGTGTGCTGGCCGACTGGAGCGAGCGCCAACGCCTGCAAGCCCATCTGGCGGCGGGTGCGCAGGCGCTCTGCACGATTGGCTCAGAAGGCAAGGGACGCATCTACACCGCCATGGCGGTGATCGCCTGCGGTGGCCACTACCTCGATCCCCTCTTCCACCAGCGCCTGCATCACGTCGGCGCCCACCGCCAAGGGCCGATCGGCCCCCAAGAGCTCGATCGGCGCGAGCGCCAGCTGCTGCGGGAAGTGTGTCGCGGCTACACCAGCCCCGAGATCGCGGCCCGCCACGGGCTGGCCCGCGGCACCGTGCGCCGCTACCTCAGCCACACGTACCAACGGATCGGCGTGCGCGATCGCGCCCAGGCCATCGGCTGGTGCGTCGCCCATGGCCTGATCAGCCCGGTGGAACTGCAACAGGTGTACGTGGCGGCGGGTGAGGGGACGACAGGCCTGCCTGGTGGGAGTGCCCCTGCGGCCCACACCAGGAGCGCCAGGACAGCCGGCAAGCGCGGCGGAGGGTGAGCGGGAGAGCAAACACGCGCTGGTGGGGAATGATCGAGACCCATGGCGGCGATCAGGCGAAGCCGGTGAGCAGAGGGTGCTCGGGCCGTTGCAATGGTCCGCTGTGGGCTCTCCACCGGGCGGCAGCTCCTGCTTCCTCTCCGGGCTGGGGGGGGAGCCGCCGGGGTTGGCCGAGCCCCTCCACCTGACCCTTTGGTGTGAGCCTCTTTGGTGTGACCCCTGCCTCCCAGGAGAGGTGCATTTGGCGCTGTTCCAGCCGGCGGAAGCTGGAGGCACCCAGCAGCACCATCGCCGAGGGAGAGTCCAGGGATAGGTTGCTTTGGGAGGAGACCCGCCCGGCCAATGAGCGCCCTTTTCATCAGCTACACCGGCCGCGATCCGGAAGGCGAGGCCTGGGCGGAGCGGCTGGCAGACTGGTGCGGCGAATGGGGCTATGGCTTCTTCCGCGACAAGGACCACAGCCATGGCATCAAAGGCGGCACAGTTTGGCGCGCCAGCTGGTATCAGCAGCTGGGACTGGCCGAGGCCCTGATCTGCCTCTGCACCCGGCAGTACGAAAGTTCGCCCTGGTGCGTGGGAGAGGTGGCAATCGCGGTGAAGGAGGGCAAAACTGTGATCCCGATTCACCTTGCGGAAACTCCGGAAGATCTCAATCAGCAACCTTTGCCCCTGCTGCTTCAAGACTCGCAAGCGATCCGAGTGATCCCCGCTAACGCCCCGGCCCCCGAGCAGCTGGCGGAAGTGAAAAGCCGGCTGCGGCGAACCCTGGAGGCAAAACTGAACTGGTGGTGCTTGTTGCCATGGGACGAAAACCTGCCCCCCTATCCCGGTTTGGCGGCTTTTGAGGCCCATCAGGCGCCTGTGTTTTTTGGCCGAGATGGCGACATCCAGCGAATGAGCGAGATGCTGGCCAGCCTGGCACTACGGCCTGATGGATTCCTACTACTGCTCGGGGCCTCGGGCTCTGGCAAATCCTCGCTGGTGCGGGCGGGCGTGGTACCCAGGCTGCGCGCATGTCGTGATAAACAATGGCTCGTGTTGGATCCATTCAAGCCGGGGCTGGATCCGTTCGTATCGCTCAGAGGAGCCCTGCGGCCGCATTTGGATGCGGCTGGGCTTTTGCCGAGAGAGCGTGACGGTGAAGATGGGGAGGATGCCAGCCTAAGCCGACAGTTTCGCAGCCTTTGCAGCGCGGGCAAGGCGAAAGTGTTGCTGGTCATCGATCAATTTGAGGAGCTGCTCAGTTACCCCAGTCGGCCGGGAGAGGGACCAGGCGTGGGGGAGAGGTTTCTGGGCTTCCTTGAGGGATTGCTCCAGCACCCTGCACCCGGCGTGCTGGTGCTGGCCACACTTCGCTCCGATTTCCTCATTCCGCTCCAAAATCGTTGGCCCACCCTCACGGCCAAGGCCAGCATTCACATGATGGGGGCGATCGCGCCGTCGAAATTGGGTGAGCTAATTAGGGCTTGCTGAGAAATCCAAATCCACTGCAACGCAGTTGATTCTAGTTG
>CAYVWU010000190.1:0-5189 GCA_964455575.1 uncultured Cyanobium sp. | reverse complement strand
AACTGCTCAGATCCATTGTGCCGCAGGCGGTCTAACCTTTTTCAGGAGGCCCTATGTCAGCACGGCACGCAAGACGCCTGATGGCAGGGAGACGCTATACGAGGTGTTTCGGATTCTTGACAACTTCAATTTAACGGTCGGAACCGCAGCCACCGAGGGCGGTGGCGAAGTCAATCAAACGGGCATGCGCAGCTCGACAATTTGGACCACGGCCTACGACACCAAGAACCTAGTGATGCAATATCACACCATGCACAATCGGCGCGTTCGCGAGATCGACTTCGCCAACATCAACTTCAACGCCAAAGATATCGTGCGGGTTCCGATGGATCGGGTGAAGGCGCAAGACATTGAATACGTGAGCGTGCCAAACACAACTAGGATTGCAGGCGGGTGGAACGATGGCGAGATCGACAAGACAACACATGACGCCGTGAGATTTGTGGTGAACCAGATGAATACCACAGCCAAACTCAAGCGCATTGTGAGCGTCAAGAAGCAAGTCGTCAATGGAATGAACTACGACATCACATTTGAGCTAGACAACAATACAACCTGGAACGTCAAGGTTTATCGCAGTTTGTCCGGAGAGTTTTCCATCAAGAAGACCGCCCAAAAGATTGAGTAACTTCCTCTGCTCGTCCCAAGATGTGACCAGTCAACATCCCGATAGGAAGCCTCAGCCCTTCCCCCTCCCGCGCAAGCGGGGCGAGGCGGGGAAGGGTTGACCGCACATGCTCCACCCAAACGACGTGTCGACGACAATCACGCCGCGCGCTGGCGACGGGGGATCGGCTCCAGTGCGGGTTCACTGCCGCCCAAGACCACCAAGCGCTTCGCGCTCTCGCGCTTCACCAAGGCCCTGACATCTGTGGAGCGTGTTGCCGCGCGTTTCAGCGGTAGACGGTTGGGGCGGGGGACTCAAGCCAGCACGCCAATGGGCCCCAGCGAGAACGAGCCGTGCTGGCGGGAGTTCCTGGCCAGCGGCAAGTCGTGGGGAGAAGGCTCCAAGGCTAAGCCTGACAGCGCTGCCGTGTTCCTTTCGCTCGCAAGGTCCTGCAAAGCGCGCCCAAAGTCCAACAAGACAGGGTGGCGGCCGCCTTGCACTCGGTGTTCACCCAGCAGACCCCCGCCGCCGTGGAGGAGCCATGGCATCAGGTGGCCTCCATGCGCATCTGCACATTCCCTGAGGCAGCCGAACGCATCTCCCCCAGCCCGCGATGTGCTGGCATTACATCACTTCCCAGCCAGCGCCGGTGCCATCACTTTGGTCACCACAAGATCGCTCGGGGATCGACCACTTGAGCGCTCATTCCCAACCATGCAAGGTGGGTCAACGAGGTGATGCCACCGCGCCCGAATGACAACCCACCAGTCCGCCCTGTTCACATTGCGATCAGGACAGAGGAACGACCGGGTTGACATCACGCGAAGGGAGGAAGCCCATGAAACCAAGTCGGACAACAAAGATACATTTCTTTATCAAGAAAAACTTCAGGCCCAATACGTTCCGCCCGCAGTCAGTATTCTTGATTTAGTCCGAACAGAACAAAGAGCTTGGGCAATTACACACCCAAGCACGATTGATCTCACTCGGCAAAACCTAATTGAGGACCATCAAATGGCTGAGTTTACCGTGATCAAAGACGGGAATATCGAGCTGGAGACTGGAGGGACAACGGAGGTGATCCTCCCCATTCCAGTGGACCCTAACGTTAGCGGAGAAAAGTCGGTTATCAGTTATTTGCTCAAAGCTAAAGACCCAAAAGACCTGAAATACGAGATTAGCATTAAAAACAATAAGAATGTGACGACGACCATCGTCAGGGGAAACTGCCATTCCAGCGTGGCGCGCACCCTGCAAGAGGTGATCCCGGACAATATCTTAACGAACGACAAGAACAAACTGATCGTCAAGGTCATCAGTGGTGACGGCGCACTTGTCATGTCTGACATCGTCCTCTGGTATAAGCTTGTCACGATCTATTGAAGTCATACCTCTTGATTGAATAGACCAAGAAAAACCCTGGTCAACCGCTGAATGGATCCCAAGATAGAAAGAAGCTCTTTTTTCCAGGGATCTCATTCAGCGGAGCAGCTCCCACCGCCTTGGTGAGGCCATGAACCGTTGGCTGATGGGTGTTCATGCCGTAGTCGAAGCCTTCGCGCAGCGGTGGGACAACCGCTCGCCCTGCCGCGTCTGATGCATCTCTGGATCCCGCTCCCCCCGCTTGTTTTTGTGGAACTTACAGCAGCAATCAAGGCGGCATCAATCATGGTGTCTTGCTTCATGGTCATGCCACAGGCCTTGAGAGATGGGCTTTCAGCATCACAGAGAATAGGGATCCACACTGATCATGGTGATCCCCGAGAAAAGTGGATCCGGAGCATGACCTCCAGTGGGAAATGTTGGCGGCCTCGTGGGGAAGCAGTCTTGGGAGAATAGGGCTCAATCAGATCGATCAGCAGCAGCCAAGGCACCACTGTCTCCATCTCTGTCAAAACCTCCTCGTGTCTGGCCAGCTCCTTTGCTGTGCTCTACTCGTCACCACCAAAGCCCAGCCGCTTGCCGCCCATCAGTGCAATCATTGTCCAACGTTTGAGCCCTATTCCCACCTGGATCGGGGTGATTTTCCAGCTTCTCCACAAGGAAGATGAAGGCAGACTTGCAATCGCTGTCGCTGAGGATATGCTCAGGCAAAGCCAACAGATGGTTTCGACTTCAACAACTCCAAGGAGCGGAAGCGATGGAGACCAAATGAGAAACAAAAGTCGTTCACCACCCGTCCTTGCCCCCACCCCCCCGAAGCGATCCCCAGCCGTTGCGCAACCCAAACCTCCCTAAAGCCGAAACATCACCTCACTGATCACCACCCAAGCCTCCTTGTTGCCAAAGCTGTCATAGGTGGTGAACTTGTAGTTACCCTATAGTCCCAGTTGCAGCCAGGGGTTCACATCCCACACGGCGTTGGCGAAGATGGTGCTGTTCACCTGCAGGCCGAAGACTCCGGAATCGGTGGCGTGGTCGATGCCGTAACCCACCGCGAAGCGCAGCTGTTCCGATGGATAGACATAGACTTGCCCCCAGCCGCCGGAGGTGGGAACCGGCCGGTTGGAGACGCGGTTGTAGGTCTGGAAGATGCCGGCCATGTATTCCCCCAGCCCCTGGCCGGTGTAAAGCTCTCCGCTGATCCCGAAGCTGCGGCCCAGGGCCAGTTGCCCATCGAAGGCCGCGCCCCAGATGGAGACGAGCGAACGGTCGGCCGCCTGGGTCAACGGGTCGGTGGGGCGAAGGTTGTCGAGCACCCTGAGCTGGCCCACCACGCCAGAGAACCCCAGCTCCAGCGGTCGCAGGCGGCGGCCTCCGGCCCGGTCGCTGGCCTGGCCGAAACCCAGATTGAGGCGCCCCTCCACATTCGGCCAGCCGTTGTCTTCCACCACCTCCTGGGCTTGGAGATTGGCCACATTCACGTTGTCCGGCAGGGCGGTGGTGATCGGTGAGGCGGCGGCCAGTTGCAACGTCCCGCCAAACCCGCGACCCGCTTCGAAAGACCGCTCCAGGCGGAATTGGGGCCGGTAGGCCCCGGGATTGCCGCTGGCGGCGAGCTTGCCGGTCGGGATGGTGTCAGGATCCCGCGGGGCGAACACATCAAAGTTCTGACCGGCCACCACGCGCCAGCGCCCATCGCCGATCTCCCCGTAGAAGACCACGGGCGTGAAGCTGTAGCCCTCGGCCAGCAGGATGTCCTGCAGGATGAACGTGGCGAACGCGCCGGGGTCCAGGAGCCCCACTTCGCCCCCTGGAAGGCGGCATGCACCATGCTCTGTTGCGCCGAGAGGTCGTAGGAGGCGTCGGGATCTTTCGGGCTCACCACCAGGGGCTGGCCAGGGTTGAACACATCGCGGCTGCTGGAGAAGCCCAGAAGCTTGGCCTCGGCCCAGAGCCTCAGCTGAACGTCGCCGGACGTCAGGGTGACCCCCTTGCCCGGGGTGTAGGTGACTGGAGCCGGCGCGGCTCCGGCGATGGCAGGCGCTGAAGTGGGTGCTGGAGTGGGTGTGCCGGTCGCGGCGGCGGGGGTGGCGGGCGCTGCTGGGGTGGCCGGGGCCGAGCGGCCCGCGCCAGGAGCCCCTGGGGCGGTGAGCTGCTGCCGCAGCTGGGCCAGATCGCGGGCCAGGGACTGCTGCTGCGCCACTTCCCGGGCGAGCTGGGCCTGCTGCTCGGCGACGCGCTGCTGAGCGGCGGACAGCTGGCGATCGAGCGCCTCCAGCCGAGCCAGGGCGGCGGCGGGGGTTTGGCAGGCGGGGGTGCGGGCCACCGTCGCCAACAGGCCGGGGGCCGCCTGCAGCAGCTCCTCCGGGGCCGCGTCCGGCGACAGCCCGAGGGCGGTCCGACAGCCGGGAACGGCCAGGCTGGCCTTGGCGGCGTTTCGCTCCGCCTCGGAAACGGGTGGGGTGGGGAGCGCCTCAGCGGCGGCGGCGGGCAGGGTCGTCAGCACCGTGCCGCCCAACACCAGCAGCGGGCCGCGCAGGGCCCCGAACGCTCCAGGGGGGAGCAGAGCGGCGATGGGGGAACGCACCTGCCAGGACAGCGGGACAAACGCGGCGAATTGTTGCAGGCGCCGCAGGATTTGGCCAATCCCACCCCAGCCATCTCTGGCGCGGGGATGTGGATCATGCCAGCCAAATATTCGGTCAATCTTTCCTGCGGGCCACGGCCGAAACCGCTTCAGCACGCCAAACCGGTCGTTGAGTGAAACCGCCGTGGCTCTGCTTGTAGCCCTCGTTCACCGCCCGGAAGCCCTCCGAGGGGAGTTCCCTCTCGACGGAGTCGTAGAGACCACCGCCGGCATGGTCATGAACGGCTGCCAGCTGACCCGTTCGCCCTCAGCGAAGGTCTTGATCACCGCCAGGTGCTCCAGGCGGGTCTCGGGCTGGTTCAACGCAACCCGTGGTTGCCTCGATCAGGGTGAGACCCATCGGTGCCGCACTCCCGGGGTCCGGCCCCAGTCATGTCAACGTCGATGGCCATGGACACGAGGGGCAGATGGGAAGGATTGGAGACCCGAGGCCGCTGGGACTCTCTGGAGCCAGACCCCGAAACCGGCGGACACCGGGACCAGATGCGTATCAATCGCCTAGGAGCATGTCGCATGTTGCCCCGTGGTCCGGCGGCAGTGATTGAACTCCGG
>CAYVWU010000189.1:0-5209 GCA_964455575.1 uncultured Cyanobium sp. | reverse complement strand
CGAGGCCATCGGGATGGGCCGCGCTGCGATACGGGATGGGCTGGGCGAGGGGGAGATCCTCCAGAACGAGCGGACCCATGGACGGACGCGATGGAACGGATGTTCTACCGCGTTTCAGCCGCGATGGGCGGCCAGCCGCCGTCTCAGGCGGCGCGACCAGCCGAAGGCCGCGTCAGACGACCCGCGCCCGCGCCGATGAAGTCGGCGGCAAAGCCCACCAGGGGCGAGGGCATGGCCCAGGTGATGCTGTTGGAGGCCGTGCCCGCTCCGGCCTGGACGGCGTTGTCGTACTCGCCGGGGTTCACCACGCCAACGCTGTTGTTGTTGTTGAAGGCATTGGGCAGGGTGATCGGACCGGAATTGGTGGAGACGGCGCCCGAGCTGAGGGTGATGCTCTGGGCGGAGGGGATGGTGCTCTGCTGAAGGTGTCGGTGGAGATGGTGGTGCTGGTCAGGGCGGCCTGCCAGGCCGGCAAGCTGGTGTAGACGGTGTAGGCCTGCGCAGGCGTGGACAGGGCGGCCAGGGCCACTCCGGCGGTCAGGGCGAGTCTCAGGGCTTGCGTTTTGGCGGTCATCAGGGAGGGGATCTCCGTGAAAGTCCGACCGTAGGCAGGGTCTCAAGGAGCGGCCATTTGCTTTGCGATTTCCGTCCAAACTGCCAGGGTTGGCAGAAAACTATTCGCTCAAGGTGAGCCGCTGGGTCGGCTTGGACGCGGCCTTTCCGCGGCTCGATCGTCTGGGAGGGGGGGCCAACAGCGGCTGAAGGGGCGGGAAGCGGCAGGGACAGGACGCGCAAGGGGGCATGAAGAAGATGCCGACCGGCCCACCGAGCCAGGGCGCCGTCGCCATGCTGAGGACATGACCTTCCCCCACTGTCCCCTTTGCGTCGCCCTGGCGGTGATGACCACCCTCCGGGCCGCCTCCCATGTGGTGCTGGTGGGCTTGCGCCTGAGTCAGGCGCCGGCCTCCGCCATGGCCACCATCGAAGCCTCGGCATCCGCGAGAGTGGTGAGCCGCTGGTTGGCCTCGTCCCAGAGGATGTAGGCGAAACAGCCGGGAATGTCCGCCAGGCGCAGCCGGCGGGAGGCGCTCAACAGGTGGGCGTTGCGTTCGTGGCAGGCGCGGAGGCGGTAGTTGGGGATGCGCTCGCAGAGGTGGTGAATGCTGTGGAAGCCGATGTCCGCGGAAAACCAGTGCAGGAGAGAGGGCAGTTCGAGGTTGCTGCTGCCTTCCACCGCGCCGCGCAGGGGATTCCAGTCCGCGGAGCCGTGGGCGTAGGTGTCGGCGAAGTTGTGCTGCACGAAGAAGATGCAGATGAAGATCGCCGCTGAACAGCCCATCACCAGGGCGTAGGCGCTCCAGAACAGGCCAGCCCCCAGCCAGTGGGCCATCACCAGCCAGCTGGCGACAACGAGGACGTTGTTGGCCACGAGGTCCGCCAGTTCGCCGGAGGTGTACCAGTGGCTGGAGCGGTGGTCGCGCACCAGGGCGGGCAGCTCGGCCAGGCTGCGCCAGCCGCGGGCGGAGAAGGCGTCGCCGAAGCGACGGGCCAGGGACAGGCCGAATTCGCCGGCGCCCAGCAGCAGGGCCAGGCGCGGTTTGATGACCAGGTAGAAGAAGCCGCCGGGCAGGAGCATCAGCGGCTGGCGCAGAACGCCGTACCACCAGCGTTGCCGGGGGGGCAGCGCCTGGTAGCGCGCGAGGGTCACCAGGGCGGAGGGACCCTGGTAGCGCTCCCAGTTGCCGTTGTGGCGATGGTGGAAGGCATGGCCGCGGGACCAGGGGTGCTGGGGGATGGCGTTGATGACGCCGAAGAGGAAGCCGACCAGGCGGTTGAGCCAGCGACTGCGGAAGAGGGCGTTGTGGCCGCAGTCATGCATCAGCGAGAAGGTGCGCGCGGAAAACAGGATGAGCAGCGCCAGGACCGGCAGCAGCGACACCACCAGCCAGGGGAGGGCCAACCCCGCCTGGCCGAGCCAGGCCACCGCTCCCCACAGCGCCGCCACGGGCGCCAGGGTGGAGAAGACCTGCCAGGCGGCGCGAGCATCGCTGGCCTGGCGGAAGGGATCGAGGTCGAAATCCGTGTGGCGCAGGACGCGCGCGGCGGGAGTGGAGGGAAGGTTGGCGTTCAGGAGGGGGGCCCGGCGTTCGGGCGCCACGACCAAAAAACTGAAACCACCATAGGTGGTTGTTCTGTCAAACCGGAGGGGTGGGGCTGGCGGAGGCTGCGCCTCCGTGTCAGAGGCGGCAGCGAAGCCGATGTGCGAAGCCCGGCCCCTTGCACCGGCGTTTCAGGAGATTGGGGTTGTGGAGACAGGTATGGGCGCATCAGCCGAGGCTGCATCTCCCTTTTCGGGAGACAGCACTCCATACGATGCGGGCCATTTTGCAGTGGGGAGAAAGTAGGAGCCAAAAATCATGTCATAGAAGGGAAATATCGCGGCATAGTTCTTGTTGATCAGTCGAGGGTCTTCATTGGTATGGTGCCAGTGATGAAAGGCGGGAGAGGCGATGATTTTTTCAAGAAAACCAAGCCTGAGATTTACATTGGCATGAATGACAAAACTCCAGAAGTTACCGAAGATCATATAGATAAATGGAATCAAGTCAGTTGAGGCGGCCGTGGGCTGAGCCAGGCCCAAGATATACATCGGCACAAGTCCGCAAAAACGCGTAAACACCATATCCAAAGGATGGGCCCTGGAATTCACCAGCCAATCCATTTCCGTCGCGTTGTGGTGAACAGAATGGAAGGACCAAAGGATGGGCCATTGATGGCTCCAGCGATGACCCCAGTAAGCCCCGAAATCTCCCACCAGCAAGGCCAGGATCAAGCGATTGCCCATCGACAGGTTGGCTCCCCATTGATAGAGGGAACCGGAACCATAACGATGAAGAAAAGAGGCAAGCAGGGAAAGGGGGATCACCAACAGCAGCTTCGGCAGTACACCATTCACGAAGTAGTACAAACAATCTTGCCAGTAATCTTTGCGGATGATTTTCTGGCGATTGCGAGGGAAAAACCTCTCAAGTGGCAGAAAGACGAGAAACAGTATGACAAACCATGCTGAAAGCCTCAGCAGAGTTTGCACTGTGGTCATGAGCTGTTCTGTCATTGTTGATCAGTACCAGAGGGCTGAGGGCCAGGCAGTGCTCTGAAAGAGCCAATATAAGAATTGTAAATCGTCATGGAAAAGCGCGAATGGAATTGTGCAAAAAACGACAGAGGCTGTCGGATTTTGGATAAGCAGAGCGTCAAGTGCTGACTGGCTGCAAGCCTTTAGGGCCGCACCAGCGGCTTGAGTTGCAAAAAACGAAATGGATGTGGCAAATAACGCAATGATTGCCAGTGGTTGAGCAAAGTGGGTGATAACTTGTCGCGGATGAGTCTTAAAACTCGAATCAAATGGCCATGCGCGCGGCGAGAACTATTCGGCCAAGCTTGAATCGCACTCCATTTCTAAACCTCCCGCAATCAGTACGAACTGATTGCGCACGCAGCTTTGCTGAAGTCGTCAGCGAGACAATCAGTCTTCGTCATTGCAAAACATCAAAGGCTGAGTGTGACACGGAAAATCTATCCGCGACATTAAAGCTTGGTCCGGTAAAGGTTTTGGCGACACATGGAACGGCCATTGACATGCAAGCGTTGCCACAGGATCAGTCTTGTTTTTTGATCCCATTAGAAACGAAGGCTGAGATCTATATCGATAGGAATACGTTTTCTCTGGGCCAAGCGCAAGACCTGATTTATTTGCCGCCAAAGCCTTGGGATATGGCCGTTAAATCTCCATATTTGTCGGCGCTGATTATTGTTGTCGAGACCCGAGCAATTCATGCATTGATGTCCTCTCATTCTGGCATGGATCAACAGAAACAATCTCTTGAAGAGGCGCTTGACAAGCCAATGTCTCTCTCTTCACAAACTAGCCTGGGAGAATCTTTTGTCGGATCTGTCTATGCAAATCTCAGATTTATAGAGTCGGCTATGGTGCAAGACGCTGGTGGCGCAAGGTCCCTGCTGGATATGGGTGATCTCCTGCTTCGGCAGCTTGTTTTCCTATGGAATGACAAGTTGCAACATCAAGAGCGAAAGACGACATGCGTTCTTGATATGGACCAGCTTGTTGACTGGATGCACCAGCATTGCTGCGAGCCCCTTTGCCTTGCCGATTTGGAAGCTCTATCGGGCTACACAAGCCGACATCTGCAAAGAGCCTTCCAGAAACGATTTGGCTGTGGACCGATGCAGTATCTGCGAAAAGAGCGCCTGAATCTCGCCTGCCACAAGCTTGAGACAGCGCCTTCAGGTACGCGGATTCTGGACATTGCTGAAGCTTGCGGATATGGCAGCACCTCGTCATTCTGCCGGGATTTTAAAGAGGCCTACAAGGTGACACCCAGGAGCAAGCTGGGTTCCTTGTGGCGCTCTAACCATCCATAGTAGCGGCAATGCCGTCTGGATCATCCACCCCAAGAAAAATGGATCGGATCAGAGAACGCTGATCCGATCAATCGGCGTCACCAAGGAACCTGAGAGCAAACGGAGGTTTCTGGCGGCGAATCGTTAGTTGCGAGCGGCAAGACCACGCTGACGTCCGGAGGCTTGGATCCGACGCCGCAGTTTGCTGCTCCATCCATAGGCTGCCGCCAGCCCAATGATGGGAACCGGTCCTGGCACAGCATTCTTCGTCAGGCTCACACCATCGAGCAGCAGATAGGGGGGGACACTAGGGGTGCCGTAGGCGAGGAAACTGAGAACCTCGCTGGTGGAGGTGGCTGTGAATTGGGTGGTTGCGGTGTACCAGCCTCTGAAGCCGTGAGAGGGGAGAAACACCTCTGGAGTGACGAAGCTTTCTGAGCCAAAGGCTACTTCCCAATGCTGACGGGTGTCACCATTGATATTGGCTTCCTGAGCATGTGCATACTCGAAAGAGAGGGTGTAATCGGAACCAATTTCCAAGCCCGTGATGGTCTGCTCAAGGGATGAACGGTGATCAAAACCATCGCTGGCAATAAACCAGCCACCATTGGGGCTTGTGGTGAAACCGTTGCCGTTCTGAAAGCCAAGAGTTGCCCCCCATAAACCAGGATAATAATAATTCTGCGACTGCAGGTAAGGAAGATTTGTCAAGATATTGAAGGGCCAGCTACCTGGGGCCTCCTGAAAAAGGTTAGACCGCCTGCGGCACAATGGATCTGAGCAGTTT
>CAYVWU010000188.1:0-5212 GCA_964455575.1 uncultured Cyanobium sp. | reverse complement strand
TGGGCGGAGAGCTGGTGGAACCAGCAGCAGGCGGAGGCCTGCCTGCGCGACCGGCGCCAACCGATCTGGAGCAGCCTGACGGAGGGCCGCGCCGAGCTCTACCGGGAGGTGGATGGCCTGGCGCTGGTGGAGGCCGACTGGCTGGAGGAGCGTTTCGGGCGATCGGGTCCGTTCTGGAGTCGGCACTACCGCTTCTTTCGCCAGGGCCGGGAGCTGACGGTGATTCGGGAGGTGTTCTCCCCCGCCCTGGAACGCTGGCTCGGCCCCGCCAGCACACTGAATCCTGAAGATATTCCGCACATGGTGACAAGAAAAGACAATTCGGGGTTGACGAATTGACGTTGTTGCTGGTGCGACAAGCATGGGTAGACCTGATGCCGCCCGTCCCCCATGGCCCCGTCCCGTGGACATCCCGACTGGCTGACCCTCACCGAGCTGGGTCGCCTCTACGGACTCTCCGCCGTCACCATCGGCAAGGTCCTGCAAGCCTCAGGCCTGCGGCAGCTCGATGGACGCCCAAGCCCTGAAGCGCTCCGCCTGGGCCTCGCCTTTCAGCGCCACAGCAGCCCGTCCCGCCAGACCCTCTGGGACCGCGAGGGCTGCTCGCCCCATCTCGAGCACCAGGGGCTGAAACCCCTGCGCCAGCGGTCCCTGCTGGAGCTCTGGGCCGATCTGATCAGCGATCTCCAGCAGGGCGCCCCCGCGGTGGTGATGTCCGCGGAGGATGCCGCCGAAGAGGTGCCGGCCGAGCTGGTGGCGCCCCTGAACCGGCGCCTGCGGGAGCGCGGCTGCAGCTTCCAGGTGCGTCAGGGCGCCCTCAGGCGCTCGCCCCACCCGCCTGCTGACTCGCCTGTTCCAATAGCTGACGCAGGCGGGCCTCATCGGCGTGGCTGAGGTTGGTGCGCAGCAGGCGCGCGTGGGGCGCATGGGCCTGCAGGCGCTCGATCACACGATCGGGCGTCGATTCCCGCACCAGCACGCAGAGGGCGGCGGAGCCGGTGGTGAGGCCGTCGCCCACCTCCCGCAGAAAGCCGTCATTGATGCCCAGATCCGACAACGCCCCTGAGGCCGCCCCCACGCCAGCCCCGACGGCGGCGCCGAGCAGCGGATTGAGGAAGAGCAACCCCACCAGGACGCCCCAGAAGCCACCGCTGGCCGCACCGGCGGCGGTGAGGTTGATCGCCTGATGGAGATGGACGTGGCCCTCGGCATCGCGCTCGACGACGACCGCATCCTCCAGGGAGACCAGCTGCTCCTTCTGGAGGCCGGCCAGGGCGCGGCGCACCTCTTCCGCTTCGCTGACCGTGGGGAAGCCGACAACAACCAGGCTGCTCATGGCGAGGGGAGAGGACTGTTTGGAATGTAAGGGTTGCCGGGGGAGCGGATGCCTGTGGAGGCGGGTCTCCCGGAGGGTTCAGCGGCTCAACGCCGCCGGGTGGAGCGCGGCAGGGGGCGCCCCGGCGAGGGTGGGGGAGGAGCGGCGGCGAGGGGATCCACCGGGGGCGGGGGTGGAGGCTCCTGGCGTCGCCAGCGGGGCACCGTGAACGCGTCTTCCTCCGGCCAGTCCTGACGGGGGGGGCCATCCCGCGGCGGGGTCGGCGGCGGGTCGAGGGGCTCCGCAACCGCCTCCCGGGCGGGCGACTCCCACACCGGCGGGGGCGGCGCGGGCCGGGCGGGTCGAGCGGGGGGCTGGCGGGAGGCGGGGCCAGCTCCGGGGGCTGCAGCTCCGGGGGCGGAGGCTCCAGTGGCGGAGGCTCCCGGGGCGGCGGCTGCGGGGGTGAAAGCGCCGGGGGTGGCGGTTCCGCGGCGGGAGATGGCCTCCAGGGGCGGCCGGGAGCGCCGGGCGGCGGGGTCGCCGCTGGCGGCTGGGGGTGCTGACGGTCGTTCGGTCTCCCAGGGTTCGCGCCAGTCGTCCCGGTCGTCCAAAAGCCAGTCGAGCTTTCCTTCCACCCAGCGGCCCAGGCCATCGCGGCGGCGACCGCTTCCCCGTCCGGAGCCACCCCGCTCGCCGCGACTGCCGGGTCGCGTCCCGGACACGCCATCCACAAGCTCGCGGCCGCGACTCACCCACTGCTCCAGGCGATCTCCCAGGGGCCGCTCCCCCGGGGAGCGGCCCTCCAGGGCGGTGCCGTCGTCTTCATCCCAATCCATGGGGCGACCTTAGCGAGGATGGCGACGCAGCCAATGCTCCCGCGCCAGGCCCACCAGGGCGATGGACACCCCGCCCAGCTCCAGGCTCCAAAGAAACACGCCCATCGGCATCCGCGCTTCGCGGGAGGTTAGGGCGTCAACGGCTCAAACACCAGCAGGCAGTCGGCATGCCAGCGGCCGCCATGCCAGCGCTCGCAGCAGAGGCGGCAGGCCAATCCCTCCCGTCGCCGGCGATACGGGGAGCGCGCGCCGCAGCGGGGGCAGCGGGCCAGCCAGCGCGCGGGTCGCGGAGGCACGGGGAAACGGTGCCGCAGGCTCACCTCAAAGCCCGGCTGACGGCCATTGATCAGGGCCATGCGCGCCCGGAAGTGGGGTCCGTGGGCCTCCCGGGCGCCCACCACCCGATCCACCCAGGCGTGAATCATCTCGTGGCAGAGGGTGCTGAGGGTGGCCGCGCGGGGCAGGGGATCCAGCAGGGGGCGGGAGAGGAGGATCTCGCTGCGCATCTCCGCCGGGCTGGAGCCCCATCGGCGGTAGAGGCCCGCGGTGCGCGTGAGGCGGCCGTCGCTCCAGCGCAGGGCCACAAGCGGGCGGTCGTCGCGCACCAGGCGGCCCTCGAAATGCTCCCGGTTGAGCTGGTGGAAGAGGGGGAGCAGGGGTTCGAGGGGCACGGGCCGACGCGGGACGGGTCCCCGACGAAAGGCGGCTCCCAGTTTGACGAGTTTCCGCGGCAACGGGCCGTTGTCGGGCAGACTCAGGCGCTGTTCATCACGCGCGCATCCATGGACTGGGGACTGGCCCGGGAGATCGGCGGCAAGGCGCTGCTTGTCGGCGCTGGCGCCTTGTTGCTCTATTGGACGATCTCGGCGGTGCGCCTGGTGCTCAGCGCCCGGGGAATCAATCCGCTGATCAAGCAGTTCTTCACCCAGGTGGCCTCGGGGCAGGTGGACGGCGCCTATCTGCTGACGACCAAAAACTACCGCTCCCACGTGAATCGCCAGCAGTTCATCCGCTTTCTGGCGGGCCTGCAGCTGAACAAGTACCGCAACCTGCGCTCGGGACGGCCGCGGCTGCAGGACGACCAGGTGATCCTGACCGTGAAGCTGAAGTCGGACAACAAGGAGGAGCTGCCCCTGGATTTCACCTTCGTGAAGGTGGAGGACGCCTGGCGAGTGGACCGCATTCAGAAGGTGGCGGCCGGCTGACCGCCTGGCGCCAGCGCCGTGACGCCGCCGTGACCCCCGCCGTGACGCCCACCCCCGACCAACGGCACCGCGCCGAAGAGCTGCGCCGTCTCCTCCTGCACGCCGCCCACGCCTACTACGTGCTCGATGCGCCCGTTCTGGAGGATGCGGTCTACGACCAGCTCTTCCGGGAGCTTGAGGCGCTGGAGCGGGCCTTTCCGGAGCTGCGCAGCCTCGACAGCCCCACCCAGCGGGTGGGCGGCGCCCCGGCGGAGAGCTTTGCGACGGTGGAGCACCGGATTCCGCTCTACAGCCTGAAAAACGGCTTCCACCGCGCCGACCTGGAGGATTGGTACGAGCGGTTGGGCCGGCTGGTCGCCGCGGCGCCCGGCGAGCGGGCGTCGTCCCCGGCGGCGGCGCCCCCCCTGGCGCTGGTGGGGGAGTTGAAGATCGATGGCAATGCCCTGGCCCTGAGCTACGCCAACGGGGTGTTGGTGCGCGCCGCCACCCGGGGCGATGGCGAACGCGGCGAGGAGATCACCGCCAACGTGCGCACGATTCAGACCGTGCCCCTGCGCCTGGCCCTGGACTCCCCGCCGGACTGGTTGGAGGTGCGCGGCGAAACGCTGCTGCCCAATGCCACCTTCGCCCGGCTGAACGCGGAGCGGGAGGCCCGCGGCGAAGCGCTCTTCGCCAACCCCCGCAATGCCTGCGCCGGCACGTTGCGGCAGCTGGATCCCAAGGTGGTGGCGGATCGCCAGCTCGCCTTCTTCGCCTACACCGTCCACCTGCCGCCCGACTGGCAGCCCCGCTCCGCCACGGATCCCCCCCCGCCCCGCACGCAATGGGACGCGCTGGAGTGGCTGAAGGCAGCGGGGTTCCAGGTGAACCCCAACGCGGCCCTGCTCCCGACCCTGGCGGAAGCCGAGGCGTTCTTCGCCTCCTGGGAGGAAGGCCGCAAAGCCCTGCCCTATGCCACGGATGGCGTGGTGTTGAAGCTCAACGATCTCGCCCTGCAGGCGGAATGCGGCAGCACGGAGACCCATCCCCGCTGGGCGCTCGCGCTCAAATACGCGCCCGAGGAGGCCAGCAGCCGGCTGTTGCGGGTGGTGGCCCAGGTGGGGCTGACGGGGAAGGTGACCCCCGTGGCGGAGTTTGAGCCGGTGCTGCTGGCGGGCACCACCGTGAGCCGGGCCACCCTGCACAATGCGGACCGCCTGGCGGAACTGGACCTGCATCTGGGCGACACCATCGTGGTGCGCAAAGCCGGCGAGATCATCCCCCAGGTGGTGCGGGCCCAGCCGCAGCTGCGGCCGCTGGCGGCGGTCCGGGCCGAGCTGCCGGAGGTCTGCCCGGAGTGCGGGTCCACCCTGGTGCGGGAGGAGGGCGAGGCCGCCACCGTCTGCGTGAACAGCAGTTGTCCGGCGATCCTGCTGGCGTCGCTGCGCCGCTGGGTGAGCAAGGGCGCCCTGGATGTGGAGGGAATCGGCAGCAGCCTGATCGAGCAGCTCGTGGAGAAGGGGCTGGTGCGCTCCATCGCCGATCTCTACCGGCTGGACGGGGCCCTGCTGGCCAGCCTGGAGCGGATGGGGGAGAAATCCGCAGCCAACCTGCTGGACAGCCTGGAGGCCTCCAAGCGCCAACCCTGGCATCGGCAGCTCTATGGGCTGGGCCTCCATCATGTGGGGGAGGTGAACGCCAAAACCCTGGCGAAGACCTTTGCCAACGCCGCCGCCCTGCGCCGCGCGGCCCTGGAGGAGCCGGAGGCGATCACCGGCATCTTCAGCCTCGGGGCGGAGGTGAGCCAGTCGCTGCGGCAGTGGTTCGCCACGCCGGCCAACCAGCGCCTGCTGGAGGAGCTGGCGACCCTGGGCTTC
>CAYVWU010000187.1:0-5244 GCA_964455575.1 uncultured Cyanobium sp. | reverse complement strand
GTGGAGGCCGGTCTGCGGCGACGGCGTCAAGCGGAAGCCGACCTCTGGTGTCAGCCCGAGGGGAGCAGCGCGGCCCCAAGCGCCTCTCGTTCCCTTGCCGCGCCCCACCCCAATCCCCTCCGGGTGCCCTACGCCGATCAACTCAAGATGGCCGATGGGAAGGGATGGCGCGAATGCTTTTCGGCCAGCGCCGCCATGTTGGCCATGTATTGGGGCAAGGAGCCCAACGAAAACATCTACGACACCCTGCGCGCCCGTTATGGCGACAGCACCTCCTCGGAGGCGCAGCTGGCGGCGCTTCGCTCCCTGGGCCTTCAGGCGGATTTCCGCACTGATGGCACCCCCGCCGTGCTCAAGGCCGAAATCGATGCCGGCCGGCCTGTTGCCGTGGGCTGGCTCTGCGATGGACCCGTCACCGCCCCTTCCGGCGGCGGCCATTGGAGCGTGATCATCGGCTACGACGCGACAGGCTTTTTCATCCATGATCCCTATGGCAATGGCGACCTGATCAACGGCGGCTACCTCAGCCATGACGATGGCGCCAGCCTTCACTATTCCTATGCCAATTGGTTGCCCCGCTGGCAGGTGGGGGGTAGTGGGGGCTGGCTGCTGACCTGCCGGTCTGGGCGGGGCGCCTGATCAGATGGCCGAGCCGAAGCCCGTCTTCCTCAAGCCAGGAGAGTTTGCTCGGGTGTGAAATCCGTGATGAGGGTAGGCAGGCCAAGGGGGGCGATTTCGATGCTGCAATTGATTTCATCCGCGTCCCCCAAACCGCGATCCTCCTGAAGGGATGCCCTGCTGACGGTGAGGGAACGATCGCGCGGCACGGTCAGAGAACCGATTCCCGCAGTGACGGGGATGTGTTGCACGCTGAAGGTATGCAACACCTGGTCCGTTGTCGTTCCCGCATCCTGGCCGATGACACGGATGCGTTCCTGAAAGACCAGACCATTCGCGGCAAGATGTCGTTCCAGAGTGTTGAAGACGGCATTGTATTTGACATTGATCGTCACTTTGTCTCCGACTGTGATCAAGCTCTGGACGCGGGAGTTGGTTGTTGGCACAGCAGGAGTCCTTAGCGTTGGATGGTGGATCGGTCGTCTTCGACGCGTCCTGATGATGACGCCCAGCTCCAGACGGTGGCGACGACGGCAATCGGACCAACTCAGGGGCCAGGACCTGTCGTTGTCATCGCGCTCGCTTTCGCCGCAGGCGGACTGGGCTGCGGCATGGTCGCCGCTGTCATCAAAGGTTGTAATTCCCTTGGGATCCTTTAGCCTCCAGCCGACGCAGATGTGCAGCGGTTCCGCGGGACATGTTGGTGTTCTTGGGCGTTTGGGTTGTGGCCACCGGCTCCACGCCGCCTCCCTCGCCTTCGCTCTTGAAGCCCCTCAGCTTCCTTGCCCCTCCCCCAGCCAGGCTCCCCAACGCGCCCGTTCCCATTTCCCCAGCGCATTCGGTTTCAGTTCAGGGCATAGCCGCCACTCCGCGGGACGCTGGGCGGGAGGAAGCGCCAGCGCCAGCTCCCGCAACGCCTCCAGCAGACCCTCCCCGGCGTCCCGTCCCCGGGGCCGCACCAGCCCCACCAGTCGCTGCCCCCACTCCCGATCCGCCCGCCCCACCAGCAGCAGGGCCGCCAAGGGCAGGGCCCGCTCGGTCGCCAGGCGCTGCAGCCGGTGCTCCACCTCCTCGGGGAAAACGGTTTCGCCGCCGCTGTGCACAGCTCCATCCCGACGCCCCAGCAGGGTGAGTCCCTCGGGAGCAAGACGGCCCCGATCGCCGCTGCGCCACCACTCCCCCGCCAGCTCCAGGGGACGCAGTCGGCCCCCCTCCAGATGCCCCGGGCTCAGGCTTGTCGCCCGCACCTCCACCGCGCCGTCGCCGGCGGCGATGCGCAACCTGGCGTGGGCGAGGGGGAGCCCGCAGCCCTCCACGCCGGCCAGAAAGGCCTCCGGCGCCAGGACCGTCACCATCGAGCCGGTCTCCGTGCTGCCGTAGCAAGGGGCCAGCCGCAGGCCGGCCTGCCGGCTGCGGTCCGCTTCCGCTGGCGCCAGCGGCGCCCCGCCGACCCAGATCGCCGCGAATCCCCGCAACCAGTCCACCCCCGCCGGATCCGCCAGAAGACGGCGCAGCTGGGTGGGCACCAGGGAGAGCAGGGCAGGGCGGTGGCGCGGGTGGGGCAGGGCGGCGGCCAGGGTGGCGGGCTGCCGCAGCTGCGCTGGGGAGAGCGCGCAATGCTCCGCGCCCCACTGCCGCGCTCGCAGCCAGGGCATCAGGCCGCTCACGTGGTGCCACGGCAGGGGGTTCACCAGCAGGGCCGCGCTCGGCTCGATGCCCAACCCCCGCAGCCAGGCGCCTGTGGCGGCGGCGGAGGCCTCCAGTCCGGCCAGGGGCTGCAGGCACCACCGTCGCCGGCCGCTGCTGCCGCCGCTGCCCACCACCACCGCGGGTCCGATGGCGTCCCCAGACCTCTCCTCTTCCCCGGCCCCCCCTTCCCCGGCCCCCCCTTCCCAGGCCTCCCGCAGGGTGTCCAGCTCCAGCGCCGGGGCCAGGCCCACCACGCCCTGTTGTCGGCTCAGGGACGTCAGCGTTTCCACCAGCGCCGGCCAGCCCGCCTCCGCCGGCAGAAGGGTGAAGGGCTGGGCCGGGTCGTTCATCGCCGCAGACCCGCTCCGGGGGGCGCGATTCCCCCCGCCGCCTGCCACACCGCCTCCGGCTCGGCCGATCCCAGTCCCCCGGGAGCCTGCCAGCCGGGGGCCAGGCCTGGCGCCACGGGGGTGGGGCCCGCCGCCTGCAGCGCCGCCAGGTGCGCCAGCCAGCGCTGGCCGAGGCCGGTTTCAAAGCTGGTGCTCACCATCCAGCGCGGTTGGCCCGCCTCCAGGGCCCGCAGCAGCGGGCGGGGGTCCCCCTCCTGGGAGGGTCGGCGCACTTGCCAGCCGTGCCAACGCTCCCGCAGTTCGGGCTCCCGCAACAGCGCTTCATCCAGCGCCACGGGCACCCGCTCCGCCAGCGCTTCCAGACCCTGCAAATCCGCAGGATCGAGGGGCTGCTCCAGCCACTCCAGCCGGCCCTCGCCCGCCAGCCGCGCCGCCCAGCGCCCGGCGGTGGCGCGGCTGAAGCTCCCATTGGCATCGAGCCGCAGGCGGGCGTCCGCCGGCAACAGCTCCAGCAGCGCCTCCAGCCACGTCCTCTCCTCCTCCTCTCCATGCACCCCCACCTTCCACTTCACGGTGAAGGGCACGGCCGCCCTTGCCCCCGCGGCAGGTCGTGGCGCGACGGCGTCGGCCAGGCGGGAGCGGGCCACCGCGAGGGCCTCCGCTCCCGCCGGCAGCAACCAGGCCGAACGGGGCGCCGCGCGCCAGCCCCCCGCCGCCTCCCCCACCCGTCCATCGGCCTCCGCCAGGGCCGCCCCCACCGCGAACGCCACCGAGGGCGGCAGGGAGGGCAGCCGCCGCTCCAGCTCTCCGCGCGCGCAGCCCTCGCCCAGCGCGCGCAGGGCCGCGCCGCAGCGCTCCAGCTCGTTGCCATGGCACGCCCCGAGGGCCAGGGGGGAGGCCTCCCCCCAACCCACAGCCCCCTCCGGCGTCTCCAGCCGCAGCAACCACCCCCGCCGCTCCGCCAAGGTCCCGGCGGCCGTCCGCAGGGGGCGCGGAAGGGAGAAGGCAAAGGGCCGCCAGGCGAGCCGGATCCGCTGGCTCACCGCCCCACCACCCCCTGCCACCAGGGCCCGAGGGCCAGGCCAGCCGCCAAGCCCAGACCGCCCAGGGCCTGGACGCGCAGGGCGAGAAACTTGCTGCCCGCCACCCGGTCCGGCTGGTCGTGGCCCAGGGCCACCAGGCGGATCAGGCCCCGGGCGGGCGGCAGGCCCAGCGCCGACAACAGGGCCGTCAGAGGCCACCAGCCGAGCAGCACCGGCGCCCACTGCAGCGCCAGGCTGCCCGCCACGAACCAGGGCACCAGGGCGGCCGCCCGCCGCGTGCCCAGTCGCACCACGGGGGAGCGCTTGCCATGGGCCGCGTCCTCCTCCACCTGATGGAAATGGGAACAGAAGAGCACCAGGGTGGTGGCCAGGGCTGGACCCGCTCCCAGCACCACCGCCGTCCCCCAGGGAATGACGGCGGGAGCGGCGGGTGGCGGCGCCACGGCGAGCAGGGCGGCGGCGGTGGCGAGGGGGCCGAAGGCCAACCAGCACAACGGCTCTCCCCAGCCTCGATAGCCCAGCCGGAAGGGGGGGCCTTGGTAGAGATAGCCCAGCCCGCAGCAGGCCAACACCAGGGCCAGCACCACGGGCGCGCTGCGCAGGGCCACCAGCGCCATCAGGGCCAGTCCCAGCCCCAGGCACCCCTGGGCCAGGGCCGCGATGCGATCTCGCCGGCCGGTGAGGTTCACCAGGGAGTGGGGCTTGCCGACGGCATCCACCCCCGTGTCGGCATCGAAGACGTCGTTGGCGAGGTTTTCCCAGGCCAGCAGCAGGATCGCCGCCAGCAGGAACAGGCCCACCTGCTCCGCCCGCACCGGCAGCCCCCGACCCAGGCGCCAGCCGGCCGCCAGCAGCACGGGCATGACCGCGACGCTGTACATGGGCCACTTGATCGCCGCCCGCCAGAGCCGCCCCCGCGCCACCGCCTCGGATCCCGTTGGCGGCATGGACCCGCCGGGTGAGTCTGACGGCGAGGGGGTCGGGGGAGCGGGCGTGGCGTAACGGCTTGCGACGACCTGGGGCTCCAGCGGGCCTGGCACAGGCGTTGGATGGGCAAAGACCCATACATTTGAGCAGCTCTTCGACCCTGCTCCGAGGCTCCCCTGGTGCTGGCCCCCCCGACCTTCCCTGGGTTGCTTGCCGACGCGGCGGCCCTCGCCCGCCGCGCGGCATCCGCGGCGGCTGGCGCCATGGACGACGAGCCCGTGCTCAGCCTCGCCCTTCCCCTCCATCTCGGACAGGGCCGGCCGCTGGATCCCCTCGCCCTCCTGCCGGCTCTTGGCGGCGGCACCCTCGGGGGCACCGATCCCTTCCGCTTCCTCTGGGACGGTGCCCCGGGCCTCTCCCTGGCGGCCAGCGGTCGCTGCAACAGCCTGCAGCTCAGCGGTCCGCGCCGCTTTGAGCTGGCCCAACGGTTCTGCGGCCTCAGCCTGCTACGGCTCGCCTGCCAGCCGGAGCCCCTGCCCCCCTTGGCCCGGCCGCGGGTGCTGCTGGCGTTCGCCTTCTTCGACAGCCCGCTTCAGGAGGGGGACGGCGTGGCGGGC
>CAYVWU010000186.1:0-5260 GCA_964455575.1 uncultured Cyanobium sp. | reverse complement strand
CGCTATCAGGTGACCCTGCTGGGGGGCGGGTTCCCGGTGCCCGCCGGGGCCGGCTGCACCTTCAACCGATCGGAGCTGGTGGGCACGGAAGGGCAGCTGCTGGCTCGCTACGACAAGATCCATCTCTTCGATGTGGACATCCCCGATGGCAGCACCTACCGGGAATCGGCCACGGTGAAACCGGGCCAGGAGCTGCCGCCGGTGGTGGAGGTGCCGGGCCTCTGCAGCGTCGGTCTGTCCATCTGTTACGACGTGCGCTTTCCCGAGCTCTATCGCCATCTGGTGGGTGCCGGCGCGGAGCTGTTGCTGATCCCCGCCGCGTTCACCGCCTACACGGGCAAGGACCACTGGCAGGTGCTGCTCCAGGCGCGGGCGATCGAAAACACCGCCTATGTGCTGGCCCCGGCCCAGACCGGCCAGCATGAGGGCCGTCGCCAGACCCATGGCCATGCCCTGGTGATCGACCCCTGGGGGACGGTGCTGGCGGACGCGGGTCAGGCGCCGGGGCTGGCGGTCGCCCCGGTCGACACCGAGCATGTGCGCCGTGTTCGGGCCCAGATGCCGAGCTTGCGGCACCGTCATCCCGCCCTGTTCTGACGCGGCCATGGTGACCCCCCGACGGACGCTCGTCCTGCTGGCGGGCTCATTGCTGCTGGCGCTGTCCGCCCTGCCAGCTCGCGCGGCCAGCAGCCTCTTCGCCTGGCGGATCAACCGCGAGGGGCAGCTGGAGCTGCGCACCACCCCCAACACCCTGGTGCGGGCCTTTTTCCAGGAGGGTCGCCCGGGGCAGGGGCCAAGGGTGTGGTTCGATCTGCCCGGGGCGCCGATCCGTCCGCGCAGCCTGCGGGGCGAGGGCGCGCTGGTGGAGGTGCGGGTGGGGCGGCCGGATCCCCAGACCACCCGGCTGGTGCTGGAATTCAGTCCGGGCACGCAGCTCGATCCCCGGCAGTTGCGGCTGGTGGGCGTGGCGCGCGATCGCTGGCGGATGGATCTGCGCGGGGTCTCGCGCCGCAGCCTGCCGCTGGTCGGCGAAGGGGACATCGATGCCCCCACCGTCGTCGCCACGGGACGCGGCTCCCGCCGGGGGGGCTTCACGCCCGCCACGATCACGCCCGTGCCCACCGGCAACCCGCCCACGGCTCGGAACCTTCCCGCCGTGCCGCGCGGACGCTTCCGGGTGGTGCTCGATCCGGGCCATGGCGGGCCGGATCCCGGCGCGGTGGGGATCGGCGGGCTGCGGGAAACGGATGTGGTGCTGGACGTGGCGCTGCAGACGGCTCAGCTGCTGCAGAGTCGGGGTGTGCAGGTGTTGCTCACCCGCACCAGCGAGGTGGACGTCGACCTTCCGCCGCGGGTGGCGCTGGCCAATCGGAGTGGCGCGGATCTGTTCGTGAGCCTGCACGCCAATGCCCTGAGCATGGACCGGCCGGATGTGAACGGCATCGAAACCTTTTATTTCCAGGGCGGCCGCGCCTACGAGCTGGCCCTGTCGATCCAGCGGCAGCTGATGGCGGTCTCCCCGGGCACGCCCGATCGTGGCGCGCGACCGGGGCGCTTCTTTGTGATACGCCGCACCGTGATGCCTTCGGTGCTCACGGAGATGGGTTTCGTCACCGGGGAGATCGATGCCCCCCGCTTGGCGGACGCGCGGTTCCGGCAGAGTTTGGCGGCGGCGATTGCCAAGGGCATCCTGGAGGTGCTGGGTCCATGAGGCGGAGGCAACCATGACCAACCAGCCCATCGGCCTGTTTGATTCCGGGGTCGGTGGCCTCAGCGTCTGGCGGGAGATCGTGCGTCAGCTGCCCACCGAATCCACGCTCTATGTGGCGGACAGCGCCCACGTTCCCTACGGGAACCGCAGCGGGGTGGAGGTCATGGCGTTTTGCGAGGGGCTCTGCCGCTTCCTGATCGACCAGGGCTGCAAGGCGGTCGTGGTGGCCTGCAACACCGCCTCCGCCGTGGCCCTGGAGGCCCTGCGCGAGCGCTATCCGACCGTGCCCATCCTGGGCCTGGAGCCCGCGGTCAAACCGGCGATCTCCCTCAGCCGCAACAAGGTGGTGGGGGTGATGGCCACGCCGGCCACGTTCCAGGGGCGCCTGTTCCGCGCCACCGTCGGGCGTTGCGCCACGGGCGTGCGGCTGGTGGAGCAGGTGTGCCTGGGCTTGGCGGATTGCGTCGAATCCGGCGCCGCGGAGGAGGAGCTGGAGCGGCTGCTGCGGAGCTTTCTGGATCCGATGTTGACGGCCGACGCCGACACGATCGTGCTCGGGTGCACCCACTACCCGTTCGTGATCGAGACCATCCGCCGCCTGGCCGGTCCGGAACGGCGGGTGATCGACCCCGCGCCAGCGGTGGCGGCCCATCTGGCGCGGGTGCTCGGCGAGCGCGACCTTGCGGCCAGCGCGGACGCCCGGGGGGGCCATCGCTTTTTCACCACCGGAGCCGCGGCCCGCTTCAATGCGGCCTGCCAACGCCTTGTGGGCCTGGACCCCCATGGGGAGGAATTGCGCTGGCAGCGGGACAGCACCGGCCGCTGGGCGGTCCGCGAGCTGACTGACGCGACCGCCCTGCAGTAGACACCGCGCGCCTTCTAAGATCTTGGCCTCAAGGGAGGCGATGTGAGTACGGTTGCGGAGCTGCTGATGCCGGTCGCGGCCGATCTGGACGTCCTGGTCGCGGATCTTCGCCAGCTCATCGGCGCCCGCCATCCCATTCTGCAAGCGGCCGCGGAACACCTTTTTGCTGCGGGGGGCAAGCGTCTGCGGCCCGGCATCGTGCTGTTGATCTCCCGCGCCATCGCTCCTGACGGCATGCTCACGCCGCGCCATCGGCGCCTGGCGGAGATCACGGAGATGATCCACACCGCTTCCTTGGTGCATGACGATGTGGTGGATGAAGCCTCCACCCGTCGCGGGGTGCCCACCGTCCACAGCCGGTTCAATCATCGGGTGGCGGTGCTGGCGGGAGATTTTCTTTTTGCTCAGTCCAGCTGGCATCTCGCCAATCTGGACAATCTGGACGTGGTGAAGTTGCTCAGCCGCGTGATCATGGATCTAGCGGATGGAGAGGTGCGGCAGGGCCTGTTCCGCTATGACACCGGCCAGACCTTCGAGGCTTATCTCGAAAAGAGCTACTGCAAAACCGCCTCCCTGATCGCCAACAGCGCCCGGGCCGCGGGGGTGCTGACCGACCTCCCTCCGGATCGCCTGGACGCCCTCTATCGCTTCGGTCGTCAGTTGGGGCTGGCCTTCCAGGTGGTGGACGACATTCTCGATTTCACCGGCAATGACCAGCAGCTGGGCAAGCCAGCCGCCAGCGATCTCGCCTCCGGCTATCTCACGGCCCCGGCCCTCTATGCCCTGCAGGAGCGCCCGGCCCTGGCGGGGTTGATCGAGCGGGAGTTCAGCCAGGAGGGCGACTTGGAGCAGGCGCTCGATCTGGTGCGGAGCTGTGAGGCCATCCCCCGCTCCCGGGCGCTGGCCGAGCAGTTCGCCCGGGAGGCCGGCGAATCCCTGGCCTGGCTTCCCCCCTCCGAACCCCGCAGCGCCCTGCGGGCCCTGCCGGCTTTCGTGCTCAGCCGCCTCTACTGAATCCCGCCTCCACCGCATTCCCCTGTCTCTGAACTCCCCTTCCAGGAGTCCGGCAGGTTTGCCTTCTCCGCACCCTCGGATCAAGGGCCCAACTCCACCTCGGACAGGCGGCTGACCACCTTGCAGGGGGCCGGGAAGGCGGGGCTCTCCTCTCCTGCCTCGCTGGGGCTTGGAGGCAGCAGGACGTGCACCAGACAGCCGGCGGCCAGGGCCGATTGGGCGCCGGCCAGGGAGTCTTCAAAGGCCCAGCAGCGGCTGGCTTCCACCTCCAGGCGCTGGGCCGCCAGCAGATAGGGATCCGGGGCGGGTTTGCCTGCGGCGAGCTCGGGATCGTCGCCCATCACCCGCAGCGTGATGGCCTGCAACCAGCCATGGGGCGCGCATTTGCGGGCGACGGCCTCCCGGGTGCTGCTCGTGACCAAGGCCATCGGCACCCCGTGCTCCTGGCAGCGGGCCACCAGCGCTTCGGCACCGTCCACGGGCTGGGCGGTGGGCAGCAGGCGCCGCGCCACCGGCTGCTGCACCGCCAGCAGGGCCTCCGCCGTGGGGGTCGGGCCGCCGGTGCGGGCGCGGATCCATTCCCGCACCTGGGCGACGCAATCCAGCCGCCGGCGACCTCGCAGGTGGAGCAGGTCTCGTTCGCTGAGGGTGAGCGAAAAATGGCGGGCGGCCTCGCGCCAGGCTTGGGCATGGAGCGGCTCGGTGTCGAGCAGCAACCCATCCAGGTCGAAGAGGCAGGCGGCGGGCAGGGGCATCGCACCAGCCTGAAGGATCACCGGACCCTTCAGCCCTCGGAGGGCGCGCCGTTGGAGTCCTCGGAGGGAAAAAGCTCCTCCAGGGAGGTCTCCAGGGTGGTGACGAGCAGCACCATGGCCGCCCGGCCATCCAGATCCGGCCCGCTCACCTCCGCGATCCAACGGCGGGCGAGGCGTTCGATCTCATGAAACAGCTTGCCCCCCTGCCGCAGGGTGGCCATCACGCGCTCCAGGCTGGCCTGATCGATGTCGGGGGGCAGTCCCACCACGTAGCGGCGGCCATCTTCACCGACGTAGGACAACTGCCCGTGCGCATCCAGGCTGGGCGCGGCATGGGGTGTGATCGGGGGGGGCGAGTCGGAATCCGATCCCGCGTCCATGGTCCACGCCATGCGGATTGGTGGCGAAGCTTCTCCTTGCCTAACGCTCCTGGCGTCGCTTGCCAAGCGGGGATCAGCAGGGCTGATCATCCCGGCCCCCCGCGAGGGTTGACGGGATCCCCCCCCGCCCAGCCAGGCTGATTCTCTGCCGCGGCTCGCCCATGGATCAGTTTTCGTTCCAGGGGCCGTTCGCGTATCGCTGGATTGACGATGTGCCCGTGGAGCGCATCGATCTGCGCAGTGGTGAGCGGTGCCCCATCGCGATGGGCGCCGGTGGCCTGACTCCGCTGGCCCCGCAGGAGGATCCCGCCCGCGGGCCGGCGCCTCCGGGGGCTGTCGGAGAGGAGGGCGTCAGTGAAACGATCGTGCGGGCGGCGATGGCCGCCTGGAACTGAGCCGGGGCCCCGGCGCCGTCCTGCCCCAGCGCCGTACGGCCCCTGAGTCGTCCTGTCCGTGCGCTGTCTGGGGCGTCAGCGGTTCAGGCGCTCCATCTGCCAGGTGACGAAGGTGCCCACCGGGCTCCAGAGGAGGTAGG
>CAYVWU010000185.1:0-5306 GCA_964455575.1 uncultured Cyanobium sp. | reverse complement strand
AGCAGGGGGGCCACCTCCGCCACGATCCGATGCATCTCCTCCACCGGCTCCCCCACGCTCACGCCCCCCACGGCGATGCCCGGCAGCCCCATGGAGGCCACCACCCGGGCCGATTCCCGCCGCAGGTGACTGAAGCAGCCCCCCTGCACAATCCCGAACAGCGCCTGGGCGCCCCCCGCGTGGTGGGCCAGGCAGCGCTCCAGCCAGTGATGGGTGCGCCGACAGGCCTCGGCCACCAGGGCCTCCGTCGCCGGGTAGGGGGGGCATTGATCAAAGGCCATGGCCACATCGGCGCCGAGGTCCCGCTGGATCGCCATGCAGCGCTCGGGCGTGAGCAGGATCGGGGCGCCATCGCGGGGGGAGCGGAAGGCCACCCCGTCGTCATCGATGCGGTTGATCGCCGCCAGGCTGAACACCTGAAAGCCGCCGGAGTCGGTCAGCAGGGGGCCCTCCCAGCCCATGAAGCGATGCAGGCCACCCGCTTCCGCCACCACGCCCTCGCCGGGCTGCAGATGCAGATGAAAGGTGTTGGCCAGCACCATCTCGGCGCCGGTGTCCGCCAGCTGGGGGATGGTGATCCCCTTGACGGTGGCGGCGGTGCCCACCGGCATGAAGCGGGGGGTGTGCACCACGCCATGGGGGGTCTGCCAGTGCCCGCGGCGGGCGCGGGTGCGGGGACAGCGTGCCGTCACGCTGAAGGCGAACGCCTGGGCTGACACCGCTTCTCTCCGCTCCAGCCGACCCTAGGCGCCGGGCCTCCCCGCCCTCGCCGGCCGTGGCCGGGTGGAAACGGACCATGGCAGGGTGGAGTCGGTCTGCGCCCCTCGCCGCCACGCCTTCCTTCCCACCCGCCTGGCTCCAGGATCTGGCCGGGGCCTGGATCTTCTATTCGGTGCTCCCCGCCTGGCCGGCCATCCACCCCCGCTTCGCGCGCATCGCCCGCTTCGCGCCCTGGATCGGCCTTGTCATCGGCGGCCTGCAGGCCGGGCTCTGGTGGGGGCTTCCCGCCGCCGTGCCGCCCCTCACCCGCATCGGCCTGGTGTTGGCGGCGGGCCTGTTGCTCACCGGCGGCCTGCACCTGGACGGGGCGATGGACACGGCCGATGGCCTGGGGGCTGGAGAGCGGCGGCTGGAGGCCATGCGCGACAGCCGCATCGGAGCGAGCGGCGCCCAGGCCCTCGCGCTCCTCGTGCTGCTGAAAGCCGCCGCCCTGGCCAGCTTGGAGCGGGCCGCCCCCGGCGCCTTGGTGTGGGCCGCCGTGTGGGGTCGCGTCGCCCCCCTGGTGGCGATGGCCCGGTTTCCCTATCTCCACCCCCGCGGCACGGCGGGATTTCACCGCCAGCACTGGGCCGGCCTGGGCGCCGAGATCCGGCCGGCCCTGCTGGCGCTCGCCGGGCTGACCCTGATCAGCCTGGCGCACGGCCACGCGCCCCTCGGGCTGGCGGGCCTGCTCCCCGCCGTGGCCGTGCCGACCTGGCTGGGGCGCCGGCTCGGGGGCCACAGCGGCGACAGCTACGGGGCCTGCGTGGAGTGGACCGAAGCGCTGGCCTTGCTGCTCAACGCGCTGTTGCTCAACGCGGCGGTGCTGTCGGCGCCGGCAGGGTGAGGCGAAAGGCGTTGCCGCGCTCCGGCAGGGAGGGATCCACCGCAGCCGGGGGGCTGAGCAGCTCCAGACCGCCGCCGAGGTGGCCGGCCAGGTCCCGAGCCAGGGCCAACCCCAGCCCGGTGCCCGCCTTGCCCTCGCTCTGCCGGCCCCGCTCTCCCCGCTGGAAGATCCGCTCCCGCTCCTCCTCCGCGATCGGCAGGCCCCCGTCCCACACCGTGAGCTGGAGCCCATCCGCCGTCCGGGCGCAGTGGAGTCCCACCGGGCTCTCCGGAGCGCTGTAGCGGAAGGCGTTCTCCAGGAGATTGGCGAGGATTTCGGCCACGGCGCCCCCGTCGCCCGGCCAGGAGGGCAGGGCCGCGGGGCCGACCCAGCGGCGTCCCTGCAAAGCGGCGGTGGCCGCGGCCCGCTGGAGCAAGGGGGCCACCAGGGTGGTGAGGTCCTCCCCGCGGGGGCCGGAGAGCAGGGGGGGAAGCAGGAGCGGATCGGGGCTGGCGGCAGCCGGCAGGAGGGCGTCGGGCTGGGCCAGTGCGCTGATGGCGTCGACGTAGCGGTTGAGCTGCCGCTCCTCCGCCAGCAGGCCCTCCACCAGGCTGCGACTGTCGCTGTCGTCCTTCAGCCGGCGCAGCAAGAGGTGGCCGAAGGTGCGCAGGGCCGTGAGGGGGTTGCGGAGCTGATGCACCAACAGGCGCAGCTGCTCTTCCTGGGCCTCCAGCCGTCGCTCCAGGCGCTGGTGCTCCAGATCCAGGCGGAGGGCCTCGGTGAGGCAGAGCGCCACCGCCTGGAGCCGCTGGCGCAAGGGGGGCGACCAGGCCGCCTCGCGGGTTTCCACCTGCAGGGCGCCCAGCAGGCCGGCGCCGTCGCGCAGGGGAAGCCAACGGCGCTGTTCGGCGGGCAGGCGCAACGAGCCATCCGTTTCGGTGTCAGCGCCCACCGCGACCAGACGCCTGGATTCCTCCGGCCACTGGCCCAAGGGAAGGAGGGTGGGCAGACCCCCGGGTCCGGGATGGGTGACATACACGACGAGGGCCTCCACATCCGGGCAGTCCGCGAATTGCCCGAGCTGACCGCGGAGGAGGGCCAGAAACCGCTCGGAGACTGGCATCAACGGAGCCGGGCAGCAAGAGGGGAGCAGTCGTTAAAAAAACTTGATATTTGCCGGTTGGGAAATCCGAAAAAAAGCTTTAAGCTGGGTGTATCGACCACTACTTCCCAGTCCTGACCGGGGGGGAGTTGTCCAGCTGTTGCGGCCAAGGTTGCAATCGCCTTGCAATCAGGCTACAGCAGAGGCAGGTGCAAGCCTCTGCCGTCCGGGTGGGCCACCGCCTCCCCGGCCAACGGCTGCGATCTCCCCTCGATCGCTTCTCGGACGACAGAACGTAGGGCCGTGGGCCGCCCCCAGCGACCCGGCAAGGCAGCGGATCGAGCTCGCGCTCGCCCGTCGCCGGCCCCCGCCCTTACCCCCAACTCCCCTCTCTTCACTCCACCCCTGGAGTGTTTCTTCATGTCCAAGAAGCGCAAGCGCATCAGCCGCCGTCGTCTCGCCGGCCAGCGTGTGTTGGCCCATGTGCCCACCTTCAACCTGGAAACCGGCTCCCACAAACCGGTGACCGCCGCCCGCCGCTTCATCGCGGAATCCGAGTTGGTGCCCCCCGCCATTCTCAATGTGCGGCGCAACGAGCACACCACGGACCGTTTCTTCTGGGGCGAGAAGGGCCTCTTCAGCGCGCAATACGCCGAGGAGAACCACTTCCTCTTCCCCTCCCTGCGCCAGATCGTCGATCGCATCGGTGAAGACGTGCTCTTCGAGGGCATCGAAGCCCTTGCGGCAGACGACTGGGAAGAAGTGGAAGAGTACGAATACGCCTTCGTCTGAACCTGAGCGGAGTTGTTGGAGGCCAGCCGCGTTTGCACAGCGACGGCTGTCCTCCCGCCCTCCACACCCCGCACGCTTCACCCTTGCCAGGCCCGCCGCAGAAACGCCGCCATGGCAGGGAACACCGCTGGGTCGATGCCGTGCCCGCCCGAAAACGGCAGCAACTCCACCTCGCCTCCCCGCTCCCGCAAGCGCTCCTCCAAGGCTTCACCCGCGGCGAAGGGCACCACCGGGTCCTGCCGGCCATGGGTGAGCAGGATCGGCGACGCCGGTGGCCGGGGCTCCCAGTCCGGATGGGGGTAGCCACTGCAGCCGATCAATCCGGCGAGAAGCAGCCCGTGGCTCGTGGCCACATCGATGGCCATGGCCGCCCCCTGGGAAAAGCCCAGGAGAACGGTGCGCTCAAGCGGCACCGCTTCCCCCAGCCGCCGCAGGCGGCGGAGCAGATCCGCGCGCGCCTCCGGCAGTTCCGGCCATCCCGGCAGGCCCAGGTCATACCACTGACGTCCCATCCCGCCGGGATGGGGAAGCGGCGCCCGAAGGGCCGCCACCCCCACCGCCGCCGCCTCCGGACCCAGCAGGGCGTCCGCCAGATCGAGCAGGTCGTCGGCGTCGGCTCCCCAGCCATGAAGCAGCACCAGGCGCCGATCGGCCTGACGGGGACCGGCCAGGAGACAGGACTCCGGGGCGTCCTCCTGATCGGCGGACCGGGCGTCGGCGGACCGGGGATCGGTGGACCGGGGATCGGTGGACCAGGCGTCGGCGGACCGGGGATCGGTGGACCGGGGATCGGTGGACCAGGCGTCGGCGGACCAGGGATCCGCGGCCGGGGAAGGCGTCATGGGGGAATGAAGGCGCACCACGGGGGCTGAAGCGATGAAGCTATTCCTCGGCGCCGTCGGAGGTCCCGGCACCGTCGGCTGTCCTCGGCCCCGTCGGATGTCCTGACGCCGACGATGGTCCTGACTCCGACGGGCGTCTGCTTAGGTTGGCTGGGTCGCTCCTCGCTCCCCTCGCATGGCGCCCAACGCTCTCCTCAGTGTGTCGGACAAAGAGGGGTTGGTGCCGTTGGCGCAGACCCTGGTGGCCCGGGGCTACCAGCTGATCTCCAGCGGTGGCACAGCCAACGCCCTGGCGGACGCGGGCCTGCCCGTCACCCGGGTGGCGGAGGTGACCGGCGCCCCGGAGATCCTGGGAGGGCGCGTGAAAACGCTCCACCCCACAATCCATGGCGGCATCCTGGCCCGGCGGGACGATCCCGATCACCAGCGCGATCTGGAGGCCCGGGGCATCGCGCCGATCGATGTGGTGGTGGTGAACCTTTATCCCTTCAGCCGCACGGTGGCCAGAGGCGACGTGCGCTGGGAGGAAGCGATTGAGCAGATCGACATCGGCGGTCCCGCCATGGTGCGGGCCGCGGCCAAGAATCACGCCCATGTGGCCGTGCTCACCGATCCGGCCCAATATCCCGCCTTCCAGGAGGCCCTGAAGGCCGGCGAGGTGGATGGGGCGCTCCGGAGGCGCCTGGCCCTGGCGGCCTTCCAGCACACGGCGGCCTACGACACCGCCATCAGCGCCTGGTGGGCCGAGCGCCTGGCCGGGGAGGACGCGGCCAGCGCCGCCGCGGAAGCAGCCGCCCCCGCCGCCCCCGCCGCCTCCGGCGGGCCCTTGAAACTGGACCTGCCGGTGCTGCAGGCGCTGCGCTACGGCGAGAACCCTCACCAGGCCGCCACCTGGCACGGCTCCCCCACGCTGGGGTGGGGCGCCGCCTTGCAACGGCAGGGCAAGGCCCTCAGCTTCAACAACCTCATGGATCTGGAGGCGGCC
>CAYVWU010000184.1:0-5346 GCA_964455575.1 uncultured Cyanobium sp. | reverse complement strand
GTGCCCACGAAATTGTGTCCGAGGCGCCTGGCTTCCTCCTGGGCCAACATGATGACCTTGATGGCTTTTTCAGTAAACCGCTCGAACATGGGGCGGTGCCTTCCGCAAGTGATCCCAACTTATCAGCAATGGCGGGTGTGTTGTGTCTTTCCGCTGAATCCGGCCAGGTGTCCAGGTGGCGCAAGCGGTCTGTCGCGCCTTCCTTTGGCTTCAAGGCAACGGTATTCCACGCCACCTTTCCGGATAACCGCACCTCAAAACATGAAGGAAGGGGCAGCACCGTGGCCTCGGGCGTGTCCTTGATCGATGCCCCCTTCCAACCATGCCGTCCAGCGGGCCCTTGCCGGTTCCTCTCTATACCGGAGGGCTTGTCCTGAACCCTCCTTCTCCCGGGGCTTGGGGCTTGGGGCTGGCCGGCCTCCTCAGCGGCGGTGGCCACACTGCGGCAGCTGTCGGCAGGGTTCCGCCTCCCACCGGCTCGGCGCCGCATCCCCCGGCCATGATCCGTTTTGGAGGCAACACCCCTTCCGGAGGTTTGTTCAAGCCCCATCCCGCGCCTTCTGCCCCGCCAGACCGCTTCCCCCCCCCCTCCTGGTCGCTCCCCGCGCGGGTCCTCAACCCCAGGCGGCCGGTTCCCGCTCCCCTCCCGGCACCCCCCGAAGGACGTCGATGGTCCTGGGGCAGCCGCTTCGGCTGATGTTTTCGCCGTCGCCGTTCTGTCAGCCCTGACCCATCCATCGGGCTTGCATCTATCGATCTCGACAAACATCTTCTTGTTCTGCACAGCTCACCATCCTGAATCTCCGGGGGGATTGGATTGGCCTCCTGGCTCCTTCCGCGCGTGCCCGTTCTCCACAAGCCGGCCGGCGCCTGCCCCTCCCCTCAGCCCAGCCGCCTAGGGGCGGCCGCCAATCTTCATCCAGTGCACCAGGGCATCGTCGCCGTTGCGGTAGTAGCCCCGTCGCACCGCCACCTCCTGGAAGCCCAGGCCGGCATACAGGGCTCGGGCGGCCTCGTTCCCGCTGGCGACCTCCAGGGTGGCCCGCTCCGCGCCGGCCTCGCGGCCCAGCTGCAGCAGGGCCTCCAGCAGCCGGCGGGCCAGACCCTGGCGGCGATGCTCGGGATGGACCGCCACGGCTGTGATCTGCAATTCCTCCAGCACGAGCCAGGCGCTGGCCATGGCGAGCAGAAGGGAACCCTGGCGCCAGCCGAGAACAGGTCGGTTGGCTTCCGAGAGCTCCCGCTCCCACTGGTCCGCGCTCCACAGGCCGCCGAGGGCGAGACGATCAAGCCGCAGGCACGCGGCTCCATCCTCCCGGCCCAGACGCACGATCCGCTTGCATCCGTCGAGGGGGGGCTGGGGAGCTGTCAAAGGGCGAACCGTCCTGCTGGCGAGTGCCTAATTAACATTCGACAAGCAACGTTTTCCTTTGGGCGCCATGCAAGCTTCCACCGCTACACCCGCAACGGATGGAACGCGCCCGAATCCAGCCAGCGACTCCCCTGGCTCGCAACCCAGTCCAGCGGTGGCGCTGCAACCGTTTGAGGTGGATGTCCAGCCCGAAAGCCCGAACCGCAATCTGGCGCCGATCACCGCCGGGCTGGATCAGGAGCAGCGGTTGGTGGTGGGGGGGTGTCTGTTGAGCGAGCTGGCCCGCACCTGGGGTACGCCCCTCTACGTTCTGGATGAGGCCACCCTGCGGGCCACCTGCCGCGGCTACCGGGAGGCCCTGGCGGCGGCCTATCCCGGCCCATCGCTGGCCTTGTACGCCTCCAAAGCCAACAGCTCCTTGGCGATCACCGCTGTGGTGGCTTCCGAGGGACTGGGGCTGGACGCCGTTTCTGAAGGGGAACTGCTGACCGCCCTGCGGGGCGGCATGCCGGCGGAGCGCATCGTTCTGCATGGCAACAACAAATCCGCTCGCGAGATCGCGCTGGCCGTCCGAGAGGGCGTCACCGTTGTGGTGGACAACTGGCTGGATCTTGAACACCTCGCGGCCATCGCCCCCTCGCATCCGTCTCCCGTGCGGTTGATGGTGCGCTTCACGCCGGGCATCGAATGCCACACCCATCAATACATCCGCACCGGCCACCTCGACAGCAAATTCGGCTTTGACCCCGACCAGCTGGAAACGGTGCTCGGCCATCTCGCCCGCTGCCCTTGGGCCTGGGTGGATGGCCTCCACGCCCACATCGGCTCCCAGATCTTTGAACTCCAGCCCCATCAGGATCTGGCGGGGGTGATGGCGGACGCTTTGGCCCTCGCCCGCTCCCTGGGCCATCCCTGCCGCGATCTCAATGTGGGCGGTGGACTGGGGATCCGCTACATCCGCTCCGATGACCCGCCCAGCGTCCAGCGCTGGGTGGAGGTGGTGGCGGAGGCCGTGACCCGCGCCTGTCAGGAGCGTGGACTGGAGCTCCCCCGTCTGCTGTGCGAGCCCGGGCGGTCCCTGGTGGGCACCGCTGGGTTGACGCTTTATTCCATCGGCAGTCGCAAGGCGATTCCCGGGGGACGCACCTATCTGTCGGTGGATGGCGGCATGAGCGACAACCCGCGGCCGATCACCTATCAATCGGCCTACACCGCGGTGTTGGCGGATCGCCCCCTGGACCGGCCGGAGGAGCCGCGGGAGACCGTGACCGTCGCCGGCAAGCACTGCGAATCCGGAGATGTGCTGCTGCCGGAGGCGACCCTGCCCCGGGCTGAGGTGGGGGACGTGCTGGTGGTCTTCGCCACAGGCGCCTACAACGCCTCGATGAGCTCGAACTACAACCGCATTCCGCGGCCAGCGACGGTGCTGGTGCACGACGGCATGGCCGATCTGGTGCAGCGACGGGAGGAGCCGGAAGACCTACTGCGCTACGACCTGTTGCCGCACAACATCCAACCCCCTAAATTATCATCGTAAATACAATTTAATTGTTTTACGTGTTGAGCCAGGTGCCTGGCTCTTGGATGGCTTTCTCGCCGGGATTCGAAGCGTGCGGCGGTTTGGCCTGACCAACGCTTGACGATTCCTCCCCCGTTCTCCTGACTCCATCCAGCAGCTCCGATCCCTCGGGCCTTTCTGTCGACCTCTTCCCGCTGTGCTGTTCTGGCTTGATCACAGGGATCTGATCCTTTTCCTGCTCGACCTGCTCTTCGCCTCGCTGTTGGGGGTCCTGATCCTGGGGCGTCTTCAGGATGCCCGCACCCTCTGGTTGCTCCGCGGCTACCTGCTGCTGGTCTCCCTGGCCTGGTTTGTGCAGCGGTTCGTCCCCCTGCCGCTCACCACCAAGTTGGTGGATGCGTTGGTGTTGGCCTGCAGCTTGGCCCTGGCGATTCTCTGGCAGGGGGAGCTGCGGCGCCTGATGGAGCTTTTGGGAACGGGCGACCTGCGGGTGTTGTTCGCGGATCGCCGTCGCGATCGCCTCGTGAGCGGTTCCGTGGCCATCATCACCCAGGCGGCAGGCCTCCTCTCCCAGGCGCGGCGCGGTGCCCTGATCGTGCTGGATCTGGGCAGCGATCTGCGCCCCGAGGATTTTCTCAACCCCGGCGTGCCCCTCGATGCTCGACTCTCGGTGGAATTGCTACTCAATCTCTTCGCCACCGACACACCACTGCACGATGGCGCGGTGCTTGTCCAGAAAAATCGCATCCTGTCCGCCGGGGTGATCCTGCCCCTCTCCCGCCAGGGCCTCAACCGCTATGGCACCCGTCACCTGGCGGCCATCGGCCTGACCGAACGCCATGACCGCTGCCTCTGCGTCGTGGTGTCGGAGGAGACGGGGACCCTCTCCCTGGCGCGCGTCGGCCGTCTGGAACGCCCCATCACCAGCAGCCGCCTCCACGATCTCCTCACCGAGGCTCTGGCGCCGGGGCCAGCAGGGCGTAGCGTGGTGGCGGTTCAGCCGGAATCACGCGGATGAGTCGCGCCCTGGCGACCACCTTCAACACCGAACCCCGGACCCTCCCCCAAGGTCTCGATCCGCTGCGCCTTCCCCGCCATGTGGCCGTGATCATGGATGGGAACGGTCGTTGGGCCCGACAACGGGGCCTGCCGCGGATGATGGGTCACCGGGCGGGGGTCGAAGCGCTCAAGCGCACCCTTCGCCTCTGCAGCGATTGGGGCGTGGGTGCCTTGACGGCCTACGCCTTCTCCACGGAGAACTGGAGCCGTCCGGGGGAGGAGGTGACCTTTCTGATGACGCTCTTTGAGCGGGTTCTGGCGCGGGAGTTGGAGGCGCTGGAACGGGAGCAGGTGAGGATTCGCTTCCTGGGCGAACTGGAAGAGCTGCCGGAGGGCCTGCAGCGCCTGATTCGCGATGCCACCGATCGCACGGCCCTGAACAGCGGCATTCACTTCAACGTCTGCACCAACTACGGCAGCCGGCGCGAGTTGGTGCGCGCCGCGCAACGGCTGGCCCGTCAGGTGGCGGATGGCACCCTCGCGCCCCAGCAGATCGATGAAGCCGCCTTTGCCGCCGAGCTGCACACCGCCGGAGAGGACGATCCAGATCTGCTGATTCGCACCAGTGGCGAGCAGCGGTTGAGCAATTTTCTGCTCTGGCAGCTGGCCTATGCCGAGCTCCATCTCACCGATGTGCTCTGGCCGGATTTCGATGCCGGCGCCCTGGAGCGCGCGCTGATGGATTATCAAGGTCGCCAGCGCCGCTTCGGCGGTGTGCAAACACAGCCATGAACACCCGCCACGACTGGACCCAGGAGGAGATCCTCGCCCTTCTCCAGACGCCTCTGCTCGACCTGCTCTGGCAGGCCCAGCAGGTGCGGCGCGCCGCCGATCCCGACCAGGGGGTGCTGCTGGCTTCGCTGCTCAGCGTCAAGACGGGGGGATGTGAGGAGGACTGCGCCTACTGTCCCCAATCGCTCCATCACAGCGCCGATGTGGGTGGCCGGCCGGAGCTGGACGTGGAGGCGGTGCTGAGCCAGGCCCGGGCGGCCCGGGCGGCGGGAGCCCAGCGGTTCTGCATGGGTTGGGCCTGGCGGGAAATTCGCGATGGGGCGCCTTTTGACGCCATGTTGGCCATGGTGCGGGGGGTGCGGGATCTCGGCATGGAGGCCTGCGTCACCGCCGGCATGGTGACGGAGCGTCAGGCGCAGCGGTTGGCCGAGGCGGGGCTCACGGCCTACAACCACAACCTCGACACCTCACCGGAGCACTACGGGCAGATCATCTCCACCCGCACCTATCAGGACCGTCTCGAGACCCTGATGCGGGTGCGGGGGGCGGGGATTCAGCTCTGCTGTGGCGGCATCCTGGGCCTGGGGGAATCCCTCGCCGACCGGGCCTCCCTGCTGCGGGTGCTGGCCTGCCTGGATCCCCATCCGGAGAGCGTGCCCATCAA
>CAYVWU010000183.1:0-5379 GCA_964455575.1 uncultured Cyanobium sp. | reverse complement strand
ACCAGCACCCAGATCGAGATGAACACCGCCACCGTCACCTCGCGGGTGAGGGCGGCGCTGGCGAGGAGGGTTTCGTTGGGGTTGATCCCCAGGGCCACCACCCCCAGATAGTCGCCCTCCTCCACGAGGGGCACGAACACATCCGTCACCTGGCCATCGGGGGTGAGGTGCTGGCGGATGAGGGGGTTGTCGGGACGCTGCGGCAGATCGGGGGGCAGCTCCAGCCGTCGGCTGAGGAGCTCATTGGCGGGGGCGGACCCATCGCCGCCCGTGCCCATCGGGATGCCGAGATAGATGGCGCCATCGGCATCGGCGAAGACGATGTAGCGCAGGCTGCGGCTCGTCTGCCAGAACCGCTCCGCCACGTTTGCCAGCTGCTCCGGCCTGCCCTGGCTCACCAATGGCTTGACGTTCGCCGCCAACAGGAGACCCAGATCCCGCGCATAGCGGGTGTCGCTCAGGCGGGCGTCGCGCTGGATGCCGTTCAGCGCCACGAAGGTGATGCCCGTCATCAGAAGGCTCACCACCAGGGTGGCCACGGCAAGCAGTTTGGTCTGCAGGCTGAATTCCGCCCACCAGCGGGCCAGGCGCTCCTGCCAGGGACGCTGCGGGCCGCTCATTGCCCCCGCCTCCGCACCTGGTGGCCGATGTCGCGGCGGTAGTGCATGCCCTCGAAGCGCACCTGCTCCAGGCCCTCGTAGGCCCGCGCGAAGGCGGTGTCGAAATCCTCCGCCTGGGCCACCAGCGCCAACACCCGGCCGCCGCTCGTCTCGCAGGCGCCATCGGGCCGGCGCCGCGTGCCGGCATGGAAGAGCTGGCGCCAGGGCCGCGGCTCCGGCCGCCCCTCCAGCCGATCGCCGCCGCGGGGCGCGCCGGGATAGCCGGCCGCCGCGGCGATCACGCAGGCGCTGCACCCCGGCTGAATCGTCAGGGGCGGCGCCTGGGCGAGGCTCCCCGTGGCGCAGGCCAGCAACACCGCCGCCAGCTCCGGCCCCAGCAGGGGCATCAGGGCCTCGCATTCGGGATCGCCGAAGCGGCAGTTGAATTCGATCACCTTTGGCCCGGCCGCGGTGAGCATCAACCCGGCGTAGATCACGCCGCGATAGTCGATGCCGCGCTCCCGCAGGGCCGCCAGGGTCGGTTCGAGCACCAGCCGCCGCGCCTCCGCCAGCCCCGCCGCGTCGAGCAGGGGCGCCGGGGCGTAGGCCCCCATGCCGCCGGTGTTGGGTCCGGTGTCGCCCTCCCCCACCCGCTTGTGGTCCTGAGCGGGGGGGAGCAGCACCAGGCGCTCGCCATCGCTGAGGGCGAACACCGACACCTCCGGTCCCTCCAGCCGCTCCTCCAGCACCACCGTCGTCGCCGCGGGGCCGAAGCGTCCGTCAAAGGCCTCGGCGATCGCCTGGCGGCATTCCTCCAGGGTGTCGGGCACCGCCACCCCCTTGCCGGAGGCCAGGCCATCGGCCTTCACCACCAGCGGTCGTCCCTCCCGCTCCAGCACGGCCAGGCCTTCCGCCGCGGAGGGCACGCACCAATGGCCCGCCGTGGGCACCCCGGCCCGCGCCATCAAGTCTTTCGCCCAGCGCTTGCTCGCCTCCAAACGGGCGCCATCGGCCCCCGGACCGAACACCGCCAGGCCCGCGGCGCGCAGCGCATCCGCCAACCCCGCCGCCAGGGGCGCCTCCGGCCCCACCACCACCAGCTCCACGCCATGCGCCCGGGCCGCCGCCAGCAGGCCCTCGCCATCGCTCTCGGCCACCGCCAGCTGGGCGCAGCCCTCCACCTCCGCCGTGCCCCCGTTGCCCGGCGCCACCCACACCCGCTCCACCCCCGGGCAGCGGCCGAGGGCCCAGGCGAGGGCGTTCTCCCGGGCGCCTCCCCCCACCACAAGAATCCGCGCCGGGGTCAGGGGCGCGTGGGGGGACGCGGAGGGAGGGGAGGATGGCATGGCAAGCGTTGGAAGGGCGGGCGGCCGGTTGGGCGGCAGCCGATAGGTTGGGCGGAGCGCAGCCTCGCCCGTGGCCACCCTGCCATTCTCCGTCCCCGTGATCGCTGCGGTGACTTCTCGCTCGGGGGCCCGAAGACGGCGGCTCGGCCCGGGGGTGGCCGCGGGCCGAGCCGCGGGTCTGGCCGCGGGTCTGGCCGCGGGTCTGGGCCTCGCCCTGGCGCCGGGCGTCGCGCCTCCAGGGCGGGCCACCCCTCTGCCACCGGCCTCGTCGTCACCGGCCTCGGCGCCAAAGGCCTCCGCTCCTCCGGCCTCAGCGCCTGCGCCCGGCGTGGAGCTGCCCCGCTCCCAGCGGGTCACCGGGCGTCCCACCACCACCGGCAACCCCCCCGCTCCCGCCTCTGGAGCGGCGACGGCCCCCCCCGCAGGCCCGATGAGCGAGGCCGCCTTCAACGCCCTCCTCCAACTCCGCGATCTCGATCAGCTCAACGCCGCCTGCGCGCTGTTGGTGCAGGAGGACAACCCCACCCGCCTGCGGGTGTTGCAGAACCATCTCCTGGCCCTCAACCCGGCGCCCCAGACCCTGCCCGTGCTGCTCGCCAACGCCGAGGTGCTCCTCACCTGTCGCGGACCCCAGGCCGCCCTCAGCGTCCTCGACCGCTACGGCCCCGGCCCGGGCGCCCCTCGCGTGCAGTGGCTTTTGATGCAGTGGCGGGCCGCCAACGCCGCCCTCGACCACCGCCGCGCCGCCCTCGCCTTGCAGCGGCTCACCGGCGGCAGCGAGGCTGGCCTCAACAGGCTCACCCTGCCGATTCGCCGCCGGGAGGATGGCACGATGGTGAGCCGCTCCGCCGTGGAGGTGCTGGCGGGGCATCTGGAGGCCCGCGGCTACCCCGAGGCGGCGGGCCGCCTGCTCCTCCGCCAGCCCTCCGCCGGCACCCTCGGCGCCCAGCAGCTGGCCCGTGGCGTGGCGCTTCTCCGGCAGCTGCCTCTGGAGGAGCGGGAGGCCATCCTCGAAACCGCCCTCAACCAGGCCGCCGCCGCGGGCGCCTGGAGCCTGGTGAGCGAGCTGCTCGATGCCCAGGCCGCCCTGCCCAGCAGCCGCGCCCTGGCCCGGCGCCTGCGCCTGAGTCCGCGGCTGGATGACGCCTACGGCGAGTGGCTCCTCCTGCGGGAGGATCCAGCGGCCCGGGGGCGGGCGCGGGAACTGGAGGAGCGGCTGCGCTCCCCACGGGCCCCCGGGGGCCATGCCGCCTCCGAGGCTCCTCCCTCCCCGAACCCTTCCGCTCCTTCTCTCCCATGAGCTTTCCCTTCCAGCTCGGCGCCCTGCTGCATGAGGGCAAGGCCAAGCGGGTCCATGCCACCGACCGGACCGATGTGCTGGCGGTGGAATTCAAGGATGACGCCACGGCCTTCAACGCCGCCAAGAAAGCCTCCCTCGCCGGCAAGGGGGTGATCAATTGCCGCATCTCCGCCCTGCTCTTCGACCATCTGGCCCGCCGCGGCGTGCCCAGCCATCACCTGGGCCTGCTCCAGCCGGGTTGGCAGGCCGTGCGTCCCGTGGCGATCGTTCCCCTGGAGGTGGTGATCCGCAACCGGGCGGCGGGCTCCCTCTGCCGCCAACTCCCCGTGGCGGCCGGCACCCCCCTGGAGCCCCCTCTCCTGGACCTCTACTACAAGGACGACTCCCTGGGGGACCCCCTGCTCACGGAGGCGCGGTTGGAGCGACTGGCGCTGGTGACGCCCGCGGAACGGCAGACCATCGAAGAGCTGGCCCGTCGCATCAATGCGGAGCTCCTGGAGCTCTTCGCCGGGGTGGATCTCGATCTGGTGGATTTCAAGCTCGAATTCGGGCGGGATTCCAGCGGCGCGATCCTGCTGGCCGATGAAATCAGCCCGGATACGTGCCGGCTTTGGAACCGGTCCAGCAGCGATGAAAAAGAGCGCATCCTCGACAAAGACCGGTTTCGACAGGACCTTGGCGGCGTTGTCGAGGCCTACGGGGAGGTCCTCAAACGGGTCGAAGGGGTCTGTCCTGAACCGGGGTTTTATCGGTAAGGTCGGCCGGAATTGCGGCCCGGCCGCGCTGCGGAGGATTCATGCCTGGCGATCGCACCCGAACGACGCCCCTGACGTCGTCCCGTTCGCCGTTCCGCACGTCGGCGCTGGCCGCTGCTCTGCCCCTGCTCTCCCTGGCCCTCGCCGGCCCGGGGAAGGTGGTGGCGGCGGAAACCGCCCAGCCCCTGGAGGCCCGGACGCCAGCCGTCGCCAGCGAAGCGGCGCCCTCCCTGGCCCTGGCCTCCCCTGCCGCCACCTCGGCTGCCGAAACCCCGGCTGCCGCGGCCTCTTCGCTCATCCCCGCCCCCGCGCCATTGCCGGTGGCTCCGCCTCCCCCCGTGGCGCCGACATCCGACCTGCTGGCCCAGGCGCCCTCCACCCCTGAGGCCCCGCCAGGGAAAGCGCCAACCCCTCAGGACCCCTCCGCGCCTGTCAGCGATTCCCAACCCCTGCGCCCCCAACCCTTCGGGCCTCCCAGCGGCGGCCTCGACACGCCCCTGACCCCTCCCGCCCAAACTCCAGCCACCGCGCCGCTCACCCCGCCGGTGGCCAAGCCTCAGCCGTCGGCGACGAACGAGCCGCGGGTGTTGATCAGCGAGGTGGTGATCCAGGGCCTCAAGGGCCATCCCGAGCAGCAGCGGATCGAGCGAGCCGCCTATGCCGCCATGGCCGTCACCCCGGGCACGGAGGTCACCCGCAGCGATCTGCGCAAGGATCTGGCCGCCATCTACGCCACCGGTTGGTTTTCCGATGTGCGCATCGAGCCGGTGGATTCTCCCCTCGGCGTGCGCCTGGTGGTGAAGGTGACGCCCAACCCCGTGCTGTCGAAGGTCAGCCTCGATCCGCCGGACGTCAAGATTCCCGCCACGGTGGTGCAGGACACCTTCGCGCCGGATTTCGGCAAGACCATCAACCTCTCCACCCTGCAGGGCCGGGTGCAGGAGCTGCAGAAGTGGTACGCGGACCAGGGCTATTCCCTGGCGCGGGTCACCGGTCCCAGCCGCGTCAGCCCCGACGGGGAGCTGGTGCTGGGCGTCCGGCAGGGCATCGTCAGCGGCGTGGAGGTGCAGTTCCTCAACAAGGAGGGATCCACCACCAACGACAAGGGCCAGACGATCCTCGGCAAGACCAAGCCCTGGGTGATCACCCGCGAGATCTCCATGAAATCCGGGGAGATCTTCAACCGCCGCAATCTGGAAGACGACATCAAACGCCTTTACGGCACGGGCTTGTTCAGCGATGTCAAGGTGACCCTCAAGCCCGATGGCAGCGACCCGGGCCGCATCACCATCGTGCTGGGCATCGTGGAGCAGGCCACCGGCTCCCTCTCCGGCGGCCTGGGCTACAGCCAGAGCCAGGGCGTCTTCGGCCAGGTGCAG
>CAYVWU010000182.1:0-5403 GCA_964455575.1 uncultured Cyanobium sp. | reverse complement strand
CCCCGTGCAGGCATCATCCCAGCTGAGCAAAAAATACACATCCCACAGGCGGGGGAACAGTCGACAGGACTCACTGTCGAGAACATGCACGGCCCCTCTGGCTTCTGGATCCTCACGCAGGAGGAGATTCTTGGGCTGCCAGTCGCCGTGAATCAGGAACGTGGGCAAGCCGTCGAGGGCCTCCAGGCGCTGAGGCGTCAGGCGATGCAGATCCGCGCATGCCCCGTCGAGGGCGCGACGCAGATCAGCGGGCACCTGGAGCCGCGCGGCGTGAAGCGCGGGCAGCAGCCAATGATGGAGCAGATCCCGCAGCGACTCCCGCGCGAAGGGAAGGGCCCGCCGCGCCAGCTGCCCCTCGCCGAGCCGATGAAAGGTGGCCAGGGCTCCGGCCAGCGCCCTGCCGTCCGCTGGCCCAGGGGGACGGACCGTTGGCACATAGGTGGCCAGGAAATGGCGATGGCGGGGGCCCGCCACGGTGTGGGCACCGGACCGGGCGCGGTGGTAGCGCCTCAAGCCGATGCCATCGGTTCCAGGGGCCACCGTGGCTTCCCAGGCGTTCAGCCAGGGAAGCAGGACCTCCACCCTTGCCGGCTCTGGCCAGTGGAGAGGGAGGCTGCCCAACAGCACCAGAGCACCGGTCTCGCGATGGGACCAGACGGTCTTGGGGGCTCCTTCCAGTGTGGTGAACTGACGTCTCAACACATAGGCCTCCGCTGGAGCAAAGGCTTCCATGGCTTGCCGTGCCCTGGCGAGCGCCCCCTCCTCCCCGAGGGCCGGCCGGTGGTGTTGGACCATGACGGGCTCCCGGATTCGTCCCGGTAGGGTGGCCAGCACGGACCCTTGGGCCATGCATTTTCAGGACATCATTGCCACCCTGAGCCGATTCTGGGCGGACCAGGGCTGCCTGATCCTGCAGCCCTACGACACGGAGAAAGGCGCCGGAACCATGAGCCCGCACACCGTCTTGCGGGCCATCGGTCCCGAGCCCTGGGCGGTGGCCTACCCCGAGCCCTGTCGCCGGCCCACCGATGGCCGCTACGGCGACAATCCCAACCGCGCGCAGCACTATTTCCAATACCAGGTGTTGATCAAACCCTCGCCGGAAGGCATCCAGGAGACCTACCTCGCCTCCCTGGAAGCCCTCGGCATCCGGCAGCGGGATCACGACATCCGGTTCGTGGAGGACAACTGGGAATCCCCCACCCTCGGCGCCTGGGGGGTCGGCTGGGAAGTTTGGCTGGATGGCATGGAGGTGACGCAGTTCACCTACTTCCAGCAATGCGGCGGCATCGACTGCCGGCCCGTGTCGATCGAGATCACCTACGGCCTCGAACGGCTGGCGATGTATTTGCAGGACGTGGAAAGCATCTGGGATCTGCGCTGGGATGGGCGACGCACCTACGGCGAGATCTGGTTGCCCTTTGAAAAGGGCCAGTGCACCTACAACTTCGAGGCCTCCAATCCGGAGCGCCTCCAGCACCTCTTCGCGCTCTACGAGGCGGAAGCCGCCGACCTGGTGGCCGCTGGCCTGCCGGCACCAGCGCTGGACTTCGTGCTCAAGTGCAGCCACACCTTCAATCTCCTGGAGGCGCGCGGCGTGATCTCCGTGACGGAGCGCACGGCGACGATCGCCCGCATTCGCCATCTGGCCAAGCAGGTGGCGGAGGCCTGGCTGGCGGAGCGGGAGGCGCTGGGCTTCCCGCTCCTGGCGGGAGGGGCGCCCGCGGCGGCGGAGCCTGCGGCGGCGGCGGCGCCGGCGGCGGCCACGTCGGCTTAGACGCTGCCGCTGACTTGCCGTCGCCGATAGGGCTCCCAGCGGGGATGGGGGGTGACCACCAGCGTCAGCTGGTCCCAGATCCGCCATCCCAACAGCAGCATCCCGTAGCCATAGGTGAAAAGCAGCAGCGTGCGCGGATCCGACCGCGCCACACGGCTCAACCCATTCAAGGAGAACGGAACCACCATCGCCAGGATCGCCAACACCAACACAGCCGGTTGCCCCTGGAGCCAGGCATGGACTCCATAGACCAGGGAGAGGGCGAAGTCGAGCGGCCAACGCACGGTGTTGACCGCCATGGCCAGGGTCGCCCATTGGGCCCGCCCCGACAGCCGCGCCAGTCGGCACAGCTGTTGCACGACCACCTGGGTGTAGCCCCGCACCCAGCGCCGACGTTGGATCCGCAGGCTCTGCAGGGTATCCGGCACCACGGTGGCGGCCTGGAGATAGGGACTGAAGGCCAGACGCCGCCCCTGCTCCACCAGCCGGGCGGTGAGCGCCACATCTTCCGCAAGGTGGCGGCTCGACAGAGGGCCAGCGGCGCGCAGGGCGCTGGTGCGGAAGAGACCGAGGGCGCCTGGGATCACATCCTGCGTGTGGCTGAGGTTGAGTTCAAAGCGCCAGAGAAAGTGGCGCAAGGCAATGTCGCCGTACTCCAGGCGCTGCAGGCGGGTGATCCAAGAGTCGTCGTTGGCCACGGCCAATTGGCCACCCAGGGCATCTTCGTTCTCGCCTAACAGGTGGCGCACGGCATCGCGCAGGCCCTGGCGAGGGAAGAGGCAATCGGCATCCACCAACAGGGTCAGCGGGGTGGCCACTTCCACGATCCCCGCGTTGAGGGCGGCTGCCTTGCCGGCGGCGCGCTGGCGCAACACCTGTGGCCGCAAGCCGCAGGCGGCGGCGATGGCCGCGGTGTCGTCCGTGGAGCCGTCATCGACGACGATGACCCTTAGATCGGGATAATCCACGGCCTGGAGGGAGGTGAGGGTGTCGGCGATGACCTCGGCTTCGTTATGACACGGGATGACAACAGAAATGGCGGGCCATTCCCCATCCTTCACCTCCGCCAATCGTGGCTCCCCTCGGGTAAGCGCCATGACAACCATCGCCAAGAAACGCAAGGCGTCGATCGACAGATTGAAGAGAAGATAGAGAAAAACAAACTGGTCCAGATCGCTGAGATCACGGCGCTGCACGATCAGGGTCAGCAGCGCCGCATGCAAACCGAGCGAGATCAAGGTGTAGCCCGCCAGGGAAGGCCACGAGAGAGAGGCCGTCCAGGCCCTGAGAAAACCGATGTCAGCGGCTGGCGGTGGCGCGATCAAAAGATTCGCAAATTCAGCACGTATTTTGTGGCTTCAGGGATCTCTCAGACCGTCGGTCCGGCGCGTCCTCCCTGGCGCCCGTCCATCTCGGGGAATCCTTCCGCGGTCCGGATCCCTCTTCCCGCGCAACCTGCCGATGCCTGGACGCCAGCCGCCGGAGCCCGGCCTCGCCGCCACCAGCCCCCCACCCTCGCGCCGCTGGGCTCGGCTGCTCACCCTCGCCCTCGGCCTGGCCCTCGTGCTCTGGGCCTGTCAGCGCCCGCCGCAGCCCGGGCCCCACGATCCCGTGCGGCGCCTGCCGCGCGAGGACGCCAGCGCCATGGTCGTGCTGCAGGGCACGCTGGTGGCCGATTCCCAGCGCCACCCGGACGGCTCCTGCCAGGCGCTGCTGCAAACGACGGGAGGACGCACGGAGCTGCGGCTCTCCTCCTGCCCGGAGCTGCGGGAGGGCTGGCGCGTGCAGGCGGGAGGGGTGCTCCGGCGTCCCCCGCCCGCTCCCCATCCCCTCCTGGCCGGCCCCGCTGAACGGCTGGCCCGCCAGGGCTGCTGGACCCGCCTGCGGGTGGAGACCCTCGAGGTGCTCGCCCGGCCGGCCACCCCCATCGCCGACCTGCGGCGCCGCATCGCCGACCAGTTCCTGACCGGGGCCGGCCCGGAGCGCGGCGGGCTGCTGGCCGCCCTTGTGCTCGGCAGCGCCGTGGTGCCCCTTCCCCAGACCCTGCGGGAGGCCTTCCGCGCCTCCGGCCTCTCCCATGCCCTGGCGGCCTCCGGCTTTCACCTGACGGTGCTGCTGGGGGCGGTGCTGGTGGTGGCACGGCCCTTCGGCCGGCTCGCGCGCCTGGGGCTGGCCGCGGGCGCAATCCTGCTCTTCCTGGTGCTGGCCGGGCCCCAACCGTCGGTGGTGCGCGCGGTGCTGATGGGGGGGCTGGCCCTCGGCGCCCGGGAGGCGGGCCTGCGGGGACGTCCCCTGGGGCTGCTGGCCCTGAGCGCCGCCGCCATGCTCCTGTTGCGGCCCGAGTGGTCGCAGGATGTGGGCTTTCAACTCTCCGTGGCTGCCACGGCGGGGCTCGTGGTGTCCGCCGACCCCCTGGAGGCCGCCCTGCGACCGTCCCTGGACGCCCTGCCGATCGGTCCGGCGGCCTGGCGACCCCGGTTGACGGGCCTGCTGGCGCCAGCCCTGGCCGTGCCCCTGGCCGCCAGCCTCTGGACCCTGCCGCTGCAACTGCTCCATTTCGGGGTGGTGCCCCTCTGGGCCGTGCCCGCCAATGTGGTGGCCACCCCCCTGTTGACGCCCCTCACCCTGGGGGCGATGGCCGTGGCGGTGGTGGGACTGGTGGCGCCTCCGCTCGCGGCCCTGGCCCTGCCGCCCCTGGCCTGGCTGGCCCAGGCCCTGCTGGCGATCGCCTACGGCGCGGCGGCCCTGCCCATGGCCCAGTGGCACAGCGGCCGGCTGCCTCTGGCGCTGGTGGTGCTGTTCAGCCTGGGGCTCCTGGGATGGGCGCTTCCCCCCTCCCGCCGGCGGCGCGGCGGGGCGCTGCTGTTGATCCTGGTCGCCTGCGCCCTCCACCTGCACCACCTGCGGGCGGATGCCCTGGTGCTCGTGGGGGACGGTCCGCGGGCCCTGCTGCTGGCGCGCCATCAAGGCCGCGGCGCCCTGCTCAGCACCCAGGCCGATGGCAGCAGCTGTCGCCAGGGCCAACGCCTGGCCCACGGCCATGGGATCCCCCGACTCGACTGGTTGGTGCTGCTCGATGCCGTCAGCCCCGCGGATCCCGCCTGCTGGCAGCGGCTGGCGGGGGTGGTGGTGGCGGAAGGCGAGGGTCCGCCGCCCCTGGCCGCGGGGCGCCAGCTGGCGAGCGCCGGCCTCGGGGCGCGGGGGCTGACGGCGGACAGCCAGGCCCTGGAGATCACCATCGGCCGCGCCCACTGGCTGGTGCTGCCCAACCGGCAGGCCTTCTGGAGCTGGCGGGAGCGAAGCCTGCCCGCACCGGCCAATGCGTGGCTGGGCTTTGCGCCGGGTGCCGCGGAGCGGCGCCTCCTGACCCAGCGGGGCGTGCGACGGGTGTGGCTCAGCGGCGCCCCGCGCCCCGGCTCGGCGCCCCTGGCGCGCGGCTGGCAGGCCACGGGCGAGCGCGGCCATCTCAGCGGCAGTGCCTGAGGGGGGGCAGGATCCTTCGGAGCCATTGACCCCTAAACTCCCCGAAGTCCAAGGAGCGGCGGGTCCCCTTGCCCCCATCCGAGGAAACGCTGGAGAGGTGGCTGAGTGGTCGAAAGCGAACGACTCGAAATCGTTTGAAGGGA
>CAYVWU010000181.1:0-5418 GCA_964455575.1 uncultured Cyanobium sp. | reverse complement strand
TGGGCGCGGGTCTGGCTGTTGCCGATCAACACCAGGGTGAACATGTCCACCGCCTCGCAGGGGAAGGTGGCCAGGGTGTGCACGGCACAGTGTTCCTCGGCACGGCCCAGCTGGCGCGCCAGCAGCACCGGGGTGGTGGGCGGCCGGTGGTGGAGTAACAGCTCCCGAGCGCGTTCCAGCTGCCAATCCCGGCCCTTGGAGCGGGGGTTGTAGAGCGCCACCACGAAATCCGCCGCCGCCGCCGCCGCCAGCCGCTGTTCGATCAGGGGCCAGGGGGTGAGGCGGTCGCTGAGGCTGATCGTGCAGACGTCGTGCATGAGCGGAGCGCCGACCCGCGCCGCGGCCAGTTGGAGGGCGGAGATGCCGGGATGCACCGTGAAGGCGGGCCGATCCAGTTCGGGCAGCTCCCACCACAACTCCAGGGCCAGGCCGGCCATGCCATAGATGCCGCTGTCGCCGGAGGAGATCAGGGCAACGCTGAGGCCTTCCCGGGCCAGGGCGACGGCCTGGGCGCAGCGGGCGCGCTCCTCTGTCAGACGGCCATCGAGGCGGAGTTGATCCGGGCGCCGCAAGGGTTCGAGCAGGTCGAGGTAGAGCCCGTAGCCCACCCAGACGGCACAGCTCGATAACGCCCGGCGGGCGTCCGCCGTGAGCAGATCCAGGGCGCCCGGACCGCTGCCCACCAGGTGAAGGGCCCCGCGTTGGGGCGCCCACTGGCGCTTGGTCCGGGCGATGGCCAGAGTGGCCGCCCCCCGCTCGCCCGCCTCAGCCCGGCCAATTCGCTTCTCCACGAGCAGCGACTCCAGGGGGGGCGCCTCGGGTGGAGACGCGGAACGGCTGAAGGGATCTGCCGCCGCTGCCGCTGCGGCCAGAAGCGCCGCCGCCTCGGCCACGCTGGCCGTGCCCATCTCCCGTTCCACCACGGCGGAGGGATGGGGCACCGCGACGGCGGCCAGCTGCTCGGCGGTGAACAGCCGCAAGGGCCAGCCCCGCTGCTCCGCCAGGGCCAGCAGGGCGACCTCATCCCCTTTGCGCGTGCAGCTGGCGAGCCCGGCCACGGCCCCTGGCGCCAGGCCCTCCGCCGCGAGGGTGGTGTCGATCAGCCGTTCGAGCAGGGAGAGGCTGGTGTCGCGCTCGCAGCCCATCCCCAGCCACAGGCAGGGCGGATGCCAGCGGCATCCCTCCCCCATGCGCTCGCCGATCTCCAGGGCGACGGGGCCAGCCCCGTCGCTGGCGGGGGCCAGTCCGCGGGCGGCCGCCAGGTCTTGCCAGCCGGTTTGCCCGCAGGTCTGAACCACGGCACCCGGGGGGCTGTCCTCCTGGCGGGAGGCGGCGCGCATGAGGGCGGACCAGTCGCCCGCCCCCCGTTGCCAGCCCCAGGCCGTGCCGAAGGCATCCAGCGCCAGGCGTCCGGCGCTGGCCGTGGGCCCGGTGCGCACGGCGGTGGCGCCGAGCAGGGCGGCCAGCTCCAGGGCGAGGGCTTCCCCTCCCGCGTGGTGGCCCCCCACCAGGGGAATCACCCAGCGCCCCTCCGGATCGATCACCACCACGGCGGGATCGGTGTGCTTGTCCGTCAGCAAGGGCGCCACCAGGCGGGTGACGAGGCCGCAGGCGCCGATGGCGATCACCCCTGACACCCGAGTCCATTGGTCCGCCAGCCAGGCCTCCGGCGCCTCCTCCCCGTGGGGCCAGCGGATGAGCAGTCCGTCCAAGGCCTGGTCCAGTTGTTGCAGCAGGGGCCCTGCGGCCCCGCTGAAGCCGATCGCCGCCAGGGGCCTCCCGGCGGGTTTGTGGTCTGTCATCAGCCGAGTCGCTCCCGCAGCCATTCCAGCGCGGAGGGGCGGGGGGGGCGCCGGAGGGTGCCGTCCGCGTTGAGCTCGTCCCGAGCGGAGGGCGTCGCGGGGGCGCTGGCCTTGGGGGTGGCCAGAGGGGGCTCGGCGGCGGCGCGATCCAGGACGGGATCCGGGGGAGCCACCCCGCGGGCGGCAGGCCGCTCGGCCGGGGAGGGTTCCGCTGGAGAGGCGGCAGGGGCCGGGGCCGGCGCGGCAAGGGCGGCGCCTGTGGAGGCCGGTTCGGAGCTGGCGGAAGGCGCGGCGGGTGTGGGGGGCTGAGCGGTCGGGATGGTGTCGGGTGCGGTGGAGGGGAGGGGCGCGGCCGGCGAAACCGGTGCGTCGGGGGGCCTGGGCGGGTCCTGACGGGTCACCAGCGCTTCGGGGCGCTCGTTGGGGGGCTGGTCATCGGCGGGGGCGGGGGCGTCCGCGGCGGGGGTGGCGTCTTCCGTTTCTGTTGGAGCCGTTGGCACCGCCTCCACCGTGGGGGCTGCCTCAAGAGCTGGCAGGGCCTGGACGGCTGGGGAAGCCTCTCGCTCCGGTGCGGCTTTGGTGTCGGGACGCGCGGGCGGCTCAGGCGACTCGGCTGCTTCCTCAGGCGAAGGGGCCGGCGAGACCACCGCGGCAGCCGTTTCCGGCGCGATGGCAGGGGAGACGGCTGGCGAAACGAGCCGCTCGGGCATGGGCGTGAGATCGGGGCTGGCTGGCGGTTCCGGCGCGGCGGGCCCTTCGGAGGCGCCGCGAGATCCCTGGTCCGGTGCCGGTTCCGTCGCCGGTTCCGCGGGCGGTTTCGCAGGCGCTTCCGTGGGCGGTTCTGTGGGCGTGGCGACAGGCGCCGGGGGCGTCAGGACGGAGACCGGCTGATCCCCGAGCAGGACGGCGAGCTCCAGGTCCGTGAGCGCTCGGGGCCGGCTGGGGGCGGCGCCTCCAGCGGAGACGACCACCTCCCGCAAAAGACTGTTGTATGGGGCATTGAGGGGCTCACCCCGGCCGTCCAGGAGCTCGAGCAGCAGGCCATTGGCGCCGGGGGTCCACCCCTGGAGCCAGAGCGGCGTCTGTTGATCCAGCAGCACGCTCTCCCCATTGACCGTCAGCCGCAGCCGCCAGCCCGACGTGTCGCCGCGCAGGCCCTGCAGCGGCGCGTCGATCAGGAGCCAGTCGACGAGGAGTGGCGGCGACCCGGCGGCGCCGGAGGGGCTGACGGGGATCAGCTGGGGGGTGCCCGGCGCCGGCAGGGTGGCCGGGTTGGGCGCGAGCCGATGGAGGCGGATCTGTTGCCGGGCCAGGGGGCTTTTGTGCGCCTCCCCCCAGGGTTTGGCGGCGTAGACCGTGAGCCGATGGCTGCCGGGGGAGAGCGGTGGCATCTCCACCGTCGTGTCCACCGTGGGGCGCGGCGGCTCCTCATCGAGCTGCACGACCAGATGGGGTCCCAGCCCGAGGGGGCCCGCGTCCACCAGGGGCCAGTCGCCCACCTGCAGCCGCAGCGTCCAGGGGCCCTCCGGAAGGAGCTCGCCATCGGCCGGGGCGAGGATGCGCACCGAGGGATCCCGATCCTCCAGGGCGAGGCGCGCCTTCTGCACCCAGACGGGTGGAGACACCTCCTGCAGCTGTCGCCGGTTGGACTCCCCCCCCGGCCGCGAGAGGGGCGCGGCCCCTCGGCCCGGAAGGCGCCACTCCAGGGCGTCCGCCCCGGCCGGGGCGAGGAGCATCAGGAGAAGCAGCGCCAGCCCCCATGCCCGCGCCAGCCATCGACGGCCTTGCCGACCTGCCACGCCGGATCCTCTCGGGAAAGGGTCATTCTGCTCAGCGGCAGTCGGCGCCCCGGGGTGATCGCTCCCCCGCCCCTGGGGGAGCTCGTGATTTGAGACAGTGAAGAAATCTGGAATCGATATAGCAAATTCTCCCGCAGACCCCAGTTGTGGCCTTGAAAAGTCCGGCATTGAACCTTTGTAACTGGCAGCCAAAAAAGCTTGTTTTCGCCCCCTATACTTCCGCCAGCGGTCCCCTGTCGGGGCCCAAAGCGCCAGTCGTCTCAAGGGTTTTCCTTGGCCGACTGGAGCCCATGGCGGTTCCCGGTCGCTCGCGGCCAGGTCCCCGTGGGTCCCACCGATGGCCCCGGTTCCGCCGGGTCGCCATTGAAGGGGTGGACCACCACCTCGATTCCGTCCCTCGAGGAACCTCTCGATGACCATCAGCCCACCAGAGCGTGGGAAAACGGCAAAGGACATGGTCGACCGGAACCGCGTTCCGGCCACGTTCGAGCTTTTCGAAAAGCCCGGCCACTTCGACCGCTCCCTCGCCAAGGGTCCCAAAACCACCACCTGGATTTGGAACCTCCACGCCAACGCTCACGACTTCGACAGCCACACGAGCGATCTTGAAGAGGTCTCTCGCAAGATCTTCTCGGCTCACTTCGGCCATCTGGCCGTCATCTTCATCTGGCTGAGCGGCGCCTTCTATCACGGGGCCCGTTTCTCCAACTACTCCGGCTGGCTCGCCGATCCCCTGCACGTCAAGCCCAGTGCGCAGGTGGTCTGGCCGATCTTCGGCCAGGAGATCCTCAATGGCGATGTGGGTGCCGGCTTCCACGGCATTCAGATCACCTCCGGCCTCTTCCACGTGTGGCGGGCCTGGGGATTCACCAGCGAGTTCCAGCTCCTCTGCACCGCCATCGGTGCGCTGGTGATGGCCGGCCTGATGCTCAATGCCGGTGTTTTCCACTATCACAAGGCTGCCCCCAAGCTCGAGTGGTTCCAGAACGTTGAGTCGATGCTCAACCACCATCTGGCCGGTCTGCTTGGGCTGGGTTCCCTGTCCTGGACAGGTCACCTTCTGCATGTGTCGCTGCCCACCACGCAGCTGCTGGATGCCATCGACGCCGGTCAACCCCTCGTGCTGAATGGCAAGACCATTGCCTCGGTGGCGGACATTCCGCTGCCCCACGAGTTCTTCAACCTGGATCTGCTCACACAGTTGTTCCCTGGTTTCGGAGCGGGCATCTCTGCCTTCTTCACCGGCAACTGGGCCGCTTACAGCGACTTCCTGACCTTCAAGGGAGGCCTGAATCCGGTCACGGGCAGCCTGTGGATGACCGACATCGCCCATCACCATCTGGCGATTGCGGTGCTCTTCATCGTGGCGGGTCACATGTACCGCACGAACTGGGGCATCGGCCACAGCATCAAGGAAATTCTCGAAGGCCAGAAGGGTGATCCCCTCCTGTTCCCCGCTCCGAACGGGCACAACGGCCTTTTCGAATTCCTCACCACCTCTTGGCACGCGCAGCTGGGTCTGAACCTGGCCATGCTCGGTTCGCTCACGATCATCGTGGCGCACCACATGTATGCGATGCCGCCCTATCCCTACATCGGCGTTTCCTACCCGACGCAGCTGTCACTGTTCACCCACCACATGTGGATCGGTGGCTTCCTGATCGTTGGTGCCGGAGCCCACGCGGCCATCGCCATGATCAGGGATTACGACCCGGCGAAGCATGTCGACAACGTGCTCGATCGGGTGCTGAAAGCTCGCGATGCCCTGATCAGCCACCTCAACTGGGTGTGCATCTGGCTGGGTTTCCACAGCTTCG
>CAYVWU010000180.1:3539-5448 GCA_964455575.1 uncultured Cyanobium sp. | reverse complement strand
AAGTCACTAATGCCTTATGGATTACAGATAAGGAGATACAAAATGACAGCCTTAGTAGGTATATCACGGTGGAACATGGTGTGGAACAATATTTGTATATGATCATATTATTTTCATACAATGATTCAATGCACAAGCCAATTTCAGATAACATGAATACAACACTTAACACTTCCTTCCAAAACACCCTCCACATGTTGGTGGGTCGAAAATTCCAGCCGGGAGTTTAGCTTCGTCAGCACCAGTGTACTCTCCAGCATCGCCAATCAAACGTTCTTCCACCCGCGGCCAAATTTCTCCACAAGCCTCCATGATATCTGGTAGAATGAGAGAATACTGCTCTTCAGTCAAAACCCTCTTCACTGCAGCTACATAAGTGCCTACTACAGTCAATGCTTCTCGTTTAACAAGTTGAGTCAAAGCGGTAGCAAACCAATAATCACGGATGCTGTCAAAGTTAGTCATGAGGATGTGGTGTACAATGGAGGGCGGAGACCCTGGAGGAAATTGCCTTGTAAGAGGCGACAAAATGTTTTCCTCGTGCTTTAGATGAGCCTCATGTTCAGACGCAAAGGTAAAAGTTTCAGCACAAATTTCGTGAGCCTGGGACAATGTCAATGCTGGGTCGGACAGCCTGTTGATAAAGTCAGTCAATACAAGTTGTTCGGCCTCATCAGCTCTGTGCTCCTCACGAAATCCCTCATTATCAGTGGCACAGCTGAAAGTATTGTCAACAGCCACATAGAAACGGTCATCTTCCTGCTTCATGTGAGGATTGATCAGACTCAACAGTGTCCGGACAGTTCCTATGGCCGCGTTGAGCTTATCTTTGTTGGTCCAGTTTTCGACCGCTTCAAGGCAATCTTCCTCCATCTGCAGGATCCATCCTCTGATGGCAGTATGGGTTACACCCATGACAGAAAATGGAGACACTGGGAATGGAGTGACGACTGGGCTGGGAGTTGGAGAGGTTGTAGGCTTCTCAATCTTCCCAGCTTTTCCCAGCATTCGAGTGTGTTCATTCGCACATGACATGCCAGCTAGCATGACAAACACGGATCCTTTGAGAAACGTCATGGTTGTCATGGAGTTGAAACGGGAGATATTGTTATGAAGGATTATGGAAATTTTGAAGTGAAACGATTCTGAGGATGTCTGGCTTTCTACATTGATTGCATCGGCATACTAATGATAACTACATTGATTGCAGTGGCATAAGATGGATATATGTACTATATGATATTATGGCCCGATTGCTTGTACTACTCTCGAAGCGGGAACAATGCAGTTTGCAAAGTTTGACAAGACCGGTTCTATGAGAACTCTTTTGTCTGCTTATGATTTTTCGACTTCCCAGATTGACTCAATCCTTCTGACGAATTGTGTCATTCACATCAGAAGGTATCCCTAGGGATGTAAAATCGTTGGGGATATCCTTCCTGACATTCAAAGTGCAGTCGTCATGACACCCCAATTCGTGTGGCATATATTTAAGACCACTGTGCAGAGCAATTCCCCGTTGTATTCTCGCTGAATACTCCTTCCTTCGCTCTCGTCAACATTCAAGATAAAACGGCAGTGATGACTCTTGAAAAAAACACAGGCACGATAAAATATTTTTATTGATAGAGCGCCTCTACGAAACATACACTTCACATGAGGTATACGGTACACCTGTTATGACCCCTCACTAACAGCATCAAACAACATAAAGAGAATTTATTATTTGTCTTCACCCCTCCATTTCTTTCACAAGATCGAGGAACTGACGAGAGCTGTGAACTTGTTCGAGATTTCCAAGCCACATAAAAAATCTACCACGATGGTCCCCACTGCCTCAAGTGAGTGGCGTGGCACCCTGGTTGGGGACAACATTCGTGTAACATCTCAGGAGGAAAAGTATTCTGCA
>CAYVWU010000180.1:0-3516 GCA_964455575.1 uncultured Cyanobium sp. | reverse complement strand
CCTCATTGCCGTGATCTTGCTCCGACCATAGTTAAGGTGGCACCCATTCTCGAGACAATGAAGCGCTGCAAAGTCATTTTCGTAAGTTGTGACCGCGATGAGGAAAACTTTGAGCAAAGCTGTCGCAAGATTGAAGGGATAGATGTCATGCCTTATGACTTGGAGAAGACAAGGGCAATGAGAGATATGTTTGGGCTCGCTACCATTCCTGCCTTCATGATTCTCAAGAACATGGATTTTGATGCATCAGCCCCTACAGTTGTTTCTAACGCACGCCAGAAGCTCGTTGCTGATCAAATGTGTATCGGTTTTCCGTGGTCTGTAGAGATGATGTCAGCCAGCACAGTAAAAAACGCCATCTCTTTCAATGAGCGCATCATTATTCAGGGAAAATGGGCGCAGGCCTGGCCGCGGAGCACCAGGCCGTCGGCCAGCACCAGGACGGCCTCCGCCGCGGGGTCGAGAGGGGAGAAAGAGGGGGTCAACACGGATGCGTCACCTGGGGGGATCATCCCGCAGCGCCCGCGGCAGAGGCCGGCGCCTCGGGTGCAAGAAAGGCCGCCAGGGCGCGCAGCCGCTGCCAGGGCAGGCCGGCGGCCAGGGCCGCCCGGGCTTGCTCCACCCCCTCGGCGACCGAGTCGGTCCGTTCCGCCACCCACAACACCAGGGCCGTGTTCAGGAGCACCACATCCCGCTGGGCCGCCGTGCCGCCGCCCTGCAGCACCGCCTCAAGGATCCTGCGGTTCTCCTCCAGGCCGCCACCGCAGATCGCCTCCAGTGGCGCCGCTTCCAGCCCCAGGGCCCAGGGATCCAGCGCTTCGCGCCGCAGGCTGCCGTTCTCCAGCACCCGCAGCTCGCTCGGGCCCGAAAGAGTGGCCTCATCAAGACCGCCGTGGCCATGCACCACCACGGCGCGACCCTGTTCGAGGCGTCGCAGAGCCTCCGCCATCGGATCGAGCAGGTCGGGCCGGGCCACCCCCAGCACATGGCTCTCGGGCCGCAGCGGATTCACCAGCGGACCGAGCAGGTTGAACACCGTGCGCACCCCCAGCGTGCGCCGCAGCGGCGCCAGGCCCGCCAGGGCAGGATGCCACCCCGGGGCGAACAGAAAGGAGACCCCCACAGCATCCAGGGCAGCCATCGCCCGGGCCGTGGGAGCCTGCAGATTCACGCCGAGGGCCTCCAACACGTCGGCCGAGCCGACGCGGCCGCTGGCGCTGCGGTTGCCATGCTTGGCGACCGTCGCCCCGCAGGCGGCGGCGGTGAAGGCAACGGCGGTGGAAATGTTGAAGCTGTCAACGCCGGCGCCGCCGGTGCCGCAGGTATCCACCAGCGGTAGCGGTGGCCGCTCGGCCGGCAGCGCGCAGGCCTGGCGGAGCACCCCGGCCATGGCGGCCAGCTCCTCGCCGGTGACCCCCTTGCAGCGCAGGGCCGTGAGCAGGCCTGCGGTCAGCAGCGGATCCACCGCACCGGCCAGCCAGCCCTGCATCAAGCCCGCGGCGGCGGCGGCATCGAGGTCGCGGCCCTGAATCAACGGCTCGAGCAGCGCGGGGCCGGTGAAGGCGGAGGCGGCGGAGCTCATCGGAGGGGTGGGGGTGTATGGGCAGAAAAAAGCCCGGGTGCAGGGCACGCCGGGCCGGGTGATGGGGACCCTCCCACTATCACCCGAAGCGGGCCGATCTGGCGATCCCCGGCGAGGGGTCAGCTCTGCTGGTCGCCGGTGGTGTCGAATCCTGATCCCACCGCCTCGCTGGGAGCCGCCGGGCCGGGGCGGAAGCCGGCGGCCCAGATCGCACGGGTGCGCTGCTGCAGGCTGGGCCGGTCGAGCTTCCAGAGCGTGAGCAGCTTCTCCAGGTCGTGGCGCAGGTCGCTGGCACCCGGGAACCCGTCGTAGCGGTTCAGCAGTCGGGCGGCATCGACGAGGTGCTGCTCTTCGGGGCTCGACACCGCCAACAGGCCATCCACCACCTGCCGATCTGTGGCGTGAAGCGGATGGCTCTGCTCCTGGATCTCCGTCATGCGGCAACGGCGCCATAGGGCTCGGCCGTAGGTTAGGCGGCTCCTGTGATCAGCGGCCCCGCGATGCGCGCCCTGCGGCTCGACCTGATCCGGCGCTACCTGCGGCCCCACCGGCGCACGGTGCTGCTGGGGGTGATCGCGCTGGTGTTCGTCAACCTGCTCGGGGTGGCGATCCCGCTGCTGGTGGAGCGGGTGATCGATGAGCTCAAGCCGGGCTTCTCGCTGGCGGTGGTGTTGCGCCAGGCGCTGCTGCTGGGGGGGCTGGCCACGGTGATGGCGGCGGTGCGGCTCGCTTCGCGCATGCTCGTGTTCGGGGTCGGCCGGCAGGTGGAGGCCGATCTCAAGCAGCGCATCTTCGACCACCTGCTCGGGCAGGAACCGGGGTGGGTGCAGAGCGTGGGCAGCGGCGAGGTGATCAGCCGCGCCACCAGCGATGTGGAGCAGGTGAGGAGGCTGATGGGCTTCGCCGTGCTCAGCCTCACCAACACCCTGCTCGCCTACGCCCTCACCCTGCCCGCGATGCTGCGCATCGACCCCTGGCTGAGCCTGGCCGCGCTCGCCCTCTACCCGGTGATGCTGGTAGTGGTGCGCCTGTTCGGCGGGCGGATGATGCGCCAGCAGCGGCGCCAGCAGGAAGCGCTGGCCTCGCTGAGCGATCTGGTGCAGGAAGACCTCTCGGGCATCGGCGCGATCAAGATCTATGGCCAGGAGCGCACCGAGGAGTCGGCGTTCGCGGCGCTCAACCGCGGCTATCGCGATACCGCCCTGCAGCTGGCCCGCACCCGCAGCAGCCTGTTTCCGTTGCTGGAGGGAATCTCCTCGCTGAGTCTGCTGGTGCTGCTCGGGCTCGGGGCGGGCCAGATCGAGGCGGGCCGGCTGAGCATCGGCGGGCTGGTGGCCCTGATCCTGTACGTGGAGCGGCTGGTGTTCCCCACCGCCCTGCTGGGATTCACACTCAACACCTTCCAGACCGGCCAGGTGAGCCTGGAGCGGGTGGAGCAGCTGCTCAGCCGCCAACCCCTGATCGTGTCGCCGGCCAACCCGCAGCCGCCCTCGGCCCAGCCGCGCGGCGCGGTGGAAGCCCGCGGGCTGTGCGTGCGCTACCCCGGTGCCGCCCGCCCTGCCCTGGAGGATCTGCACTTCCGTCTTGCGCCTGGGGAACTGGTGGCGGTGGTGGGGCCGGTCGGTTGTGGCAAGACCACCCTGGCCCGCGCCCTGGGGAGGATGGTGGAGGTGCCGGAGGGCCAGCTGTTCCTCGACGGGGTCGATGTGACGGCGATGGGCCTCGATGCCCTGCGCCGCCAGGTGTCTCTGGTGCCCCAGGAGGGGTATCTGTTCACCGCCACCCTGGCGGACAACCTGCGTTACGGCGATCCCGGCGCTTCCCAGGAGCGGGTGGAGGAGGCGGCACGGCAGGCACGGCTGGAGGGGGATATCCGTGGCTTCCCGGATGGGTACCGCACCCTGGTGGGCGAACGGGGCATCACCTTGAGCGGC
>CAYVWU010000179.1:0-5496 GCA_964455575.1 uncultured Cyanobium sp. | reverse complement strand
CAACCAAGATTTCTTTTTTTCGGGGAAACCTTGATATTCTCATGGTCTTGTTTTCAGCCGTCCTTAATCGTTACAACCCAGAGAGATTGGATGCGATCGAGTCAAATAAACGCATGCCTAGAGATCTTGATCGCTGAATGATGGTGGAACTCCTTATATGTTTCTTGTTTTCGGCACTGCCTGACATGCCTCCTCTTGCTTGATCTTACCGGCATTCTCCTATGTCTATGCATTCCCCCAGGATTTCATCTTGTCCTCAGCTCCTGGTCGCGGCTTTCATCTTCGTTGTTGCCACCTGTTCATTCTTTGGTAACTATTTTTATGCCGCTCCTTCCTCCTGGTTCATCCAGCACCAGCTGGACTCTGAGCAGTTGGTTCTTGATGGCATTCTTCATTCCAGCAAGGCCAACTCGCGCCAACCTGTCGTTCTAGGCCGATACACACGGCCGGAAATTCAAAATCAGTACCTGGATGCCCATCGTTTGTTTAGCAGTGGCAACCGAGATGGAGACTTCAAAACCTATAATTCTCAGTATGGACTGCAGGTAAAAGTATTTGCCTTCCTTTTCTCTAAAGGGTTTTCCATTTCTGCTTTGCAGCTGCTTGTCGCTTCCTGCATGGCGTTCTGCTTGTCCAGCGCATATCTGCTGTTGCGGGCCAATCGGTTCTCTGGCATCGCGTCTACTGCCTTTGCATTGTCTTTGGCACTCGGTCCATGGGTAATTGTCTTTGCCAGAAATCTTTATTGGGTTGAGTTTACCTGGTTTGCTCCCTCCTTGGTAAGCGCTTTGTCGGCCACTCTGTTCTCGCGTCTCACTACAAATAGGGGACAAACTATCGCTTATCTGGTCTTGATCCCAGTGCTTTTCTGCGTGGTTCTTGCGAGGCTTCTCTGTGGTTATGAGTATATTACTGTCATTTATCTTGCGTGCCTGCTTGCGTTTGTTTCGGTATCTCGTCTGGGCTGTATTTGCCAATCTCTTATCATTAAGCGAGGCCTGATTATCACGTTGGTGTTTCTTTTGGCTTTCGGTGCTGCTATCGCTATGCATGCCAGTCAGTTGAAAGCTCTTGGAGAGCCTGGGCTGCAGACCATTTGGGAGACGGCTTCGAAGAGGACGAGCTCGACTACGCCTGCGGCTATTGTTGAAAAAGTCTGCAACAATATCAGCGATCCCAAACGGCTGAAAACCTGTCGAACTGGTTATGCCAAATCATTGACCTCAAATCCAATTGGAGTGGCGGCAAAGTATTTATTTGTGCCATCCTTCTTGCCCTGGGTTGGAGCTGATCCCAACTCTTTTTCGTTGTCGGATCCTCAACGGTCCTCCCTGCTCCAAATCCGCGACGATTTCAAATCTGCCAACGTCCAGAAGGCAGTTGAGCGCATCGCCACTCTGCCGCCGAATCTTATATCACTTCTGATCAAGAGGCTATTTCAGGACGCTTTGCATAGAGTATTTGCGTTCCCCGCTTTTGTGGCGATAATATTCTTCGCTACCAGGCGAGATTCTGCCGTTAGTCTTGCACTTGGTGGTTTTTTTGTCGGCTCTGCAAGCTGGTTCTTTGCCGCGAAGGGGCATTCATATCTCCATTACCACATCAACTACGTTCTATGGTATTTACTCTTTGTGCCCGTCGCTGTGCTGCTGGTTGTTGAGCGGCTGAAAGCCACTGTCTCCAATCATGTCTCAGAGGCTCCGCGGAAGACGTTCCCTTCCTGATTTGAAAAACGTCAGGGAGGTTCTGGAGAACTCCGAGACCAGGCTGTTGGCATGGGTGTGCCGAATGTCCAGTGAGGGACTTCCTCGCGCACCGGCACGACGGGTGTCTTGATCTGCCCGGTGATGCTGCCGGAGGACCGCAGGCGCAGGGGCTCGACAAAGCTGCCATGGAAGGCGAGGCAAAGGGGGAGGGAGGAGCGGGTGGGGGGAGGTCAGGGAGCGGGGGCGGTGGGAGCCCGCACGTGACCTGCCCCAGAATCCCCTCACCCCCCGTCTTTCCCCCACCCCATGCCCGATCTGTTCTCCCCTCTGACCGTCGGTCCGCTGGAGGTGCCCAATCGGATCTGGCTGGCGCCGCTCACCCGCTGCCGGGCGGAGGAGGGCCACGTGCCGACGCCGCTGATGGCGGAGTATTACGCCCAGCGGGCGAGCGGCGGGCTGCTGATCGCCGAGGCCACCATGGTGCAGGAAGGCAACTCCGCCTTCTGGCATGAGCCCGGCATCTACAGCCAGGCGCAGATCGACGGCTGGCGCCACACCACTGAGGCGGTGCATCAGGCGGGCGGCCGCATCGTGTTGCAGCTCTGGCATGGCGGCCGGGCCTGCCATCCGCTGCTCAACAACGGCCTCCAGCCCGTCGCCCCCAGCGCGATCGCCATCACCGGCGATGAAGTGCACACCCCGGAGGGGAAGCAGCCCTATGTGGTGCCCCGCGCCCTGGAGGATGGCGAGATCCCGGGGATTGTGGAGGGGTTCCGGCTGGCGGCGCGCCATGCCATGGCCGCCGGCTTTGATGGCGTCGAGGTGCATGGCGCCAACGGCTACCTGCTGGATGAATTCCTGCGCGATGGCAGCAACCACCGCCATGGCCCCTACGGCGGGCCCCTTGCCCAGCGGGCGCGCTTGCTGCTCGAGGTGCTGGAGGCCGTGGCGCAGGAGACGCCCCTGATGGGCCTGCGCCTCTCGCCCCTCAACAGCTACAACAGCATGGCGGACAGCGATCCCGTGGGTCTGATCACCTGGCTGGCCCAGCGGCTGAACGAGCTTCCTCTCGCCTATCTCCATCTGATGCGCGCCGATCTGCTGGGCCAGCAGCACGGCGATGTCCTCACGCCAGCGCGGCAGCACTTCCAGGGCGCGCTCGTCGCCAACATGGGCTACACGGCCGCGGAGGCCGCAGCGGCCATCGACGCCGGCGCGGTGGATGCCGTGGCCTTTGGCACGTCCTTCCTCGCCAATCCCGACCTGCCGGAGCGCTTCCGCCGCGGGGCCCCCCTGCAGGCGCCCGATCCGGCGACGTTTTATTCGCCGGGGCCGGTGGGGTACATCGACTATCCGTTTCTCGAGGGCGGGGCCCCTCTCACCCCCCCGTCTCATCCCCAGTGATCTCCGGCTCCCCCGCCCGCAGGCGCACGGCCCAGGCATCAAGGAAGGTTTTGCCGCAGCTGGCGGTGGGCACCGCCAGGAGGAGGCCGAGCAGCTCGCCCAGGCCCAGCAGGCTGCCGAGGCGGGCTCCGATCGGCAGGCAGATCAGCAGCCACGCCGGTTGCAACCCCACGATGCTGCCCATCAGGCGGGGCTGGATGATCTGGTCCACCACCTGCCCCACCGTGATCGCCGTGGCGAGCACCTCCAGCCCGGTGCGCGGATCCTCCAGCGCCAGCAACACGCTCACCACCACGATCGTGGCGGCGCTGGCGTAGGGGATCAGGGTGGTGAGCCCGATCGTCACCGCGAACAGCACGCCATAGGGAATGCCCAGCAGGGTGAACACCACCATCTGCAGGCTGCTGAGGATCAGGGCGAGCAGGAGTTGGCCGGCGAAATAGCCGCGAAAGGTGCGATAAAGGGTGCTGGTGACCAGACCGCGCACGTTGGCGGGCAGCCACTGGGCTAAGCCCGCGGCGATCGCCTCGCCGCCCAGCAGCAGAAACACCGTGAGCACGATCACGATCAACGTGTTCACCGTCAGGCCCACGGTGGCGCCGAGCAGGGCCAGGGCCTGCTGGCTGAACTGGCTGGCCAGTTTGCTGGCGCGGGTGATCAGCTGACTGCTGAGGTCGCCGAATTCGCTCGGCAGGCCCCGAGAGGCCGCCCAGCTCTGCAGTTGCGACAGCAGCACCTCCCCCTCCGACAGCCAGCTCGGCAGGGCCTTGATCAGTTCATCCAGCTGCTGCACCAGGCGCGGCACGAGCCAGAGGGCCGCCAGCACCACCCCGCCCAGGCCCACGCCGATCACGGCGAGCAGCGCCAGGGGCCGGGGCAGGGTTCGCTCCACCAGCCAGCGGGTGGGGATGTCCAGCACGAAGGCGATCAACCCCGCCGTCAGGAAGAGGGCGGGAAAGGGGGCCAGGGGCACCAGCAGCTGCCGCAACACCCAAAGGTTGAGCACCAGCAGGGGGAGGGCCAGGCTGAAGCGCAGCCAAGGGGGCAACACCAGCCGCTCGAGCATGGGGGGGCGGGGGAAACCCCGAAGCGCAGAGTCTTCAGCTTGGCGGTTGGTCGCCCTTCCCGCCAGCCGGGGGCGGCAGGGCGCGTACCGCGCCGCGCTCCACCTCCAGGCCCCCGGCGGGGATGGGCACCTCCAGCAGCCGCAGGCGGCCGGGCAGGAGCATGTCCACGCGCACGCCTGGCAGGGGGGGGGGCTCCAGGCGCAGCCCCCGATCCAGCACCACCAGGCGCTGCAGGGGCGGGCGCACCGCGATGGTGGGGCCCTGCTGCTCGAGGTGGAAATCGGCCTGCTGGTGGTCGTAAGCGGGAAGGTGCACCGAGGGGAGGCGGTAGGCGCGGAGGTTGGAGCGGCCGGTGGTGATCACCAGGGTGGTGGCGGGGTCAAAGCGTCGGGCGGCGGCGATGGCCTGGCCCCACTCCCGATCGAAGTCCCGCAGGGAGGCGGCAAAGCGATCGCCGGGCACCAGCAGAAACAGCAGGCTCTGCAGCGCCACCACCAGGGCCAGGTCGCGCGGCCAGCGCGGGAGTCCTCGGGCCTGGCGGTCTCCGGGGGCGCCGAGACGCCAGGCCAGGGCGAGCAGCACCCCGGGCAGCAGGGTGGTGGCATGGCCCATGCGGGTGAAGTGCACGAGCACCAGATAGAGGGCGGAGGGAGCGATCCAGAGGGCGAGAAAGACCTGGCGCCAGCGCCGCTCCAGCGCCCCCGCGCCCATGCCCACGTCTGCGACAGCTTCCGCGTCCAGGCCGGCGCCCGCGCTTGCGCCAGCGTCCAGGGCGTGCCGGCCCCGGGCAACCAGCGGCGCGAACAGCGCCAGGGCGAGCGCCGCCGGGGCGGTGAGCCCGACGCTGCGCAGCAGCAGCCAGACATTGCTCCAGAGACCGCCCTCACGGGATTGGCCGCTGTGGTCGCCCTTCCATGACTGGAACTGGGGCCAGAACTGTTCCAGACCGCCCACTTCCGCCAGAAACGCCCCGCCCCAGGCCGCCAGCAGGCCCAGCCCGAGAGCGATCCCCGCCCCGAAGCGCCAGGCCGCCACCCCCCGCCGCCAGCCTCGCCAGCAGGCCGCGACCACCAGGGGGAGCAGAAACAGCGGCGTGTTGGGGCGGATGCCGCCAGCGGTGGCCAGCAAGGCCGCCAGGGGGAGCACCAGGCGGGCGTCCCCCGCCGCCACCCCCCAGGCGCAGGCGCCGATGGCCACCACCCAGCCCAGCTCGACGCCATAGCTCAGGGGCTGGCTGGCGTAGTACCAGAGCAGGGGGGCGCTGAAGAGCAGGCCCGCCAGCCAGGCCCCCACCCGCGGCCCGCCGAAGGCGCGCCCCA
>CAYVWU010000178.1:0-5507 GCA_964455575.1 uncultured Cyanobium sp. | reverse complement strand
TGTTGATGCCGGAGGACTGGAAGGGCTGGCCCCTGCGCAAGGACTACGTGCAGCCCGATTTCTACGAAATGCAGGACGCCTATTGAGCGCCTGAGCCTTCATTCGTCCGCCTTTTCAGCTGCCCCGCCTTTCCAGCCGTCCCGCCGCTTCAACCGCCCCGCCGCTTCAGCCGTCCCGCCGGTGTTTGCGATAGAAGCGCATCACCGCGCTGGCGACACTGCGGGGATCGTGGCGCAGGGTGGCGCTGGGACGGGTGCCCTGCAACGTCGCCCGCATCACTTCGTATCCCAGCGTGTGCAGCCCGGCCTCATCGCAGGTGACCGGCTCCGCGCCTCGGCGGCGATAGTGCTCCACCAGCGGGGAAGCGCCCAGATCTTCCTGCGCCAGAACAGCGCTGAACAGCCGTTCATCGACGCCGAGGGTGGCGAGCTGGGCTTCGATCGCCCGCAGATGGCCGCTCACGTCCATGCCGTCGGTCTCGCCCGGCTGGGTCATGAGGTTGCAGACATAGAGGCGCGGCGCCCGGCTGCGGCGGATGGCTTCCACCAGCTCGGGCACGAGCAGGTTGGGGAGCAGGGAGGTGTAAAGGCTGCCGGGGCCGAGCACGATCAGATCGGCGTGGGCAATGGCTTCCAGGGCCCGCGGCAGGGCCGGCGGGCGTTCGGGGATGCAGCCGAGGCGCACGATCGGGCTGGTGGCCCGGCCGATGCGGGATTCCCCCTCGATGCGCTCGCCGTTCTCCAGCTCCGCCCAGAGGCGCACATCGGCGTTGGTGGCGGGCACCACCTGGCCCTGAACGGCCAGGACGCGGCTGCTGGCGGAGATCGCCGCCTCCAGGCTGCCGGTGATGGCGGTGAGGGCGGAGAGGAAGAGGTTGCCGAAGCTGTGGCCTTCCAAGCCGCTGCCCGCTTTGAAGCGGTATTGGAAGAGGCGGGTGAGGAGCGGTTCCTCGCGGGCGAGGGCCACCAGGCAGTTGCGGATGTCGCCCGGGGGCTGAACGCCCAGCTCGCGGCGGAGCACCCCGCTGCTGCCGCCGTCGTCCGCCACGGTGACGATGGCGGTGAGGTTGCTGCTGTAGCGCTTCAGGCCGCTGAGGAGGGTGGCCAGACCGGTGCCGCCGCCGATGGCGACGATGTTGGGGCCACGGTTGAGGCGTCGCTGGGCGAGGAGGGCATCCACGAGGTGGGTGTCCTTCTCGGGCGCGAGGGCCTGCTGGATGGAGCCGAAGCTGCGGTTGAGCCCCAGCCAGATCAGCAGGCCCCCCAGGAGGAGCACCAGGGGGCCGGTGATGCCGCGGGGCAGCACCTGGGTGACGCGGGCGAGGAGCCAGCGGATGGATTCCAGGCTCCAGTAGATGGGCTGCAGATCAGCCCAGACTGCGGCGCCCAACAGGGCGATGAGGAGGCCGAGGCCGGAGGTGATCATCCAGCGCTTGACCACCAGGCCGGGCTGCAGCCAGCGGACGGCCCGGCGGGAGGAGCTCATCAGATCCTGCTGGCGCCGTTCTCCGCGACCGATCCATTCGGGACGCTCGGAGGGGCGGGAGGGGCGTTGACGGCGGGGCTGGCGCGCGGTTGGGCCTCGGTCGGGCAAGGGATCGGGGCGCGGACGCTGAAATGACTGTCTGAACTGTAGGGAGGGGGAGGGAGGGGCAGGATGGACCCCAGCCGTTAGGGGTTTCCTGGAGCACCACCCGCCCGAGCGTCGTGAGCTGGTGCTGGATCCGGCTCAGCCGTCCCGACCGGGGGCGCCCGCCGTGGTGGAGTTCGACGACGTGTCCATGGCCTGGGGCGAGCGGATGATCCTCGATCGGGTCGCGCTGGAGGTGTGGCCGGGGGAGCGGCTGGTGGTGGTGGGGCCGTCCGGCTCGGGCAAATCCACGATCCTGCGCTTGATGGCGGGTCTGCTGCTGCCCTCCGCCGGGGTGGTGAAGGTGCAGGGCGTGGAGCAGCGCTACCTGCGTCTGGATCAGCGCCATCCGCCGGATGTGCGGCTGGTGTTTCAGAACCCCGCCCTGCTCGCCTCCCTGACGGTGCGGGAAAACGTGGGGTTCCTGCTCTATCGCCGCAGCCGCCTCAGCGAGGCGGAGATCCGGGAGCGGGTGGGGGAGGCCCTGCGGGCGGTGGGGTTGGAGGGCACGGAGGAGCGGCTGCCCGGGGAGTTGAGCGGCGGCATGCAGAAGCGGGTGAGCTTTGCCCGGGCCCTGATCCAGGACCCCACCGAGCATCGGAGCGGCGTGCCCCTGCTGCTGTTCGACGAGCCCACGGCGGGGCTGGATCCGGTGGCCTGCACGCGCATTGAGGATTTGATCGTGCAGGCCACGGGCCTGGCCCATGCCTCCGGCGTGGTGGTGAGCCATGTGCACAGCACGATCGAGCGCTGCGCCGATCGGGTGATCCTGCTGTATGGCGGCCGGTTCCGCTGGATGGGCAGCGCGGATCAGTATCGGGAGTGCACCGATCCCTACGTGGTTCAGTTCCGCACAGGTAGTCTGACCGGGCCAATGCAGCCCGCTGAGCACTGACGACGAGTTGTTGAACCCATGCGCCGCAGTGTTCGTGAAGCTTTGGTCGGATTTTCCCTGCTGGCTGGTCTCGGGGGAGGTTTCGGATTCTGGTTGTGGTTGAAGGGCGTTTCTCTCCGTCAGGACGTGTGGACCATCCAGGCCAACTTCGCGGATGCCGCGGGTCTGGCCGATCGCTCCGCCGTGATGTATCGGGGGGTGCAGGTGGGCAATGTGCGCAGCGTCAAGGTGACGGATCAGGGGGTGCAGGCGCGGCTGGAGATCAGCGACCCCCGGCTGCGCCTGCCCCGCCCGGTGGTGGCGCGGATCGCCAGCAGCTCCCTGTTGGGCGGCGATGCCGTGGTGTCGCTCCTGAGTTCCGGGGCGCCGCTGCCTGCCGCCGGGCCCGGACCGCGGGACGCGGGCTGTGAGGAGCGGCGGCAGGTGTGCGACGGCGGCCAGGTGCAGGGGGTGTCCGCCCCGACGCTGGAGTCGGTGACGGAGACGGTGCAGCGGTTGCTGAGCCAGGCGGAGCGGGAGCGGGTGGTGCCGCAGATGGCGGCCGCCACGCGGGCGTTTGAGAAAACGGCCGGGGAGACGGAGAAGCTCTCCCGCGATGGCCAGGTGTTCGTGCGGGATGCCCAGCGGCTGGTGAAGGAGCTCAACGCCTCGGTGCGCAAGGCCGATCCGATCCTGGCGAATCTGAACAAGGCCAGCGTGGAGGCGGCGGCGGCCACGCGCCATGCCCGCGCCGTCACCGCCCGGATCGACAACCCCAAGATGACGGAGGACTTGCAGGCCACCTTGGTGAATGCCCGCAAGCTCACCGATCGTTGGTCCGCCGTCGGCCGGGATGTGAACAAGCTCACCGGCGACCCGAAGTTCATGGAGGGGGTGCTGAGCGTGTCGGTGGGGCTGGGCAAGTTTTTCGATGAGCTCTATCCCGCCAAGGTGGAGGCCGCCCGCGACCGCGAGGCCCGGGAGGCGGCCCGCCGCCAGCGCTGGCAAGAGCAGCGGGAGGCGGACGCCCAACGGCTCGCGCCCCGGCTCAATGCCCCGGCCGTGTCGCCGGGGGGAGCCTCCGGGGTGCGGGGGTTGTAGGGGCGGCGATCACCGCTCCGCCGCCGCCTGTTCCAACAGGGCCAGCGTTCCCCGCGCCTCGGCGGAGAGCTCCCGCTCCTGGCCATGGGCCTCGGCGTGCTCATGGGGGCAGGGCAGACCCGGTCGCGGGAAGGCGAGCGCGGAGCCCTTGGAGCCGGGCGCCCCGCTGGCCGCTGAATCACGCCGAAAGATGGTGCGGCCCTCCTTGATCGTCTCCTCCACGGCGATGGTTTTGATGGTGGCGGGGTCCACCTTCAAGGGATTGCGATCCAGGATCACCAGGTCGGCCAGCTTGCCGGTCTCCAGGGTGCCCTTGGTTTGTTCCTCCTTGATCTGCCAGGCGGCGTTGGCCGTCACGGCCTTCAGGCCCAGATAGGGCGCCACCCGCTGATCCGGCCCGATCACCCGTCCGCTGGGGAGGCGGCGGTTCACGGCCGCATCGATCAGGGGCAGGATCCAGGGTTGGGGACTGACCGGCGCGTCGTGGCTGAGGGTGAAGGGGATGCCGGCCCGCTGCATGCTCATCGCCGCCATGGCCTGCCCGGCCCGCTCCTCTCCCCAGAGCTTCACCACCGTTTCGCCGCCGGGGATCAGGCCGCCCGAGAGGAAGCTCGGCACCCCGCCCACCGCCTTGAGCCGCTGGATCTGATCGGGTCGCAGGTAAGTGGCGTGGATGAACACCGGCCGGTGATCGCTCCTGCCGTGCTTGCGGATCGCTTTCTCGATCGCCCGCAGCGCCTGCTCGGCGGCGGCGTCGCCGTTCATGTGCATGTTGATCTGCACGTTGCTGGTCCACCAGCGATCGAAGGCGGCCTCCAAGACCGCATCGGGGATCTGCTGGTAGGCGCGGTAGCCCGGCTCGGTGCCCGGTGGATTCACCGCGTAGGGCTGGCTCATCCAGGCCGTGGGAATGGAGCCATCCAGCCAGAATTTGATCCCCCCCAGCCGCACGCGGTTCACGTAGCGCTTGTCGAGATCGGGCCGGAGGGACAGCAGCAGCCCCTGCGTGTCCCCCGGGCGGGCCGCCGCCGCGCTCAGCAGGCGCTCCTGCCGTTGAAAGGCGGCATCGGCCGCGGGCGTCACGCGGCTGTAGTCCTTCACCACCTTTTCGGCGGCCGTCGCCATGGCGTCCACGTGGGAATCCTTGGCGCAGAGGTAGAGATCGACGCTCAGCAAGCGCTTGTCGATGGCATTGCGCACCAGGGCGATGTCATCGCTGCCCAACCCCACGCCGCATTCCTGGGCGGTGGTTTGCCCGTAGCTGGCCCAGATGGCGCTGGCTTTCGTGGCCACCGCATCCGCCGTGGCGCCCGTGAAGGGCGGCCGGCGCTCCCGCACCATGTTGAGCGCCGTCTCCTCCGCCTTGCCCGCCAGGGTGCGGCCATCGGCCTCCCGGGCGAACTTGCCCCCCACAGGATCGGCCGTGGCGGCGCTCACCCCGGCCGCGCGGAACGCGGCGGAGTTCAAGGCGCCGGCATGGCCGGAGCTGTCCACGACCATCACCGGACGCTCCTTCGACACCGCATCCAGATCGGCGACGCTGGGGTAGCGCCGCAGGGCGGCGCCGGTGAAGCCGAAGCCCACGATCCACTCCCCTGCCCCCACCTTCGCCGCCTGCGCCTTCATGCGCGTCACGATCTCCTCGGTCGTGGTGGCGCCAAAGAGATCGGCATCGATCAGGTTCCGGCCGAAGTAGAGGAAATGGCCGTGGGTGTCGATGAAGCCGGGCAGTAGGGTGCGCCCCGCCAGATCCACCCGCCGAACGTTGGCTCCCGCCGCATGAATCGCCCCGGCCAGGGGCCCGACGTAAGCGATGCGACCGCCCCGCTCCACCAGGGCCTCGGCGTAGGTGGGCTGGGGGCCGGCCATGGTGAGGATGTCGCCGCCGCTGTAAAGCGTGGCG
>CAYVWU010000177.1:0-5508 GCA_964455575.1 uncultured Cyanobium sp. | reverse complement strand
GGGATGGCATTGCTCTCGTGCAACACCACCGGCACGCCGCACCAGCGGGCGGCCAGGATCGCCGGGGCCGCGATGTAGCCGCCCGTGCTGAACACCACGTCAATCCCCTCACGCTGGATCAGCCGCCGGGTCGGGAGGGTGGCGGCCAGCAGGTGGAACGCGTTGATCAGCTTGCGCAGGCCTTTCCCCTGGAGGCCTCCCGCGCGCACGGTGTGCAGCGGATAAGCGGCGGGCACCAGGGTCTGCTCCAGACGGTCGGGCACCCCCAACCAACGCACCCGCCACTCGGCCGGCAGAGCCTCCGCCACCGCCAAGGCCGGAAACAGGTGGCCACCCGTGCCGCTGGCCGCGATCAAGAGGGTTGGCATGGTGAAAGCCTGGCGCTGGCGCGGGACGGGCCTAACTTAAAAGTCAGGCATCGCCGCTTCGCTCCCGGCCGCCTCCGCCCCCGCGTTTCCTCCTTCGTTCCGCCCTCCAGCAATGCCCCATCAGCGCCGCCTCCCCGCCCTTCTCCTTGGCGCTCTCCTGCTGGTTCCCGTCCTCGGCCCCGCCGCCGCCCGCGCCGCCAGCCCCAGCTCCGCTCAGCTCCTCGCCCTGGAAGCGGCTCTGAACAGCGGAGACGACAACGCTCTCAATTCCCTGCTGGTCAAAGGGCCCGGATTGAACCCGGAGGAGGTGAAACAACGCCGGCAACTGCTGCGGCAAAACTTTCCGAACGCCCGCTGGGAAGTGAAGAGCGGTCCCCCCCTGCGGGATGGCCAGGCCAGCGTCACCCTCAAGGTGAGCGGCACCCGCGAGCAGGGCGGCAGCATCTATCGCCTCGACGCGGAGCAGCGCCTCTCCCTGCAGACCGACGGCCAGCGCTTCGTCGGGCAGACGATCTGGCGCGAGCAATCCCTGCTCCGCAGCGGTGAAAACTCCCCCCCCGTGAGCCTCCTCATTCCCGACGCGGTGCTCACCGGCCAGCGCTACGACGTGGATGTGATCTTTGATGAGCCGCTGGATGGCGCCCTGGTGGCGGGAGGGATTCAGGCGATCTCCCCGGAACAGGTGGCGTCCCTGCAGAGTCCTCGCATGGAGTTGGCGGCCCTGATGGGCGGGGGGCTGTTCAAGGTGGTGCAGGCGCCTCAGACGCCCGGCTATCAGACCTGGGCCGTGCTGCTCGTCCACCCGAAGGGCGTGGTGAGCGCCACCAAGCGCGTGCGGGTCGTCTCCGACCGCCCGGCCCTCGATCCCTGATCCCATGGGCCGACCCCATCGCGTCTGGGTGGTGGATGACGATCCGGAGGTGCGCTCTCTCCTGGCCGCCTACCTGGGCGACCAGGGCTACGCCGTGCGCACCCTCGCCGATGGCGCCCAGCTCCAGGCGCGGTTGGAGGGTCGGCTTGGCGGCGAACGGCCCGATCTGCTGGTGCTCGACCTGATGCTCCCCGGCGAGGACGGCCTCACCCTCCTGCGGCGGCTGAGGGATGGGGGCGACGCCCTGCCCGTGCTCATGCTCACCGCCCGGGCCGATGGCGTGGATCGCATCATCGGGCTGGAGCAGGGCGCGGACGACTACCTCGCCAAACCCTTCCTGCCCCGCGAGCTCACCGCCCGGATCGAGGCCATCCTGCGCCGCCGCGCCCCCGCCCCCGGCGGCGCCCCCCAACCCGAGGGGGAACCGGTGCGCTTCGGCGACTGCACCATCGATCTGGCCACCCGGGAACTGCACGGTCCGGCGGGTCCCCTGCCGATAACGAGTGGGGAATTCGCGCTGCTGGCCGCCTTCGTGGGCCATCCCCATCGCCCCCTCTCCCGCGAGCGGCTGATCGAGCTGGCCCGCGGCCCGAGCAGCGAAACCGAAAGCCGCAGCATGGATGTGCAGATCTCCCGCCTGCGCAAGTTGATCGAACCCGATCCCGCTCGACCCCGCTACGTGCAGACCGTCTGGGGGTATGGCTACGTGTTCGTTCCCGATGGCCAACCCCGCCAGCGCTGAGGGGAGGCTCCGGCTGGCCACCCTGCTGCGCCCCCTCGGCTATGGCGCCGCCGCGGCGGGGTTCACGGCGCTGGGGCTGCTCCTCCTGCACCTCCTGCTTGCCGAGCGGCTGGAGCGGCAGCAGCGCCGCCAGCTGGCCAGCCAGGTGAGCGCCACGGTGCTCCTCAGCCAGGTGGCCCTGGAGCGCACCACCCCCGGGGAACTGGCCGAGCTGATGGGCACGGCGGTGGCGGTGGGGTCGCGACCCCCGTGGGCGGTGACGCCCGCCCGGCCCGCCTCCAGCGCCCTGCGACGCCAGGCGGAGGCCCTGCGCGCCGACCTCTGCCGCAAGCTCACCTCCTGCCCCCAGGTGTGGCCCGCCCAGACCGCCGCGGCGGGGGGGCCCGGGCGGGGCGCCTGGGTGCAGCTGAACACCTCCCTGGAGACCACCTGGCTCTTCGCGCCCATTCCGGCCCTGCGCGGCTGGCCGCCGGATCCCCAGCTGCTCTCCCTCGCGAGCGCCTTCGGGGCGCTGGCCGCCCTGCTGCTCTTCCTCAGCCTGGAGGTGCAGCGCCCCCTGCGCCAGCTCGACGCCGCCCTGGAGGCGGTGGGGCTGGACGCGCAGCCGCGGCCTGTGCCCGAGCGGGGCACCGCTTCCGTGCGCCACCTCACCGGCCACTTCAACACCATGCTCAACCGCCTGCGCCAGGCCAGCCAGGAGCGCTCCACCATGTTGGCGGGCATCGCCCACGACCTGCGGGCGCCCCTGACGCGGCTGCGGCTGCGCCTGGCCCAGAGCACCCCCTGGAGCGCCGAGGAACGGGCGCGGGCGGAGCGGGATCTCTGCGCGTTGGAGGCCATCACGGCCCAATTTCTGCTGTTCGTCGGCGCGGAGGGCAGGGAAACCGCGCTCCCGCTGCCCCTCGACGCCCTGGTGGCGGAAGCGGCCAACGCCGTGGAGCGCGTGGCCTTGGACCTGGAACCGATGGAGCGCCGCGTGCGGCCGGTGGCCCTCTCCCGCGCCGTCGCCAACCTGCTGCGCAACGCCGAGGACCACGGCCAGCCGCCCCTGCGGTTGTGGTTGCGGTCCCTGCCGGAGGAGGGCTTCGCCATCCGCGTGGGCGATGGGGGAGCGGGCCTGCCGGCGTCGGAGTGGGAGCGGGCGAAACAACCCTTCCAGCGCCTGGATCCCGCCCGGGGAGGCCTGGGCCACAGCGGCCTCGGCCTGGCGATCGCCGAACAGGTGGCCCGCGCCCATGGCGGCACCCTCTCCTGCCGACAGGGCACCGCCGCCGAAGGCGGGGGCTTTGTGGTGACGCTCACCGGCCGCTCCCTGCCGCTGGCTTGAGGCGCGGTCACATCCGGTCACAACCGCGCGGCGCACGGTCACAGTTCCGTCAGGCGCGCTGCCCAGGATGACCGTGTCACCCATTGCTCTCGGCCATGACTCCCGTCTCCCCCTCCCTGCCGCGGCTCGCCCTGGTCGTGCTGCTCAGCCTCTCCGGCTCCGCTGCCCTGGCCCAGCCCGTCGGCCCCATGCCCAACCGCGAGCGCCTCACCCCCGAGCAGCGCCAGAAGATCTTCCCCGACATGCGCCGCCTTTCCCTGCAGGACCACCGCGCGCGGATCGCCATCCTGCAGCGCGCCGAAAGCTGCATCAACAGCGCCAGCAACGATGACGCCCTGACGGAGTGCATGCGCGCCCAACGGGAGGCGATGCGTCTCCAACGGCGACAGCAGATGAGCGAGCTGAAGGCCGTCTTCCAGCGCAACGGGCTGCCCATGCCCCAGTGGCGGCGCCTGGAGAAGCCGCAGGGACCGCGCTACGGAGGCCCTGGCGCGGGCGCGGGCCCTGGCGCGGGCGCCGAGATCTGAAGGGGCGGTGTTCCGGAAGGGCGGGCCCGCGGGTCGTCGCCAACCGCGGGATCCACGCCGCGGGTGGCCTCCAACTGAGCCACCCGCTCCCGCAACAGGGGCTGGGCCGCCTCCGGCCAGCGGGCGGACCGGCGCTCCAACGCCGCCACGCTGCGGTTGTGCTTGCGCACCGCACTGCACCAGGCCTCGACAGCCCCGCGGGTGTTGGCCAGCACCTGCAACAGCGTGGTGGCATCGCTGGAGCCGCCCTGAAAGCTGCGCGTCGCCGTCTGGAACGACGCCCTGGCGCTCTCCTTCTGAGCGCTGGCGGTGTCGACAACGATCTGGCTGTTGATGTAAGCCGCATAGGCCGTTTCCACCTCCTCCGTCACGGCCAGCCGATCGAGCTCGGCCTGCTGGAGGGCCTGCCGCCGCCGCTGCTGTTGGGCAGAGGCCTTGGCCATCAGGATGCCCCCGTCAAAAAGGGTCCAACGCACATTCATTCCCACAGTGGCCTCTGAGCTGAGATCCGAGGAGTCGCTGTTGGTCTGTGTCGACCCGGTTCCCTCCAGCGACAGCGTCGGCAGATAGCCCGAGCGGGTGGCCAAGGCGGTCCAGCCGAGACCGCGGGCAAGCGCCAAGCTCCGCTGGATCTCCTCCCGCAACCGCAGGCCTTGAGCGATCGACTCCTGGCGGGAGAGGGTCCACTGCCCGCGCAAGGCGAGGGGTTCGGCCGGCAGCACCAGCTCGCCGGGGGGAAGGCTGAGGGCCCGGGCCAGCCTGGAGGCCGCGGCGATCACCTGCTCATGGGTGTCGATCCGCAGGATCAGCTGCGCCAGCTGCTGACTCAGCAGTTGATCCACATCGGGGCTCTCCGCCCCGCCCCGCCCCGCGCCCCTGGCGCGCGCCAGGGGCAGCCAGTGATCCACCATCGCGCTGAGCTCGCCGTACTCCTTCTCCAGCGCCAGCAGGGCCTGGAGATCGAAGTAGCTCTCCTGGACGCTGAGCACGAGAGAACGGGCTTCCACATCAAAAAGGAAGCGATCGGCCTCCAGAGAGGCGTCGTTGGCCCGGGCGCGGGGCTGGCGGCTGGGGTCGAAGAAGGTCCACTCCAGGGTCAGCTCCGGAGACGAGACGGACAGGGTGTCATCGCGTTGCTGCTGCACCCCCACCAGGCCGGGATTGCTGTTGCCGGCCTTGAGGCTCGGCATCCACTCACGGCGAATGGCCACCCCCGACCAGCGCGTGGCTTCGATGCCGTCATGGGCCTGGGCCAGGATGGGATTGCGTTCCAGGGCCATGGCCAGCGCCTGGGGAAGGGTCAGGCGACGGGAGGTGGACTCCAGGTGGTCGCGGTTGCGGGACAAGCGGCTCCGCAGGACCTGCAGCCGTTCAGCCGCAGAAAGGGGATGAGCTCCAGAGGGCGGTGGTGCCATGGAGGAGAACCGGGGGGCGGACGCGGGCGAGGCGGCCAAAGGAGGCGGTGCCGCTGTCCAGGGCAGGGAAAGGGTCAGCAGCACAGACGCCCGGGCCACGGTTCCCCGGGCCCGGACTTGGGATCCCCGGGCCCGGGCCCGGGGCGGGGCTGGGTCTTCAGGCCTCATCCAGGGCTGCGACGCCAGGCAGCACCTTGCCTTCGAGCAGCTCCAGGCTGGCGCCGCCGCCGGTGGAGATGTGGCTCATCTTCTCGGCCA
>CAYVWU010000176.1:0-5523 GCA_964455575.1 uncultured Cyanobium sp. | reverse complement strand
GTGGCGTAGGTGGTGTACAGCGCGGTGCCGGTGCTCCGGTGCAGGAGCACGTAGGGGCGGTGGGTGGTGGAGGGCTCAGCCATGGCAGCGGAAAGCTGCCGAGCGATGGCAGCCCAACAGGCTACCCAGGGCGGCTGGTGCCACTTGCGCGGGCGGGGCCGGAACCCTCGCAGGGGAACCCCTCCCAGACACCCACCACCGACCACAGCTCTCCACCACCATGAGCCCCATGAGTATCACGATCGGCCGTGGGTAGCGCCCCTCCGAGTGATGCTCCTATAGATCGTCAAGCCCTTGAGCGAAGTTTTTGGCTGCGGTTCTGAGCCGCTGGTCGTTGGGCCGCTCATGTGGCCGCGGTTCTGCGGGGTGGTTTGCCCATCAGCAGATGAAACACCTCCCTGGCGATGAACCGTTTGAGGCAGCGCAGGATGTCCTTGTTGCTGAGCCCTTCTGCTTTGCGGCGTTTGGCGTAGGCCCTGGTCTGCTCATGCCAGCGCAGCCTCACCACAGCGATGCGATGCAGGGTGGCATTGGCCTGGCGATTGCCACCCCGATTCAGCCGGTGATGCCGGCTGTTGCCTGAACTTGCTTGCAGGGGGCTGGCGCCGCAGATGGCGGCGAAAGCCGCCTCTGAGCGAATGCGCTCTGGGTTGTCGCCAACAGTCGTCAGCAGCACTGCAGCCCCATCGATGCCGATGCCATAGCTCTGACGTAGGCCGGGACACTGGCCCTTGGCTGGCTGTGGTCGGCATATGGCTGGCAATGCCTGGCTGGTGCCCGGCGGCGCGTGCGGAAGCCGGCCCGGCGATGCGTCCGGCGCTCGATTGGGAAGCAGCCACCTCCGGCTCTGCCAGGGGCTTTTGGTGAGAACAGGGCCTGGAGGGGGATGCAGGGTTGGCCCTTGAGGGAGCGTGGCTCAGGCCAGGGCTCCTGCTTGGAGCCAACCGTTCAGCGCTCCAGGTCTCTCGGCCATGGAGGGGTTCGACCTCTGAGGCGTCGCCAGGAGGGGAAGCGACAACTCCCTCGGATGCCTCTGGATCCTGTTGGCCATGGATTGGCTCTTGATGGTCAGCAGGGCTGAGGGGTGGCTGTTGCTGTTGACCCTCTGCTTTTCTTACCCCTTTTTCTTGAATTTTTAAACCCTTTTCTAATGTGGCTGACGTGGTGAGCCAGGGGTGGCTCAACAGTTGAGCCGGGGGTGGCTCAAGCACTAAGCCAGGGTGTGGCTCATCAGCTGAGCCGGGGTCTGTCGAAAATCGCGGGCAGGGTGGCTCGGCACCTGAGCCAGGTGGCTCAAGGTGTGAGCCGGGTAGTGGCTCAGCGACTGAGCCGGGTGGCTCAACGTGAAAGCCAGGGTGTGGCTCATGGGCTGAGCCGGGGTGGCGCAAAGCGTGAGCCGAGCACTCCTCGGCATCGATGTGACGAGCGTCACAGCCACCGGCATCGTCGTCGCTGGCCTCCGAGCTCTCCGGGTAGAGCCCATTCTCCAGGGCCTTCCCATCCCATTCAGTAACAGATTAACCATTGAGTTGAGTCGGCCGAGAAGCTCCGTGCAGCGATTGAGTTCTCTCGGCTCTGAGCGCGAATGCTTGGGCGATGAGGGAGCCAAGGGGTATTGGATTGGCTAATGCCAATGATGGACTTTTCAAATGAATCATCACACGATGCCTGATTGCCAACAGGTCAAACCCACAAATGTAGGCAGTCAGATCGAACTGCAAAACACGGGTTTTTGTTCGATATACAACAGCAAGGCCCCAAGACCTCAGCCTGCACCGTTCATCACAATCAAGAAGATGTGGTAACTCAGACATCACGGGGGACCCCTTGTTGTCGGATGGGGGATGGCTGGGCAGCATCCCAGCCACATTCAACGACCGCATTTGCGGTCTCCAGGCATGAGCCGTCCATTCCCCCATCGTCAACCCCCACCGACACAACCGGTCCGTCAACAGCGACTAGGACCGCAACCCATGGCACCGTCCGTGGCGGATTGGCTCTCAACCTCCTCCCGCTGGCTGCCGCTGAGTGAAGGCACCGTGCTTGCTTTGGCGCGGCAGGTGCATCAATGGCAGAACCATCCGGATGGCCCGGACAAGGCCCCAGTGGTGGTGCGGCGGCGGGCGTTGCGAGCGCGGAATCATCTGGTCCGCCACAACCTGCGCCTCATCGGCCACACCTGGAGCCGCCATCAGGCCGGGCTGCACTGCCGGGAGGAGGGCACAGCGGATGCGTTTCAAGAGGCGGCGTTGGCGCTGGTGCGGGCGGCGGAGAAATTTGATCCGAGTCGGGGCTATCGCTTTTCGACGTACGCGAGCTTTTGGGTGCGGCGGGGCTTTGGCCATTATCAACGCCGCTGCCAACGCTTGATTCCCCTGCCCCATGACAAGGTGGATCTGATCCAGCGCGCGGCCAGGCTTCTGGCCCAAGAGCAGGAGCGCACCGGTGTGATGCCTCCCGTGGCCTGGGCGGCGGAGCGCTGCGGCCCCCGAGGGGAGGCGGTGGCGCCGGAAGTCCTGGAGGCCTTGCTGGCCCTTTGGAGGCGGACGGAGCCTTTGGCGCTCGATCGGCGCCAACTAAGACGCCAGGACGAACGCGAGGGTGCCACCACCGTGTTGGCGCTGGTTGCGGATCCAGCGCCGGTGGATCCAGCCGTCCATGACAAGTTCATTGATCAAGCGGATTTCCCTGATGGTCCCGCTACCTACGCCACCTGCGCGGCGGATAGCCGTGATCCACAGCGGTCGCTCCTGCCCCTGCTCCTTGAGCGGCTGGATCCTGTGTCACGCCGCCTGCTGTGGCATCGCTACCTGCGGGAGCACCCATTGACGCGGCGGCAGATCCGCAAGGTGATGGGGCTGGAGGTGGAAGAGCAGGAACGCTTGGAGAGAGAAGCGATCGAGCAGTTGCGCGCGGGGGCGAGGGATCATGGAGCGCTCTGAGTCCACGATGCTCATGGCGACGGTGGTGGGCGTCCTGGTGGTGTTGCCCACCGCATTGCTGGTGCTCATCGTGATGGTGTTGGTGATGGCGATGTCGGATCCCCTCCATGCACCTGTCTTGCGGTTCGGGCCTCCATCGTCTCAGCCCGAACGCCAAGCACAAACGTCTACGGGTGACGCACTGGTGAGCCTGCGCTCGACCCAGAAACAGCCCTGACAGCTGACCCACCAGGCGGCAACAGATTCCGCAAGTTTGCGCAGAGCACAATCTGCAGCTGAATTGACAACCTGAACGAGGAGAAGATGGCAGGGCTTCCCCTGGGGGCCCTGCCGTTCATTTTGCGCGGACCGCAAACAGCGCAGTGGTTCAGCAAGAGCATTCTGCTACAAGATTAGAGCCACTGATCTCCTGCTTTACCGTTGCTTATCGGTGGCATTTTCTGGTCGTCATCACGCTGCGTAACTTCTTAGGATCTTGCGCCTGACTTCCTTTCGTTCGCTTGACTCGCGATGACTCATTCCCCCCAATTGAGGGGGCCTTTCATCCCCTCCTCTCACGGTCGCTTGCCGTCAATCCACCGTTCAGCGCAGGCGCAATCACCTGGCGACTTGCCGTTTGCAGCGACAGTGTTTTGTTCACCAGCGCTGTGGCGGCTTTGCAACCTCGTGTGCAGTGGCAATGCCGCAACGGTGAGGAGCTGTAGCGCTGCGCCACCAGCCGCCAGCAACGGTCCCTCTTGCTTGTCGCCACGGACGACTTGATGGACATGACCCTGGAAGAGCTGCTCCCCCTCCTGGGGGGTGTTGTTCAGCCAGGGCGGTTGCAGGTGGTGCTCTTCCTGGAGGATCACCTCGAACAGGACCGCCTGTCCCGGCTCGTCAAGGCCGGAGCGCAGGTCATCTGCCGTCTGCAGCGGTTCGAGGCGCCTCTGTTGGCCTCCGCCATCAGCACAGCCCTCTGCAATCGCCCCTGGCTGGATCCTCTGTTCGCCAACCTCTCCTGCCGGCAAAGTGGAGCCAGGCCCTGGCAGCCTGTTGTGCATGGTTCAGGGGGCGTGCAGACAGGCGAGTCAGGCGGGAAACCCGCTGGGAGCCATCGAACGGCCCAACCCTGGGAACTGCCCAACCGTGAGCGGGAGCTGCTCCGCCACGTGGGGCAGGGCTACAGCACGCAAGAGATCAGCGAGCGACTTGGCATTCGCTGTGATTCCGTGCGTCATTCCCTCTCCCGCATCTACCGCCGCATCGGTGTGCGGGATCGAGCGCAGGCTGTTGGCTGGTGCCTCTGCCATGGCCTCATCAGCCGGCATGACTTGTGGCGCCGCTATCACGCGACCGTTCCTCTGGAGGATCGTCACTGAATTGTGGGACTACTGACAGTCTCACAGGAGCTTGTGGCGATCACGACAGGGTTGAGAAGTGGAGGCCCGGAGCCAGGAACCCTCAACCAGTGCACACCCACACCATGCGCCGAGAGATCCAATCCGCGCTCACCGCTGGCGCCCTCCTCGCTTTGGCCCTTCATCAGCCCGCAGGGCTGCGGCCTGTGGCAGCGGAAAGCGGGGAGGCCTGGCCTGGCCCACTTGGGGTGAAGCAGCCCTTCCTGGGGCTGCTTCTGCCGGAAAGAAGCCATGGGATGGAGGCGTCTGAGTAACCTATGGCACATGCCTCTGCGCCATGGCTTGCTCCGACGCCTCCGCGACAACTCCCGCTTGCGGGCGGAGCCGCGCCAATGGTCAACGAACGGCGCGTCATCGGCCAGGACAGGGGCGTCAGAGGCGTAAGGCACCTCTCTGTTGCACCCTGCCGTCAACTGGCTCCAGCCCCCAGCGGCCAGTGCCCAGGCGGCTGACGGCCGAGCAACAAGCCTTTGCCCTCAGCCATCTCGGCCTGGCCAGGCAGCAGGCGCGACGCTTTGCCATCCGCCATCAACTCGACTACGACGAGCTCCTCGGCGCCGCCTACGAGGGGCTCTGCAAGGCGGCCCTGGGCTTTGATCCCGCCCTCGGCCATCGGCCCTCCAGCTATGTGGTGCCCAAGGTGAAAGGCGAACTCCTCCATCACCTGCGCGACACCGGCTTTGCCCTGCGCATCTGCCATCGCTACCGGGAGTTATGGATCAAGGCGCGGCGGTTGGTGGCGCGGGGGTTGGAAGATCAGGAGATTTCGGAGGCGCTCCGGGTGCCGGTGGGGGTGTGGGTGGATGTGCGGTTGGCTTGTGAGGTGCCGCCAGTGCCCCTGAGCAAGTTGCATTCTCAAGGGATAGGGGAGAAGGTGGCCGCAGTGGAGTGTCTTTCCGGGTGGGAGTACTGAATCAAAGGCAACAGGCCAAAGCGTTGCATCCAGACCGACCCACCTTGCGGCTCGGGTTTTATTTGGCACACTCCAGCTGCTGAAGTTGCTCCTCAAACCAACGGATGTAGTCTTGATTCGCGTGCAGTCTTCCAGATTCTTTCAGCGCGAGAAGAATGTCACGCCCGCGCTGGAGGTAGCTGCACCTTTCGGCTACAGAAAGAAGGCTCTCAATGGTGCCCAATTTGGAGCACGACACCGCCACATCCACCTGCCACTGTGTGTTGGC
>CAYVWU010000175.1:0-5536 GCA_964455575.1 uncultured Cyanobium sp. | reverse complement strand
GTTCATTCAGCTTTGCTGCTTTTTCCCAGGGGCTCGCTTTTTCAGGAAGCCCGACATAGGCCGCAGCGCGGAGGAAGCGGGAGGGTGAGGTGAGGTCGCCGGGAAGGCCGTACAGGCGAGCGCCAGCACCAAATTTCATTGACCTCAGGTCATCAATCTTTCGGTGAGGCAGAGGAACATCAACGTTGGCATAGTTCAGTAAGTTGTTAATATGCCAATCGTAATTTGGACCATTCGTGACGACGCCAAGCGGGGCGTCGTGGACGACTGTTTCTCCATTGGTGAACTCAACAACGATCGCCTTCCCACTCCGATCAGTCAAGAACATGTGCAGGGGGGGCACGGCGCCAATGGCCGCCTCTTCCACTCCAACCACCTGGATTCTGGCTAATGCTTTCCGAACCTCATTGGTGGTCGCGTAATTCATGAGCAGGTAGGGGGCAAGAGCCAGAATCGGTACGCTGGTGGCTGCCTTGCTGGGGTCGTACTTGGCGTATTTGGTGAACCCCTCGTGATAGAACAAGTTCGCCGTAAGGCCTTTTTCATTCATTCCGTCAATGAACAGATTCTTATTGAGTGCATCGACCCCGACCATTCCATACTTGCTGACCCAGGACAGGCCTTTCTTCCCGCCGGGCAATTCTGTCTGGATAGCGTAGCCGCGTGGCACGATGGCTATGCGTGAATTGAGGTCGAAGGTTCCCCATTCCTGGGTTCGTGCAAAGACAATCGCGCCATCTTCTGCGACAAGGGTAATCCCCGTGCACGCTTTAGCCTGTTGCAAAAATGTTGAGGTCACCAGGGCCAGGGCTAGCGCGGTTGCGAAACGTTTCAAGATGGGCTCTCCTGTGATGAATCGGTTTGGCGATACAACCATTTGCACTGCCTCAGTAGGTTGTTCAGAGGCAAGGTGTGAAGTCGCAGTGTGTGAGGTGCACTCCGTCAATCCAACCCTCATGCCTGTATTCATGCCTACCTTCCGGTGGCCAGCGAATTGGCGCCCACAACCGCGGCCAGAGCCAGGCCATGGACCAGCGGTGATTGAGCGGGTGGGGGGGGACAGCTCCGCCTGCTCGCCACGGAAGGGAATCAGGGCTACCGATGGACAATCGTGTTCATGCAAACAGTAGAGAATAGACTTTAGATTTACTCAATTGGCAGTCCACGTCGGCGCTCGAGATGGCGGGGATGGGACTGGCCAAACCCGGCTTGTCTGGCGGCGCCGTCAGAAATTTGCGCCATTCTTCCCATGGTTGACGCTGGTGCGTTCCCCCCGCCGCCAGTGCTGAGGCGCTCCCCGGCCGCTTGGAACGGATGCGGTGCGGCTAAAGCTCTGCCGTCGCCACCCGCCTGGCCCAGAACGGGTGGTTGGAGAAGCGTCGCGGTCCGGCGTAGGTGGCTCGCCAATGGGCGCGATAGCGGCTCTGGACAGCTTCCAGTTCTGCGATGTAGGAGGCCCGCGGCTGGGCGTGGCCGGTGAATTGGCGCTCGATGGCGGTGGCGGCGGCCTCGGCCGAGGCCAGGGCATGGAACAGCCCCTGGGAGGCGATGGGATCAAAGGCGAGGGCGGCATCGCCGACGGCGTAGAAGCCATCGATGGCCTTCAGGGCGGCCAAGTCCAGCGCCGCGCTGCCGGCCGGGCGTCCATGCACCGTCGGCTCCGGCATGGGCCTCTGGTCAGAGGCGATGGCGGCGGGCAACACCTCCGCCAGCAGCGGTTGGGAGCGGGCCTTGGCGAGGAGGGTCGGCCCGTGGCACAGGGAGCGGCGTTCGGGGTCGTCGCCATCGAGATGAAAGGCCAGCACGCGCTGGCCGCAGGGCAGGCGCACGCTGTACCACCAGCCGTTGTCGTGGGCGCAGAGGCGGGTGGAGCGGTCCTGGTCGTGGGCGACAGCGGGCAGGTGGAGGGAGAGGCAGTGCAGGGCGTCGTCCTGGGATCGCGCCAGCCCCAGGCGCCGGGCGATGGAGGCCCCGCGGCCGCTGGCGTCGACCAGCACCGGGGCGCGATGGCCCTGGCCCAGACTCTGGGAGCGCAGGTGCCATTGGTCGTTGCCTCGGCAGACAGCCAGCCGCCCGCAGCCGTCGCGCAACACCGCGCCAGCGGCGAGGGCGGCGGATCGAAGGCTGGCTTCGAAGCGCCGGCGATCCAGGTGCCAGCCGGGTCCGTTGGGGTCCCGGAGGGGGTCGAACCACACGGGCGTCGTGGAATCCCAGCTGGCCACCATGGCTGTGCGCTCGGCGTGGCCGTCGGCGAGGAAGCGATCCAAGAGGCCAAATCGCCGCAGCAGGATCTGGGCGGCGCCGGGCAGCGATTCGCCAATGGCCGGCGGCCCATCGGCCGAAAGGGTGCCGTCGGGGGCCACCGGCTGGTTGGGTGATGGGAGCCGGCGGCGTTCGAGCAGGAGCACGCGATAGCGAGGCCGCAGGCGGCAGGCCAGGGCCGCCCCGGCTGGGCCCGCGCCGACGACGATGACGTCCCAGGGGAGCGCATCAGCGCTGGGGTGTGGGGTGTCGAGCGGGTGGGAGAGGGTCGGGGCCATGGCGGTCGACCCGGTGGCTAGTCGGGTTTGGGGGTGCCGAGCCGGGCCACTCGTCGCATCTCGCGATCTGTTTCCAGGCGCTCCTCAGGGGTCATGGCGACGCCGCCGCGGTCGGACACCTGCATCTGGGGCGGGAAATCCGGGTCGTCAGCGACGCCGGGTTGCACCAGCACAAGGCCTTGCTGATCGAAATGGTCGATCATGTTTTGCAGTCGTTGATCCTTCACCCCCAGGGTGTTGTCCCAGTCGAAGCGCGCGTTGAAGGCCGCCAGCCGTTCCTCACGGGAGAGGGAAGGATCGATCACCTTCTGGTAGTTGGCTTCGGTGAGCACCTGGTTGGGCACCCGCGCCGGCCAGAAGGTGGGCAGATAGGGGTCGTAGCTGGGGTCGTAGCCGGAGCGGCAACTGGCGGTGTCTGTTTGCCAGGGGATCGCCATCCAGCGGGTGATCGAACCGGGGAATTGACCGTACAGCGGACCGTTGTAGGAGTTGGCCTCAGCTGGGGTGAGGGTGGAGCCGTAATCGGGCTCGGGATCGTCCTTGGCGCGATGGCGCCAGCGGTAGGGCTCCTGATACATGGTGGCGTGACGCACCGGCCAGGTCATCTCGCAACCGGGATGGAAGGCATCCGCGAGGCAGAACTCCAGGGCGGCGCGATCGAGCATGGCTGGCTGTTCCGCCAGGGGCACCTGCTCAATCTGCTGAGGGGAGCGGTGGTGCGGATCGTAATCGGCGATGAAGTGGCCAGCAGCCCAGTTTTGCAGCAGAGAGAGTTGGGTGGGGGTGAGGGCATTCATCGCCCGGGGAATCGGCGGCATGGGGAGATCCATGGCATCGCCATAGATCCAGGGCCAGGGCTTCAAGGAGGCGTCCGCCTTCGAGGGGTTGCGGAATCCATTGGCCACGGTGCGACGCAGTTCCGCGTAGGTGTCGCCAGGTTGAGACAATTTGGCCAGATAGGCCGAATCTAAGAAATACTGGGGCATGCCATAGCCGAAGCCAGCGGCGAAGCCCGCATTCATCCACTGCAGATCGCACATCGCTTTGAAGATCGGCAGCAGATCGTGCTGAAAGGAGGGCCTGGTGGGCACCGGCAATTGGCCTGCCTGGATGGCGAGGTCGGTCATGAGCGCATACATGGTGCGCACCGATTTCTGCTGGGGGCCGTAGTTGGGAGGGCCCACCACCACCCAGGCGGGTGCCACCTCGATCGGGCGCCCATGCAGGCGCAGGCTGGCGCTCACCGGCCCATCGCTGGTGTCGTCGTACCAGCCGTCGTTATTGGCAAAGGTGGTGGGCGGCTTGCCGTCATAGGAGGCTGATTTGCCATGGCCGCCGAACACGAGCAGGCGACCGCGGTCATCGGTGCGCAGCTCCCCGAGCGGCACCGGAAGGCCAAAGCAGCTGCCGCCAGTGAAGTGGTAGTCGTCGCCCTGGGCGCCGGGAGCCGCGATGCTGCGGGGGCCCGGCGTGATCGACAGGCTGGAGCGGTGCGTGATGGAGGCGTTGCGGCGGGTGGAGGGTGTCGCGGTGGCGGCCTCAGGGATGTCGAGAGCCAGCTCGAAGTTGTACCAGGCGGCCTTGTGGTTGGCGAGTTCCACGGTCCAGCGGATGTCCGTGTCCGCGTCCATGCACAGCTCGCGCACCACGCGGCCCGCGCCGTCGTAGCCGTAAATCCGGAATTGAGCCACTTCCCGCTTCAGGGCGCCAGTGCTGTCGCGATAGGTCTGAGCGGGCAGCGGCGCCGGATCCACCACCTGGGGGCCGAGATAAAAGCCGTCAGGCTGGAGCGAATTGCCAACTCGCGCAATGCCAATCGCGGGATGAATCTTGGCGTAGACGATGGTGTCATCCTGGCAATTGCCGTCACCCATGCCGCTGTTTTCGCCCATGTCTTGGACCCTGGTTGAAGTCCAGTTTGCCGCTGTTTTGGGGTGAAAGTGGCATCGCTTCGTGTCTCTTTACATGGGGCTGTCGAGGAAGAAGAGGGCAGAAATCTTGGTGTACGTCCGCGCCTCTGAACCTGTCTTCTGGATCTGAACGTTGGAAGGTGCCCTCTTAGAGGCCGGCTGAAAGCATATCAACGCGATGTACATTGGTTATTGCAATCTTGGCAGACAGAAGATCGACCGAGGTTCCAGCAATGTTAGTTTCATTGGCCGTCATGAGCTTGTCGAGGCGAGTGAAGCTGTCTGGCCTGTGTTGCGCTTGTCATCGATCGGACTAAAGATGCCCCCATGCCTTGCATCTTGCTCCCGATTCATCCTCCAGTTCAGTGGGGAACCCGGCAAGATGCCCTTCTGCTTTTCCTGGAGGGAAATCAACAGCCTGCGAGGATCTTGAAGCGCTTCTCGCTTTCCCTGGCTTTCGTTTAACGCTCTAGATCAGAATCGGGCGGATGCATCAGCATAAAAGCCTGCCTCAGCTTTCGTCTTTTGTGTCTTGATGTTAGAAGATCTGCTCATCGGTGGACATCTTTTCAATGATCAACCATGACAATATCAAGGACGCGCAACTGATCTTCAACAGAGTAGATGACCCGATGGCTACCTTGATGAATGCGATAAAGGCTTGTCCCTCCAGCCAGCATTTAAGATCCTGATGGCCTTGGTAGAGAAGTCAATGATTGAGTTCGTTCGATTAACTGAGCTGGGGTGACTAAATGAGCTACTGCCATGGGCTCCTTGATCGCTGAAGGCTTGATAGTAAGACTAAATTCGACCACTTTTTCTCGGATGACTTACAAGCTCTTCAAGGGCAACCCTTTCTTCTTCTTGTCTTTTCTCAAAATCTTTCAGGTCGTCTGCGTCCTCGGCGCCAATGTCATTCGTGACACTTCATTAACCATATCCGATAAGAGCGATCACATACAGCAGCTCTCAGGCGCAGAGCACGGTAGACGTCCGCGACAAGGTAGGTGGTGACGCGCTTGGATTCTTCCATGTAGGGCTTCCTGAAAAAGCGAGCCCCTGGGAAAAAGCAGCAAAGCTGAATGA
>CAYVWU010000174.1:574-5569 GCA_964455575.1 uncultured Cyanobium sp. | reverse complement strand
GCGTCTCTCCCCTCAACTCCCTTCAAGCCTGGTCTCTGGAAGACCAGTTCCAGGTCGATGCCAACCGCGATGGCATCATCGGATCCCCTTGATCGGCCCCAGATCAGCGGTCTCCGAGCAGCGGCCTCAAGAAAGCCTCCCCAATGAAAAAGGCTGCCAATGTTTGGCAGCCTGAAGGAAGACTATGAACCGTTGAATCGCTTCAGCGGGGACGTCCACCAGTGGACGTCCAGCGCGAAAGGTCAAGCGAGACGGGTCACTTGCTCTCGGTGAATTCGGCGTCAATGACGTCATCGGCGCTGGCGCCGGCGCTGGCCCCATTGCCGCTGCTGCCATTGCCACCCGGGGCTCCATCAGCCGCACCAGCATTCTGATAAACGGCGGCGCCGGCGGCATAGAGGGCCTGCTGGAGCTGTTCGAGCACGGTCTTGATGGTGGCGGTGTCGTCTTTGGCGACGGCCTCCTTGAGCTGAGCCGTGAACTGCTCCACCTTGGCCTTGTCTTCGGCGCCCACCTTGTCGCCCAACTCCCCGAGCTGCTTCTCGGACTGATAGATCAGGGTTTCCGCCTGATTCTTCAGATCGATCTTCTCGCGCTTCTCCTTGTCGGCGGCGGCATTGGCCTCCGCGTCCTTCACCATCTTCTCCACCTCGTTGTCACTGAGGGTGGAAGCGCCGGTGATGGAGATGCTCTGCTCCTTGCCGCTGCCCTTGTCCTTGGCGGTCACGCTGAGGATGCCGTTGGCATCGATGTCAAAGGTGACCTCGATCTGGGGCACGCCACGGGGAGCGGGGGGGATGCCATCGAGGCGGAAGGTGCCGAGTGACTTGTTGTCGCCGGCCATTTCGCGCTCACCCTGCAGCACATGGATCTCCACATTGGTCTGGCCATCGACAGCGGTGGAGTACACCTCCGTCTTCTTGGTGGGGATCGTGGTGTTGCGGGTGATCATCTTGGTCATCACGCCACCGAGGGTTTCCACGCCCAGGGAGAGCGGGGTGACATCGAGCAGCAGGATGTCCTTCACCTCACCCGCCAGCACGCCGCCTTGAATCGCGGCGCCCACGGCCACCACCTCGTCAGGGTTGACGGTTTGGTTGGGATCCTTGCCGGTGATGCGCTTGACCAGCTCAAGCACGGCCGGGATGCGGGTGGAGCCCCCCACCATCACCACCTCATCGAGTTCGGCGGCGCTGAGCTTGGCGTCCTTGAGCGCCTGCTCGACGGGAACGCGGCAGCGATCGATCAGCTTGGAGGCCAGCTCCTCGAACTTCGCCCGGGTGAGGGTGAGGTCAAGGTGCTTGGGGCCCTCCGGGGTGGCCGTGATGAAGGGCAGGTTGATCTCGGTCTGGGTGGCGCTGGAGAGCTCGATCTTGGCCTTTTCCGACGCCTCGGTGAGACGCTGCAGGGCCTGCTTGTCGGAGCGGAGATCGATGCCCTCGTTAGCTTTGAAGGTGTCGGCGAGATAGTCAACGATCACCTTGTCGAAATCATCACCGCCCAGGTGGGTGTCGCCACTGGTGGAGAGCACCTCAAACACCCCGTCGCCCACCTCCAGGACGGACACGTCGAAGGTGCCGCCGCCCAGGTCGAAGACCAGAATGCGCTCGTTGCTCTTCTTGTCGAGGCCATAGGCCAGAGCCGCGGCCGTGGGCTCGTTGATGATGCGCAGCACCTCAAGACCGGCGATCTTGCCCGCATCCTTGGTGGCCTGACGCTGGGAATCGTTGAAGTAGGCCGGCACGGTGATCACGGCCTGGGTGACGGCTTCACCGAGATACTTGCCCGCGTCTTCCGCGAGCTTGCGCAGCACTTCAGCGGAGATTTCCTCTGGAGCAAACTGCTTGTTGAGCACCGGGGCCTTCAACTTGACGTTGGAGCCAGCCTTCTCAACGCTGTAGCTCACCTCTTTGGATTCCTCGTTGACCTCATCAACGCGGCGTCCGATGAAGCGCTTGACGGAATAGAAGGTGTTTTCCGGGTTCATCACCGCCTGACGCTTGGCGATCTGACCCACCAACTTGTCCTGGTTTTTGGTGTAGGCCACCACGGAAGGGGTTGTGCGGAACCCTTCGGCGTTGGCGATCACCGTGGGCTTGCCGCCCTCCATGACAGCGACGCAGCTGTTTGTGGTGCCGAGGTCAATGCCAACGACTTTTCCCATGGGTTCCCACCTCCTGAAGTGGATGAAATTCGGTCTGGATGCATCTTCATCAGCCCAGCCCCGCTCAGGCCAGGCGAGGTTCCCGAACCCGGCCGGCGGCCCGGGCTTGGAACCCCCTTGCGGAGCCGGCCTCCCCCATACAGTCGGCCCAGGTCAGCGACCCCCCGGACAGCCCATGACCGCGCCACGGATGACCGCGCAAGGGATGACCGCGCCAGGGATGACCGCGCCTCAGGCGGGCGGGGTCCAGCCGATCAGCGGCGCCACGGCCCTGGTGGCCGTGCTGGGGGATCCCGTGCGCCACTCCCTCTCCCCGGCGATGCACAACGCCGCCCTGCGGGAGCTGGGGCTCGACTGGGTCTACCTGGCCCTGCCCACCCCGGCGGAGCGCCTGGCGGGGGTGCTGGAGGCTCTGGAGGCGATCGACTGCCGCGGCCTGAACGTGACCTTGCCCCACAAGCAGGCCGTGGCGCGGCTGGCGGCGGAGCGCAGCCCCCTCGCGGAGCGGGTGGGGGCGGTGAACACCCTGGTGCGGCGGCCCGCTGGCGGCTGGTTCGGCACCAACACGGATGTGGAGGGCTTCCTGGCCCCCCTGGGGGAGGAGGCTCCGCCCCGCCGCGCCCTCGTGCTGGGCTGCGGGGGGAGCGCCCGGGCGGTGATCGCCGGCCTGGCGAGCCTGGGGGTGGAACGCATCGGCGTGGCGGGACGGCGCCCGGAGGCGCGGACGGCGCTGGTGGACAGCTGCGCGGGCTGGGCCCCGGGGCTGGAGGGGGTGGACTTGGGAGAGGGATTGCCCGCGGCCGAAGCCCCCGGCCCGCTGACCGACTGGCTGGCGGCGGCGGATCTGGTGGTGAACACCACGCCGGTGGGGATGGCCTCGCGGACGGATCCCGCCGCGGCCCTGCGGAGCCCGCTGGGGGAGACGGCGGTGGAGGCCCTGCGTCCAGGGGCGACGGTCTACGACCTGATTTACACGCCACGTCCGACGGCCCTGCTGGGGCGGGCGGCGGCGCGGGGCTGCCGCACCCTCGATGGGCTGGAGATGCTGGTGCGGCAGGGCGCCGCGGCGCTGCGGCTGTGGACCCGGGTCGAGGACATCCCGTTGGCGGCCATGCGGGAGGCGGCGCGGGCGGCCCTGGAGGCGGCCTAGCCTGCCCCCATTGATCCACCCCGACGGCGCTCATGGATGGTCCCCCGATCTGGCAGCGCCTGCTGGCCGCCCTGGCCTACACCCTCCCCTGGAGCGACGCCCTGGAGTTCGGCAAGCCGCTGTTCCGTCAGTTTCCGGCGCTCGAGGTGCTCGTCTTGCCGGCCCTGCCGATGCTCCAGTTTGAGCGACTCTTCTCCGTCGGCGGCTTCGGCCTGGGCAGCCTGTTGCTCTTCCTGCTGTTGTACGGCGCGGTGGTGCGCAACCCGCAGGTGCCCTATCCGGTGCGCTTCAACGTCCTGTTGGCCCTGCTGATCGACATCGTGCTGATCGTGGTGCAACTGGCCGTGGAGATCCTGTTCCGGGACACCTTCGGCAACAACCTGCTGCTGCGCACCCTCGACAACACGATTTTCATCGGCATCCTGCTGCTGCTCACCTTTGCCGTGGTGGAGTGCCTGCGGGGCCGGGAGCCCGATGTGCCCTCCCTCTCGGAAGCCGTGCGGATGCAGCTCTACTGAGATGCGGCTCTACGGAGCGGGGGGCTGAGCGGCGCGGCGGGCGAATTCTCCGACCACCACCAGATCCCAGGCGCGGGTCCAGCGCAGCTGATCGGCCTCGAAGGCCTGCCACTGTCCGCGAACCCAGGCGGGATCGAGCCAGCCGCTGGCCTGGAGGCCCTCAAGCCGGGACTGGCAGAGGGCGCGCAGGGGCCCGAGCATCCAGGGGCGCATCGGCAGGGTGAAGCCCTGCTTGGGGCGATCGAGGTGGTCGGGGGGAAAGAGATCGCGGCAGGCCTCCCGCAGCAGGGCCTTGGCGGGACCGTGCAAGCCGGAGGGCATGCGCAGGGCCAGCTCCACCAGGCGGTGGTCGAGGAAGGGCACGCGCAGCTCCAGGCTGGAGGCCATGCTGAAGACATCGCTGTCGCGCAGCAACATCGGCTCGCAGTAGCCGAAGAGCTCGGCCCAGCTGATCTGCCCGTGGCGATCGGCCGTGGGGTGGGGGGGCGGCTCGGGCCAGGCCAGGGCGGGGGCTCCGGCCGCCGCCAGGTCGGCGGAGCCGAAATAGCGCCGGGTCGCCAGCCCCACCGACCAGAGGTCCCAGGCGGGCAGGCCCTCGAGCTTGGGCCGCAGGGACCGCACGCGGCGCAGGAGCTGGCGGCGGAGCGGGGCGGGGAGGAATCGCAGGCGCCGCAGAGCGGGGGCCGCGCGGAAGGAGGGGTAGCCGCCGAAGATCTCGTCGGCGCCGAGGCCGCTGAGGGCCACCTTCATGCCCTGCTCCGCCACGGCCCGACTCACCAGGTAGGTGTTGAGGCCATCGGCGGTGGGCCCATCCATGGCCGCGAGCCCATCCGCGATCCAGGCCAGGGCCTGGTCATCGCTGAGATGCAGCTCGTGGTGGTCGCTGCCGCAATGGGCGGCCATGGCGCGGGCCAGGGCGCTCTCGTCCTCGGGCGCGCCGGCGAAAGCGACGGTGAAACTGGCGATGCGGCCCGGCTGGAAGCGGCAGGCCAGGGCCGTGAGGATGCCGGAATCGAGGCCGGAGGAGAGGAAGCAGGCCACGGGCACATCCGCCAGGAGGTGCTCCCGCACCACCTGCTCCAGGAGCTGGCGCACCTGGCCGCGGGCCTCCTCGGCCGAGCGGATCGGCAGGGGGCTCCAGGCGGAGGGATCGGGGGAGGGCC
>CAYVWU010000174.1:0-564 GCA_964455575.1 uncultured Cyanobium sp. | reverse complement strand
CCCAGGGGGGGGGCGCCCCGGCCGGGGGCGCGCGGGGCCGGGGGGGGGGGGGGGGGGGCCCCGGGGGGGGGGGGGGGGGGGGGGCCCCCGGGGGGGGGGGGGGGGGGGCCGGTCCGGCTGGAGGCGCGCCACGAGGCCGGGGGGCAGGGAGACCAGCGCGGTGGGCCGGGGCGTCGACGGGGGCGGTGGGGCCACGGAGCCGTCCGCCATCGGGGTGCTGAGGTGGCCCCAGGCGAGGAGCTGGCTCACCTGATCGGGCGCGAGGACACAGGTGGGGTCGAGGGCGCGGCGCTCGGAGGCAAAGCGCAGGCCGTCCTCCAGCCACTGGATGTAGAGGGGCTTGATGCCGAGCCGATCGCGGGCCAGCAGCAGCTCCCCCGTCCGCGTGTCATAGGCGGCGAAGGCGAACATGCCGCAGAGCCGGGGCAGGAGGGCAAGGCCGTGTTCGGCCAGGCCCTCCACGAGGGTTTCGCTGTCGCTGTGGCCGCGCCAGTGGCGGAAGCCGAGCCCCTCGCGCACCTCCAGGTGGTTGTAGATCTCGCCGTTGAAGGCGAGGGTGACGCG
>CAYVWU010000173.1:0-5658 GCA_964455575.1 uncultured Cyanobium sp. | reverse complement strand
GACGCCATCGCCGCGGAGAAGGAGGGTGGTGTTGCCCTGCGCTTCGATGGTGGTGTAGGCCGGCAGATCAGCGCTCACATCCAGGGACCAGAGTTCTGTTCCAGTGCCGCCGCTGTTGTAGGCAACAAAGAACAGCATGTCGTCCACCAAGCGCAATAGGTGGGGGCTGGTGCTGCCGGCGCTCTGCTGGATGTCCGCCACCATCACCGTGCCGGCGGCTGTGCCGTCGGATTTCCAGATCTGGCGACCCCGGGGAGCGGTCGGGGAGCTGGAAGTGGGCGCCGGGGCGGTGAAATAGAGGCTGTTGCCGACGGCCGTCAGCCACTCGGGGCTGGATGGTCCGTCGCTGAAGGCAAAGACGGGTTCCGTGCCGGCCGTCGTGCCATCGGATTTCCAGAGACGCCCGCCGCCGCTGAAGAACAGGGTGTTGCCAACGGCGGCGAACCAATTGGGATCGACATCGCCGGGACCCGGCAGCAGATCCGCCACCAGCATCGTGCCAGCGGCGGTGCCGTCGCTCTTCCAGAGTTCGTCACCGTGCACGCCGTCGTCCGCACGGAAATAGAGGGTGTTGCCGATCACGGCCAATCCCCCGGTGCTCCGCGCGGCGATGCTTGATGACCCCACTCCGGCCACGATGTCCTTCACCAGACGCGTGCCCGCCGCCGTGCCATCGCTGGTCCAGAGTTCGGCGCCGTGCAACTCATCGGCGGCCTCAAAAAAGAGTCGATTGCCGGCCGTAGCCCAAATCAGCGGTCCCCCGTAAGTGGTGTCCATCAGGGGAATGGTGCCAGCAGTTGTGCCATCCGATCGCCAGAGTTCACTGCGCCCGGATGCATTGACACTGGAGAAGTAGAACGTGTTGCTGGCGGCAATGTTGAGGTTGATGCCGCCACCTGGCAGGTAGAGAAGGGCTTGGGTGCCTGCTGCCGTGCCATCGCTGTGCCAGAGATGGGCGTCATAAAACAGGCGATCGGGAATACCGTCGCCGGTCCAATCCTCGGTTCGCAGGATGGGGGCGCTGAAGAAGAGGCCATTGCCCACCCGGGTCAAGTTGTGGGGGCCGCCGTAGTCGCTGCTGATGCCTGGATCGCTATAACTTGGCAGGAAATCCTTGAACAGAGTGGTGTTGCGGCCATCGTCTCGCCAGAGTTCCCAGCCGCTGGTGGTGTTGTAGCCATTGAAAAAGAGTGCCTTCCCCAGCCCGGCCCTGTCCGCGGAGTCGTAGGTCACCCCCGGATCAGGCAACCAAACCGTTTCCCGGACGCCAGTGGGAACGATCGCGCGGCCGTCGCTCCAGACCAGTTCCGCGTTCGGGGAGCCGTTGTTGGCCTGAAAATAGAGACGGTTGCCCGCGACGCTGAACAGGCGCGGGTTGAGCGTCGTCTCCCCGAAGCGGCTCACCAGCCGACTCAGGGTGCTGGGATTGAGGAAGGGATCGTCGTTCTCGATCACGACTGTGGCCGCGGCGGCCCCGTCGATCAGATACTCCGGTCGGGGCAGCAGATTCAGTGACACGCTCTCGTTCCCTTCGAAGGCGCTGTCGGCAACGGGATCGAGTTCGAGAACAGCACTGCTGGAGCCGGCGGCAAAGGTGAGGCTCCAGGGGAGCGGCGGCGGTTGAGGGGTGGCGCCTGACTGGGTGAAGTCCGAGCCAAAGGTGGCCGGTAGGAGTCCGCCGCGCAGTTCGAACCACACCGTCAGCGGATCGCTGTTGAGGCCGGAGCGCTGAAGGGTGAAGCGCAGGTTGTTCGGTCCGTCCTCCGGAACCGAGGCGGGAGCGGCGGAGACGCTGACGCTGGGGAGTGGAAGGAGGCGATCGTCGTTGAAGGGGCTGGCGAAGGTCACGACCCCTGCGCTCAATTGGCTGGCCGTGGCGCCACTGACGCTGCCTCCGCGGACGGGGTCGCCCCAGGTGACCACCGAGCCATCGCTCTTCAGAGCCGCAAAAGCGCGACCGTTGCCGAAGATTCGGGTCACTCCCGCGCTCAGCTGGGCCGCTGCGGCGCTGCTGTCGCCACCGCTGGGGGGCCAGCCCCAGGTGACCACGGAGCCGTCGCTCTTGAGGGCGGCGAACGCATCGTCGCTGGTGACGATGTCGACCACGCCGCTGTTCAGCCGGGCCTGGGCCGCGCCCGTGTCGCCCCCGATGAGAGGGTTGCCCCAGGCGACGACGGAGCCATCGCTCTTGAGCGCCGCGAAGACCTGGCTGGTGGCGAAGAGACGTTCCACGCCGGAGGAGAGCCGAACGGCCACAGAGGGGTCGGGGAGGCCGAAGGTCGGTGGGCCATAAGGGCCGCCCCAGGTGACGACGGAGCCGTCGCTCTTGAGCGCCGCGAACGACCAGGTGGTGGACACGATCTGCTCCACGCCAGAGCTGAGTTCAGAGGCCACCGCGCCGCTGTCGCCTCCATAGCTGGCATCACCCCAGGTGACGACAGAGCCATCGCTCTTGAGCGCAGCGAAGGCATGGGGGTTGGAAAACACGCGGACGACTCCGGAGGCCAGCTCGGTGGCGATGCCGGGACTGACGCTGCCGCCCACGCTGGGGTCTCCCCAGGCGACGACGGAGCCATCGCTCTTGAGCGCGGCGAAGGCCGCTTCGCCCGGGGTGATGGTCACCACTCCAGAGGCGAGAAGGGGCGCCGCCGGAGCGCTGACCCCTCCGAAAGCGGCGTCCCCCCAGGTGACGACGGAGCCATCGCTTTTGAGGGCGGCAAAGGCGCCACGGCTGGCAAAGACCTGTTCCACTCCGGAGGCCAGCTGGGCGCGCACCGCGCTGCTGTCTCCGCCGAAGTTGCCAAAGCGCGAATCCCCCCAGGTGATCACCGACCCGTCGCTTTTGCGGGCGGCGAAGGCGAGGGCGGTGGAGGCGATCTCCGTCACGCCAAAGGAGAGCGCGCCACCGACGACGCTGGCGTCGCCGCCGAACAGCGGATCTCCCCAGGCCACCACGGAGCCATCGCTCTTGAGAGCGGCGAAAGCGGATGTGGTGGAGAACACGCGACGGACGCCCGCGGCGAGCCTGGCGGCCACGGCGGTGCTGTTGCCACCGGTGCTGGCGTCGCCCCAGGTGACGACGGAGCCATCGCGCTTGACGGCTGCGAACGCGAATGGATTGCGGTGCTCAAACACGGAGCCGCTGGCCAATCGGGCGGGGATGGCTGTGCCAGCCACTCGACCGCTGGAAAGGTCGTTGTCCACCAGGGTGGCCACCACCGCTGCCCCGCTCTCGACCGCGTAACCGGAGCCGGACGTCAGCGTCAGCGACACGGTTTCATTGCCCTCGCCAACCCCGTCAGGGATTGGATCGAGGAGGAGGATGGCGGTGCTGGAGCCCGCCGCGAAGGTCACGGAGCCCGCGGATGCCGTGAAACTTGCGGCCTCCCTGACCCGATAGTCGCTGCCCAGACGCGCCGTGCCGCCCACCTGGAACGTGACGGTGAGCGCTGAGGTGGTGTCACCGGTTCGTTGGAACAGGACGGGGAGTGCCCTGGGACCCTCCTCGCTGAGCGGTTCCCCGTCGCCCCCTGGCGGCAGCGTCAGGCTGACGAGGGGAGGCAGATCCAGTCCCCAGAGCTCATAGCCGGAAATGGAGGGACCATGGCGGAAATAGGCGGAGAAAAAGAGGGTGTCTCCGGCGATGGCGAGATTGCGGTCATTGCCCCGCTCCTGAACTGAGAACTGGGTCGACGACCCGAACATCTCCGCTGAGGTCAGGCGGGTGGTGGTGTTGGCGAGGATGTCCGTGGCCCAGAGCTGGCGGCCGTTGAAACTGTCGCTGGCGGTGAAATAAAGGATGTTGCCGCGAACGATCAGATCCCTGGGGTGGCTGCTGTCGGGGCCGGGATTGAGGTCCATGACCCGGGTGGTTCCGCTGGCGCTGCCGTCCGAGGTCCAGAGCTCGTAGCCGCTGCTGCCATCGTCGGCGGAGAAATAAACGGTTCGATTGTTCACCGCCGTCAGTTGGGTCGGCCCGCGATGCGGTCCCGGCGCGCTGGCGTCGGCGGTGGGATTGATGTCAAGCACGCGTCGGGTGCCAATGGCGCTGCCATCGGAGACCCAAAGTTCGGCGCCTTGACTGTCATCACCCACGAAAAACAAACGATTTCCCACCGCTGTGAGCTCAGCGGGGAAGTAGCCGTTGCCGATGAACGCCACCCGCGATGTGGTGGCATCACCGGGTGTGTACTTCCAGAGTTCCTTGCTGCCGGAACCCCCTGTCTCCGCCGCGAAGAACAGGGTGTTGTCAACAGTGGTCAGGTGGCGTTTCGAGCGTGGGGGATCGGACGGTGGGGAGGGAGGATCGGGGACGGGAACCGCGATGGTGCTGCCATTGGTGCGCCACAGCTCGTTGCCGAAATTCTCCGTGAAATAAATGTCGCCACCCAGGGCGGTGGGCTCAAAGGGGTTGAAGCCCCATTCCCAAGGGTTGGCTGATCGGCGAATCGACACCAGATCGATGCCGTCGTAACGATAGAGATAGGAGTCCGGCGCTCCCCCCCCGAAGGTGATGTAGAGGTGTTTCCCCGCCACTGTCAAGGAGGTGGGAACAACGGAGGGAAACGTGATGTTGACGATAAAGGTGCCTGCCGCCGAACCATCCGAGCGCCAGAGCGGCTGGCTGACGCCATTGCTGGCGGAGAAGTAAACGTTGTCCTGGAAGGCGGTATGGGTTATCTCCCCGGGATTCGCGGCGCGAGCTGGCGGCGGGGCAATCTCCAGCACCATGGTGGTCCCGGTTTCGGTGCCGTCTGATCGCCAGAGCTCATGATTCCCCCAGCCGGCCCCGGCTCCGTCGTCCGCCGCGAAGATCAACAAGGGGCCCAGGGTGGTGAACCAACTGGGCAAGGAGCTGGAAATCGGATTGATCTCCTTGATCAAACGGACCATGGGATACCCGGCTTGCCACCTTTAACAATGGATGACATCCTAGCTGAGATCAGGAATCATGAGAGTGAAAAGCTATTCACCCAGTAAGCGGGGGGCAATGGCTCCAGGTACTCGGTGCCGGCGGCAATAAAATAGATGTAGATTATTCACTTGCCTGTGATGCGGGGGTAGCCCATGAAGGAATCCAGTTCAATATGATGTATCGTCCCGGACGTGGTCCCCTTGAAGGCTGGCCAGGTCTGCGAATGCCTCTGCTGAATCGGGATCGCGAAAGTGACCACAACAAGCTTTGTCAGAGGGCTTCAGGACTGGGCTCTTGAAGTCGGTATCCTGAAGCTGTGCATTGGTTCCGCAATGGCTTTTCCGGCAGCGCATAGAGGGGCAATGGTATTGTCAGTCCCTGCGCGCAGCTCAGAAAACCGTACGTGCCATCGCCCATGTCTCAAACTTTGTTGTCAGCCTCAAGGGTGACCCTCTGGTTGGCCTTGGTTGGATTAACAGCAACCCCTCACTAGTCAAGAGCCGCTTACCTTTCGATAAAGTGTGGACCTTTATCGAAAGATTGCCAGCGATTCCGCCATGTCGTACCTGCAGGTTCCCGCCGTGGACGCCTCTCCGTCTCGTCCTCTACAGCCAGCCACCCGCCTCAGCCAAGGCCGAACTGGTTGAGGAGAGTCAGGCCCTGTGGGGATGACGGGGAAAAGGTGCCGCCGGAGGAGGTCCAGTTCCAGTTGGAATCGAGGCTCCAGGTGTGGAGGAAGTTGG
>CAYVWU010000172.1:0-5724 GCA_964455575.1 uncultured Cyanobium sp. | reverse complement strand
AGCTCCTCCCCGTGGACACCGTCGAAAGCGGTGAAGTAAAGAGTATTTCCAACCAGCGAAAGGGATCTAGGAAAGGCACCGCTATTGTCGGGACCGTAATTGCTTTGTCTGATCTCGGCGACTTGCCCCGTTCCAGCAGTTGTTCCGTCAGATTTCCAAAGCTCCGTGTTTTCTCGAAAAGGAAAGATGCGCGGATCTGCGTCAGAAGCGGAGAAGAAAAGAGTATTGCCAACTGCCTTGAATTGCCCAAGGCTTGACACCAATGAGAAGCCAGGGGTGATGTCTTTGACGAGTACGGTACCAGGAGTTGTGCCGTCGGATTTCCAGAGTTCTCGGCCGCTCACGCCGTCGTTAACCTCGAAGAAAAGGGTGTTTCCGACAGCCGTGAGGCCAGTGGGGTTTGAGCTTAAGTTCCAGGGTTGGCTTATATTGGGAGTACTTAAGATGTCTTTGACGAGCACCGTTCCGGCAACTGTCCCGTCTGATCTCCAGAGTTCTTGGCCGCTCACGCCGTCATTGGCAGAGAATAAAAGGGTGTTTCCAATAGCCGTTAAGCCTCCGGCTGAACCTGAGCTGCCGGGGTTAATGTCTTTTAAAAGCAAGGTTCCAGCAGCTGTCCCGTCTGTTGTCCAGAGTTCACGGCCGCTGAAGCCGTCATTGGCAGTAAAGAAAAGGGTATTGCCAACCGTCGTAAATTCACCTGCGTAGGAATGTGCACTTCCTGGGTTAATATCTTTAACAAGCACTGTGCCAGCGGTTGTCCCGTCTGTTTTCCAGAGTTCACTACCGCTGACGCCGTCTATAGCAGAGAAGAAAATGGTGCTACCAACCGCCGTAAAATTTCCTATGTAGGAATTTGCGCTTCCTGGGTTAATATCTTTGACAAGTACGGTGCCAGCAGATGTACCGTCGGATTTCCATAGTTCTGTCCCGTTGGTGCTGTCAGATGCTCTGAAAAAGAGAATGTTTCCAAACGGCGTCAGATTTTCTGGGTTGACGGCCGCTACGTTCAAGGTGCCTGCCGCCGTGCCGTCGGATTTCCAAAGCTGCTCGCCGCCACTGCCTTTATTGGCACGAAAGAAGAGAGTATTGCCTACCGCCGTGAGGTCACGAAGAACAGGTTCGTAAAAGAATGGATCATATGGATCATAGGTGCTTGTGTTGATATCTTTGACAAGCACTGTGCCGGCAGATGTGCCATCAGTTTTCCATAGTGCATAGCCGTTGACTCCGTCATTGGCGCGGAAAAAAAGTACATTTCCGACCGCCGTGAGATACGCGGGATTAGAGCCAGAACCACCGAGGCGGATATCTTGGACAAGTCGTGGTGTGGTCATGGCTAATGCTGTGAGTTGCTGCTGGCTGTTAGGCTATAAAGATCATTTCGTTAGGCTATCCCGTTGACGACGGCGGCACCAACCACACGGTCTGGGCGTCATCCGTGCTGGTATCAGGTCCGATGAGTACTGGATTGCGCCAGCCTGGCAGCACACTGACGGAGAACACTTCTTCCAGGCCTGTGTGGAACCAGAGGAGAGCACTCACGGCTTCCCTGGTGAGATCCACAACAGCTAGCCCGCAGAACAGCTCCTGCTGGCAGTCCTGCAAAGGCAGGCCGCCGAATACCGTGGTTTCGCGGATCTGTGACAGCCCCACAAAGGCATGACCGGCGAAACAATCCAAGCCGCGCGTAAAGCCCGGTAGCACCGCGATGGTGCTCTGCTCACTTGTGAGCGGATCCACGCAGACCAGTGCACCGCGGCCGGAATCAAGCAGATAGAGCTGGCCCTCATAAAGCCGTGGTGAATGGGGCATCGCCAGCCCCCGCAGCACCACCTCACCGCTGGGCACATGGATCAGGCAGCCGCCCGTGGCCTTGTGCACCCGCCAGCCGTTCTCCGTGTCCGTCTCGCCCAGGGCCGTCACATAGGCCGGAGCACTGCCATCTTCCGTTAGCGCCAGGCCATTGAGGTGGCAGCGATCGCCGGCCGCCCAGCCGCTGATGAACGGCGGTTGCCACTGGGGCACGAAGCTCCAGTGGCCCTCGATCGTCACCAGGCCGTTGAACAGGGTGTTCACCAGCCAGAGGCGGCCATTGCCCCAGGCCAGGTCATGGCCCATCAGCGGGCCGGTGTGGTGGCAGGAACGGGCGAGAAAAGCGATGTCGTGCTCTCCCTCCGGCTTGATGTGGGGCGCGATCTCCCGGTTGGCCGGCAGGGTCCAGATCCCATCCCGCGTGCCCACGGCGATTCCGGAGGGGGTGCGACACAACCCCATGGCCTGATCAAAGCGGGAGAAACCCAGCCGCAGCTCGCCATGGTGGCTACCCACGCTCACCACCCGCCCGGCTTGGTAGGTGGAGAGCAGCACCGAGAGCTCCAGTTGCTCCAGCAGGGCGGGCAGTCCCTGGCTGTGCTCGTAGCGCACCTCAACGGGCTGGAGCCCAGGGGCTGGTGGTGGTGACGACTCCAAGCGCACGGTGGCATCAGGCAGAAATGCCCGGGGATGAGATAAGATTTCCTGGGTTGGAATAGAGAATCATGCTATCGATCTGAATAGATGCAACGCTGGTTCATGCATACTGCTGCTCCCTCAGTTAGGCATCGATAAATTATCCTAACCATCGCAAAGATGGCCCATGCCTCGATCAGGCATTATCATCTCTTATATCTGCTTTCAGCGGCTATGATACCGAAGCTTGAGATGTTGGCCACGGGGTGCGGAACTCAATCAGAAGGGTTGCGGAATCTCGGGCGGGAAGCGGCACCCTATTTCCTGTCCCGCCTCGGATGAGTGCTTGGGCTCATTGACGGCCTCGCCAGACTTTGGCAGCAGACCTGCCGACCGGACGCCCTCCTGAAACCGCAGGGGCCGCGATGCTTGTGATGCCGTGCCGCCGATCTTTCGACCCCCTGGATTGAACTTTCAGGGCTTGCTTCTACCTTGCGGTCTTTGCGAAGAAGTTCCACGGGAAAAGGAATACTAGACCCGCGCAAAGAGAACACCCTGAAAAGAGCAGCCCACGCCCCTTCGCCCTGCGTCCTTCGGCTCCATCTTGCGACTTCTCACAACAGGGGAGAAGGCCAGACCTTCTCACATCCAAGCCTGAGAGCTCATGAGACGCGTTGCGGCACAAGCGGTTCGGATGATCAACCAAGAAGCTTCCCAAGCTGAACGTCGCCGGTTCGAGTCCGGTCACCCGCTTTCAAGTTCAGGATTGAGATTAGCTGCCTTTCAAGTGATCATCTTGCTTGGTACTCGTTGGCAGCACGCCAGGTCGTGACTGCGGATGACAGGTGATGCCCGCGATTGGCAAAGTCTTCTCACAGGGTTTCTCAGCGCCTTGTCGTTCAATGGCCTGCTTGGAGCGTCCTTGATCGGCCCGCATCGCCGCTGTGGATCGACCGAATCTGAGACCTGTAACGTGACCTATGATGCGGTCCTGAGCTGGCCAGTCCCCCTGATGGCGCGCCGCGTGCTGACCGAGACCGCCTTCAGTATCTCGGAACACAAAAAAACCGATGGCCACGGTGGCGGCTGGAGAGGGTATGGCGGTCGCGGTGCTGAACCGCAATGAGCCGGCCTTGTACTGCGTTCCGGCCAAGGCCTACGAGGAGCTTATGGATCTCGTGGAAGACCTGGAGCTGAGCCGTCTCGCCGACGCCAGGCTGGCGGATGGCCAGGAGCCGTTGCGGGTCAGCCTCGATGCCCTATGCGTTGGCCTTTCATCCCGAGGCCTTGCGGGAGTGGCGGACTCTGAGCGCAGGAATCCGGGAGCCGTTCAAGAAGAAGCTGGTCGAGCGGCTGATCGAACCACGAATTCCAGCCAGCAAGCTGAGGGGATCCAGTCATCACACCAAGATCAAACTCCTCGCCGCTGGTTTCCGTTTGGTTGACGACGTGCGGGATCGGGAGCTGCTGGTACGGGTTGTGGCGGTGGGCAAGCGGGAGCGCAATGCTCTCTACCGTCAGGCTGATCAGCGCCGAGAAGACCTTGCCGCACCACCCCATGCATGACAAAATGGACTACATATTGTCAGCGCATCACGCATGGCAGCGTTCAGCCTGCGATTGCCCCACGAGCTGGAGCGCCGACTGGGCGAGGAGGCCCGCCACTGCGGTCAGCCGCGCTCGGAGCTGATCCGCGAAGCCCTGGAGGAGCTGCTGCGCCGCCGGGAGCAGGAACGCTTCATGGCCGGGCTCGTCGCTGCCGCCGAAGCGCTGACGAGCGATGCCTCGGCACGGGCCGAAAGTCTGGATGTGGCGGCAGGTTTTCTGTCGGCTGACAGCGAGGCCCTGGCGTTGGCGGAGGAGGCCGCCTCCCGGGACCAACCCGCACAGCCGACGCCCCAGCCATGGTGGCGCTGATGCGTCGGGGTGAGATCTGGGTGGCGCGTCTGAATCCCAATCAGGGAGCAGAGGTGGGCAAGCTGCGTCCGGTCGTGATTCTCCAGGCCGATCCAATCACGCAGGCCGGCATGGCCACGGTGGTGGTGGTGCCCCTCACCACCCAGGACCGCCTCGGCGCCCGGGCCCTGCGGGTACCGATCCGCGCCCGCGACCGCCTGCTCCGCGACTCCTTCGCGATGGCGGATCAGCCTCGCTCTCTGGATCGCTCCCGCCTGGGCGAGGGCCCGCTCACGACTCTCAGCCCAGAGGAACTGGCGGAGCTGGAACGGGCGCTGCTGGGGGTGCTGGGGATCGGCTTCGGTTGAGGGATCCAAGCCATGGCCGACGCCGGCCCCTCAGAGTTGGATCAGCTGCGCCGGGAAAGCGCTCGCTTGATCGGGCTGCTGGCGGCGCACGGCATCGCCTGGCGCTCCAGCAGACCTGCCCCAACGGAACCGGCGCCGGTTGCGGAGGCAGCCCCTGCCAAGGGTCCCAGTTCCACGCGGGAGAAGGTGACTCTGTTCCGAAGTCTCTTCCGCGGCCGTGACGACGTCTATGCCCTGCGCTGGCAAAGCAGCAGCAGCCGGCGCGATCTCCCGCTGTTGCCACTCCAAGCCAGCCGCCCCTATGCTGTTGTACAGGTAGTTGGACAGTGCAATGCAGGTTGTCAGTTTTTCCGAGGCCCGCGAGAGCTTCAAGACGGTGCTCGATCGCGTGGAAGCCGATGCCGACGTGACCCTCATCACCCGGCGCCACGCCCAGGGTGCCGTGGTGATGTCGCTTGACACCTACAACAGCCTGATGGAAACGGTGCATCTGCTCCGCTCTCCCGCCAACGCCGCCCACCTGCAGCGCTCCCTGGAGCAGGCCGAACGCGGGGAGCTGCTGGCGCACCCACTGCTCGACACCGACCAATTCGATGCCAGCCAGTTCGACGCCGATCCGCTCGATGCCGGCAGCTGAGCGGCTGGCATGGACTCCCGCCGCCTGGGGGGACTATTTCTACTGGCAGGGCCAGGACCGCAAACAGCTGAAGCGGATCAACCAGCTGATCCAGGCTTGTCTGCGTGACGCGTTTGTGGGGATCGGCAAGCCGGAGCCGCTGCGGGAGAGCCTCTCGGGCTGCTGGTCGCGCCGGATCGACGACGAGCATCGGCTCATCTACCGGCTGGAGGGGAGCACACTGGTGATCCTGGCCTGCCGTTACCACTACCGCTGAGCGGAGCACTGAGAGACCCAAGCCGGAACCTTCTTAGGGCGGGAAGCCAATCGGCTGGCCTGTGGCGGCATCCCAGAGGCGCAGGGTGTTGTCCAAGGAGCCGGAGACGATGCGCC
>CAYVWU010000171.1:0-5743 GCA_964455575.1 uncultured Cyanobium sp. | reverse complement strand
TGGTGCAGCGCCACGGCCACCGCGTGGGAGAGGTTGAGGGAGGGATAGACGGCCGCGGCGGGGATGTGCAGCAGGCAGCCCGCCGCCAGCAGCTCGCCATTGGAGAGGCCCCGGTCCTCGCGCCCGAACACGAGCGCCCGCGGCGCCGCCAGGGCCTCGGACGCGGGCGGCCCGTCGAGCGCCTGCGGGCCCGCGGACGGGAAGGGCGCCTGGGGCGGAGGGGCCCCGTCGGGGGCGAGCAGCCAGGCCAGGGCTTCCGCCGGCGGCCGCAGGGGCAGCGGCGGCGCCTCCAGGCGGCCCGTGGCGGCCACCACCCGGCGGCAATCGGCCAGGGCCGACGCCAGATCGTCATGGCGCTCCGCCCGCTCCAGGTGCCGCACGCCATGCACGGCCATCTGCCGCGCCTCCTCGCTCAGGGGATCGCAGCGGGGCGCCACCAGCCGCAGGCTGTCGATGGCGAAATTGGCGCAGAGTCGGGCCACGCTGCCCACGTTGCGGGCCCCGCGCGGCTCGACCAGCACCAGATGGAAGCTCAAGGCAGGCTGTGCAGAAAGGCCAGGAGATCCGCCATCGTCTGGGGATCGGGCTGGAAGCGGGGCATCGGCGGCGTGCGACCGCTCACCACCTGCTGGATCAACTGGCGGTCGTTCTTGCGCTGCGCCACCCCATGCAGGTTCGGCCCCACCAGGCCCTGAGCCGCCAGCCCATGGCAGCCGGCGCAGTTCAGGCGGAACAGACGTCCGCCGTTGCCCTCATCCCCGCGCAGCTGCAGGGTGGCGCGGGTGTAGGGATCGGCTCGCAGCCCCGGCAGCAGCACCGCGAGGCTGAACACCAGCACCGCCAGTCCCGCCACCAGGGCGAGGAGCGTCAGCAGACGCCGCCCGCGCGGGGCCTGTCCATCCGGCGCGGAAGCCGCCCCATCAGCCCCCGCCGCCGCGGCGGGCGCGGCCGGGGGCACCTTGGAGGAGGCGGCAAGGGGAGAGGAGCCTGTCACAGATCGAGAAACGGTCGCCAGAGGGGGTTGGGTCGTGAAAGAATGCCCGCACGCGCCTTCTGGTGATTCTCCGTGATTGAACCCCTCCTCTGCGGCATCGTCCTCGGATTGATCCCGGTCACCCTGGTCGGCCTCTTCGTGGCGGCCTGGAACCAATACCGCCGTGGCAACGCCCTGAGCTGAGGCGATTCGGCCCCAGGCCAGGCCCAGCCTGGCTGCGTTGTGTTTGCCATGGATCGCGGGCAGGCCCTCTCTCCGGGGGTCTGCCCTTTTTGCTGCGCCGACTCCTCGGACAGAAAGCGGCCGACTCCTCGGACGGGACGCAAGCGCTGAGTCTCCCTCCTCTTGCGCCTCCAGCGGTCCTGGCCGGCGCACCCCATCCAGCGGGCGGCGCAACCCCACGACCACCGCGAGAGCCCGCGGCGTGAACGCAGGGCCCAACTGGCCTGTTGCCCGGGCAATGCAGATTTTGCATATCACGCAGGCTTTTTATTCAAGGGAGCGATACAGATGAGGCTGCGTAAAATAATCACTCCTGCACAATCCTTGCCACTGCATGCGGCCGTTTTTGGCTTAGCCTTGCCCGGAAGAGAAGGCCCCGACCAGACATCCGGCAAGGATGATTCTTTCTCTTTTTTGCATGCATAAATAAACACTACTGGTCTCTTCAGTACCAGTAGCTTGATTTTATGCGTTTTGTTAGCAAGTTTCGCTTTTCAAGCATGGAGTATCCCGAACCGACTGTGCAACATCTCGACCATCCCCTCTGGCGTGAGCTGCAGGCTTCGCCTGATCCAGCCAGTTGCGCGTTCCACCTTCGCCAGGTGCTTCCACTGCGTCATCTCACCGCCCTCACCCCCCCCACCGAGTGGTGGCATCAGGACGGCGCGATTCCCTCAGCCCAATTGCCCATTGCCGCAAGCGCGGGCTCCCCGGCTCAATTGGAGTGCCACGACCATCCATTTCATTGGTTGGTGTTGGTGCACGCCGGTCAGGTCACGGTGACCCAGCACAATCGCAGCCACTCCATGGAAGCGGGGGACGGTGTCCTTCTCCCCGGCCACGCCTGGACCCTCCACAGCCAGCTCAGCAGCACCACCACCATCGGCCTCGATCCCCTCGAGCTGTTGGGGGCGGCACGGAGCCTCGCTCCCGCCCACTGGGGCGCCTCCACCCGTGTGGACTCCCCTCTGCAGAGCTTGTTCCCTCTCCCCACCCACGACGATGACATCGGCGCCGCCGTGGTGGAAACCATCAGCCTCCTGTTGCCGGCCCTCCACCGCATCACACGCCTCGGCGACACCTTGAACGACGCCTTTCTGCCGCGGGAGCAGCTTCACCGCCTGATCGCCGTGCTCCTTTTTCCCGAGCTGCGCAAAAGCCAGGACTCCGGGGAGGATGACGACACCTCCAACGACCGGCGCCTGGATCGCCTGCTCGATTACATCTCCCTCCATCTCTCTGACCCCCTCCCCTTGAGAGTGCTCGAGACCGTGAGCCACTACTCGCGCCGCTCCCTTCATTACGCCTTCAAGGAACGCTTCGGCTGCAGTCCCATGCAGTGGATTCGTCAGCAACGCATGGAGCGCGCGCTGCGCTTCCTGCGGCACGCCGGTCCCACCGACACGGTGAGCTCTGTGGCCCTGGCCTGTGGCTATCGCTCCCAGGGCCGCTTCCGCATCGATTTCGAACGCACCTACGGCTGGAAGCCCTCCACCGTGTTGCGGGAGGGTGGGTTGCCCAAGGCATCAGGCGGTTCCAACGGCTTCTCCAGCTCCAACACCACCAGCTCCGTGGCGCCATAGGCGCGACGGCGCCGCTCCCGCCAGCCCGCTGGCACGCTCTGGGCCGTGCCTCGCCCCGCTTCCCACACCAGGCGCCCCCCCGGCGCCAGCCAGCCCCCCGCGGCCACCCCCTCCGCCAACGCGTCGTGCAACTCCGCCGCCCAGGGGGGATCGGCGTAGATGACATCGAAGGGCTCCTGACCGCTGGCGATCGCGCCGCGCCCCAGAAAGCGCAACACCTCCCGTTCCACGACCAGCACGCTCGGCGCCAGGCCCTCCGCCGCGGCGCGCGCGGCCACCACGGACGCCAGATTGGCTCGCGCCACCGCCGCCACCCGTCGATCCTTCTCCACCAGCACCACCGCCGCGGCGCCCCGTTGCAACGCCTCGCAGGCCATCACGCCACTGCCTCCGCAGAGCTCCAACCAGCGGCAGCCCCGCAGCTCCGCAGCGAGCATGTTCATCACCGCCTGACGCACGCGGGCGGTGGTGGGACGGGCCACCTCCCCGCCAGGGCTGCGCAGCCGCCGCCCGCCGCTCAGGCGCAAGCCCATCCTCAGCCGTGCTCCACCCAGGCCAGCCAGCGCCGCAGCATCGCCGCGCCAGCCTCACTGGATTTCTCCGGGTGGAACTGGCAGGCGGCCAGTCCCTCCCGCCACACCGCCGCCGTCACCGCGTCCTCTCCCCAGGCCACCCGAGCCGTCACGCAGCTGGCCTCCACCGGCACCGCCGCGTAGGAATGCACGAAATAGACCCAGGTGGCGGGAGCGTCCCGCGGCAGCAGCGGAGAAGGCTCAACCGGCAGCAACGGCGCCCAGCCCATGTGGGGAATGGGGTGGCCCGGCCAACGGGGCAGGGCGGCCACCTGGCCCGCCAGCAAGCCCAGGCCCTCCCGCCGCCCTTCTTCGCTGCGCTCAAAGAGCAGCTGCGGCACCAGGCAGATCCCGGGGAGGGGGCGCCCCGCCGCGCAGGAGCGCCTCAGGGGCTCCACCAGGCCGGCCGCGGCCAGCCGTTCCATGGCGGGGTCAAAGGCCCCCACGCCAGGCAACACCAAAGCCGCGCAGCCTTCCATGGCCGCCGCGCCGCGCACGGGGACCACCTCCGCCCCCAGGCGCTCGAAGGCCCGCTGCACCGAATGCAGATTGCCCATGCCGTAATCCACCAGGCCCAGCCGTGTCATGGGTCGCTTACACCGGCGAACAGAGCCGCTCTCCAGGATGGTTCAAGGCCGGGGCGGTGGGCAGCTCCAGACCATTGAGGTGCTCCAGAAACTGATACAGACGCCCCACGCGACGCTTGTCAAAGCGCAGGCGCAAGCAGGGGCGCAGGATGCCGTTGTCGTCCACGCTCTCGCCCGCGGCGATGGCGCCATCTTCCAGCAGATCGCCGAAACACCGGTTGAGCTCCGGCAGTTGCTCCGGGGGGATGGGGGCATTGAGCAGCAGCTCCACCCGATCCTGTTGCAGGCGCGCGCTGTGAAAGACGCGATAGAAGTGGCAGATGCGCGCCACCGCCTCCGCGGCGGAGCGCGCCTCCACCACAAGGGCCCGATCCTCCGGCAGGATAAGCCCGCGGCTGGCCAGCACCTCCGTCACGCTGGCTTGCCACACCGACCAGAAGTCATCCCCCTCGGGCGCCAACACCACCAGCGGAATCGGCGAGGTGCGGCCCGTTTGAATCAGGGTGAGGGATTCAAACAACTCATCCAGGGTGCCAAAGCCTCCGGGCAGCACCACCAGCGCGTCGCTTTCCCGCAGGAAGAACAACTTGCGGGTGAAAAAATAACGAAAATAGAGCAGCCGTCCGGAACGGTCGCTCACATAGGGATTGGGATGCTGCTCATAGGGCAGATCCACATTCAAGCCAATGCTGTGGCGGGTGCCGGCACCGCTGTTGGCGGCTTCCATCACACCACCTCCCGCCCCGGTCATCACATCAAACCCCGCCTCGACCGCCAGACGCGCCACCTCCTCCGCCAACGCATAGGAAGGATCATGGGGCTGGATGCGGGCGGACCCGAAGACGCTGATCTTGCGCGCCCCGCGGCTGGGACGAAACACCTGCAAGGCCTCGCTGATGTCCGCCAGACAGCCGCTGATCAGGCGCCACACCTCCTCATCGTCCTTCTCCGAACGGGACACCTCCAGCAGGGAGAGCACCGCCCGTTCGATCAACCGCCGCTGTGGATGCCCCACCAATTCCTCGGCAAGCACCTCAAGGGGCCCGCGTCCGCGAGCCGGGAAGGAGAGCGAGCAGGCCGTGGTGGACAGGGGAGAGCGGGCGATGGGAGGGGTGCCGCGTCAGCGGAAGGGGAAGACGATCATTACTCTTTGGGGAGGTGCTTGGAAATCGTGCCGCTGAGGGTGGTCTTGGGGACGGCTCCAACAACCGTGTCAACTTTTTCGCCACCCTTGAAGATCATCAGCGTGGGAATGCTGCGAATACCGTATTGACTGGCCACGCTCGGATTCTCATCCGTGTTCAGCTTGAAGACCTTGATCTTTCCGTTGAATTCCTTGGCAATTTCATCGACAATTGGCGCCACCATCCGACAGGGACCACACCAGGGAGCCCAAAAATCCACCAGCACAGGTTGGTCACTCTTCAGCACGTCTTGCTCGAAGGAAGCGTCCGTGACAGCCGGGGCGCTGGACATTTTGGTGTGCGGCAGATGATCTGGACAGTTTAGCAACGGTGAACCAGGAGACCACCAACCTTCCGGCAAGCGTTGCAGGCCGTTGCACTGACCACCAGGAAAGACAAAAAGCCCGGACGCGCCGGGCCGAACGGTGTGAGGAGTGTGCGAGCCGTAGCCCCCACGTTCACAGGGTAGCGTCCATGGGGCGTGACGATCCACAATCCGCCACAGGGCGGATCATTTCCCCATCCCAAGCTGCTGAGCCTTTTGGTAAACCTTCCCTTCCGTGAGCAGGGAGGGGGCCACCACCACCTCCACCTGCTGCAT
>CAYVWU010000170.1:0-5768 GCA_964455575.1 uncultured Cyanobium sp. | reverse complement strand
CTGGCGATCAGCGAATTGCGCGCCCAGGCGGGCACCTGCAGCGGCAGCTGCACCAGCTACGCCTGCTTCAAGGGCGGCCCGGCGGAGGGAGAGGGCCTGGCCACGGCGGGCTGCCCCCTGGGCACCCATCCCGCCCATCTGGCCGACAACCGCAACTGCGTGCTCTGTCTCACCTGTGTTCAGGCCTGCCCCCACCGTTCGGTGCAACTGCGACTGCGCCCCCCCGCCGCCGATCTGCAACGCGCCATGGATCCACCGGCAGGGGAGGTGGGGTTGATCCTCGTTCTGGCGGGAGGCGTCTGCCTCCATCAGTGGCAGCGGCTCCTCGGCGCTCTCCCCCTGGCGCCACCCTCCCTCGTGGAGGGGCCGCTGCTGCCCCGGTTGGCCTGGAGCACGACAGCCCTGGCCCTTCCCGCTGCCCTGTTTCTTCTCACCCGCGCCCTGCTGCGCTGGCGGGGGGTGGGGGTGGCTGGATCCGGGCGGGGCGGGGCCTCCCGCTTGCGGCTGGGGCTCTATGCCGGTTTGCCGCTCCTCTGGGCTCTGATGCTGGCCGACCATCTCCCCCTCGGCATGGCGGAGGCCGGACGCCTCCTGCCGGTGAGCCTCGCCCCCTGGCAGGGGGAGCTGGCCTCCAACCTCCCGGCCTGGAGCGCGGATTCCCATGTCATCGCCTTCTGCCAGAGCACCGTCCTGCTGCTGGGGTTGGGCGGCACCCTGGTGTTGCTGCGCCGTCTGCTGCCGGGTCCCCGCTGGCGCGGTCTGGCCCTGGCCGGGTTGGCCCTCGGCCTGGCGGCGGCGGGGCGCTGGCTCGTGGCCGGTCCTCTCTAGGGACGGCCGCACACCCGGGCGATGTCACTCGGGTCGTAGAGGGCCAGGGGGTGTTCGGCGGTGCTCTCCATGAACGGGTGGCGCTTGGTGAGAGCGTGGGCGGCACCGATCGCATTCGCCAGCTCCAGCCGCGCCAGCCCCCGGCTCTGACGCCAGGCCTGACAGGTTCCGAGGGTGTCGAAGCCGGCGGCCTGGACCCCGCCCCAGCCCAGAGCGAGAAGCAGCGGCAGAGCCCGGAGGGCGTCCAGGGCAGACGCGGGCCAGTGCCCTGCCGCCAGCCGGGGCGAATGGCGCACCTGGCGTCCCTGACCGAGATAGACCCAGGCCTGGCGGCCATCCGCCAGAGGGAGCCAGCGCCGTTGGTACAAGCGCGGACAGCCTTCGAAGGCATCCAGCTCGGGCAGAACCTCCGCGGGCACGGCGTAGACCTCCCCGGCGACGCGACCCTCGGCGGGAATGGCCATGGGAAACGGACCGAGGTCGTAGAGGCAGGCGCCCTCCAGCCAGGCCTCCCCGAGCCAGCGCGCCCCCTGGAGACGAGCGTGGTTGGGCTGGCCGCGCTTCAGGGTTCCGTAAACGAACACGGGGGTTTCGCCCTCCGCCAGGCCAGCCTCCCGTGGGTGGTCCACCCCCATCCGTCTTAACCTCCACCCGCCAGGACGCTTGGTGATAATGATCGCAATCGCCTGCCGCCGATGACCATCGCCCTCCTGATCGCTCTGCTCGGTTCCCTGGGATTGATGGCGTTGATTGTCAAGCGTCTGGAGCGGGCCTGATTCGTTTTCTCCTGAGTCCCTTGCCACCATGGCCAGCCTGCCCGGAATGACGATCGCTCTGGCGCTCCCATGGCCTCCCCAGGCCTACCTGTGGTTCAAATCGCTTCACATCGTCGGCGTGGTGGTGTGGTTCGCTGGCTTGTTCTATCTGGTGCGCCTGTTCATCTACCACCGGGAGGCCGATGACCTCGCCGAACCGACCCGGGAGGCGTTTCGCGCCCAGTACGCCCTGATGGAGCGTCGGCTGGCCAACATCATCACCACCCCGGGCATGGCTGTGGCCGTGGCCATGGCTCTCGGCCTGCTGAGCGTGCAGCCCACCTGGCTGCAACAGGGCTGGATGCACGCGAAGCTGGCCGTGGTGGCCGTTCTTCTGGCCTACCACGCCTTCTGCTACCGCCTGATGGGTCAGCTGCGCGAGGGCACCTGTCGCTGGAGCGCCAAACAGCTGCGGGCCCTCAACGAGCTGCCCACGCTCCTGCTGGTGGCCGCCGTGCTGCTCGTGGTGTTCAAGAACCAGTTCCCCACCACGTGGGCCACCTGGTTCCTCGTCGCCCTTGTGGTGGCGATGGCGGGATCGATTCAGTTTTACGCCCGTTGGCGCCGATTGCGCGCCGAAGCTCTTGCTCTCTCCTCCGCCACGAGTCGTGCTTCGTCCTGAAGCCCAGAGCCATCCCCTGACGCCCATCCTCCGCCAGGTGGGCCCCGCGAGCTGCCCCGGGCGCTTCAATTTTCACTGCCACACCATCTGCAGTGATGGCAGCCTGCGGCCGGGTGATCTGGCCTCCCAGGCCGTGCGCCTCGGATTGGAGCACCTGGCGATCACCGATCACCACACCGACCAGGCCTTTGCCGAGGCCCAGGCCTGCCTCGCGGATCACGCCGCCGAAGGAGAGCGGGTTCCCCACCTCTGGCGCGGGGTCGAGATCAGCGCTCTGCTGGAGGGGTGTCTGGTGCATGTCCTGGCCCTGGGCTACGGCGAGGCCGCGCCATCCCTGGTCCCCTATCTGGGCAGCGTGGCTGTCGTGGGGGCGGCCCTGAGGGCGGAAGCGGTTGTGAGCGCCATTCATGGGGCGGGCGGCCTCGCCCTGTTGGCCCATCCCGCCCGCTATCGCCTCCCCCACCCGCGCCTGATCGCCGCCGCCGCCGCCCTCGGCTTTGACGGCGCGGAAGCCTGGTACGACTACGACATGCAGGGCCGCTGGGCGCCGACGCCGGTGGTCTGCGAAGCAATCGCCGCCGATCTGCGGAATCGTGGCCTTTTGCTGAGTTGCGGCACCGATACCCATGGTCTGGAGCTCAACGGTCGCTAGGGTTTGCTGACGCATTCCGCTCAGCCTGATGGGTCTGTTCGATCGTCTGCTTGGAAACCGTGGCGCCGGCGCCTCTGGCAAACCGGAGGTGAAGGTGGCGGCTTCGGCCGCAGAAGCCAATCCCCAAAAGAGCGACAACACCTTCTTCCTGGATGCTGATTCCTCCAGCACCCTGGGGGATGTGAACTTCATGCGCCGGTCCAACACAATCCGCCACACCTTCCCCGGCAATGCCGACAGTCCCGGCGAGAAGGAAATGGTGGCGGAGGTGGCTTCCATGGAGGCGCGTCTGGAGCGGATGACGCCCGGCTTGGCGGGCACCGCCACCGAGACCACCACCGAGGTCAACCTCACCGGGGGCATTCCCAAGCCGGTGAAGAAAACCTTCGCTCAGCAGATGTCTCCCTCCCAGCTGGCGGAGAAGCTCAAGGGCTCGGCTGTCAGTGGCGTCAACACTCCTGGCGCCCCCGCCAACGCCCGCAAGGCCGCACAGAACGACGGAGATTCCTCCTCCAGCGCGGCGGCGAGCAAGCCGGGAGCGATCGATCCCTTCAAGGCCATGGCCAAGGATCTGAACAGCTGAAGGACCCCGGCGGGTCCCCATCTAGGGGTGGTGATGCGGGGTTCACCCCTGCTCGATGCGGGCCTCGCTGGTGAGCACCAACTGGCGCAGATGCTCCAGTTGCTCCGGTGAGGCCCCTTCCCACAGGCCCCGGTGATGGGCCTCCAGCAGACGTTCGCCCATGTCTCGGAGCGCCCAGGGATTGGCTTCGCGCAGAAAGCCCAGGAGCTCCCCCCGCAGCCAGCGATCGCAGATCGCTCCGTAGCTCCAGTCCGGCACCCGCCCGGTGCTGGCGTCATAGGCAAAGAGGTAGTCCAGGCTGGCGGCCAGCTCGAACCCCCCCTTGTAACCATGGCGCCGCATGCCCTCCAGCCAGCGGCCGTTCAGCAGCCTGGAGCGGATCACCTTGTCAAGCTCCTTCTCCAAGCGATGCAGACGCGGCCGCTGGTGGCGGGAATGATCCCCGAACCACAGGGCCGGGCGTTGACCGCTGAGACGCTCCACCGCCGCGCTCAAGCCTCCCTGGAATTGGTAGTAGTCGTCGGAGTCCAGCAGGTCGTGCTCGCGATTGTCCTGGTTGTGCAGCACCACCTGCACCGCGGCGAGGCGTTGGGCCAGGCCCTCGGAATCGGCCACCGGCACCACATCCGCCGCGGGATCGGGGCCGGCGCTGTCATAGCGCCAGCCGCTCCAGGCCAGGAAGGCCTCCGCCAAATCCTCCCGACCATCCCACTGGCCGCTGTCGATCAAGGCCTGCAGCCCGGCTCCATAGGCGCCGGGCGCCGATCCATAGACCCGACCCCAGGCCTCGCCAGCGCGGAAGCGGTCCGCGAGCGGGTTGAAGCTCGCCTCCTCCGGCAAGGCGGCCACCAGCTTGCAGGCCCGATTGAACCAATGCACCAGCTGGGGAAAGGCATCGCGAAACAGTCCGGAAATCCGCAGCGTCACATCCACCCGAGGACGTCCCAACGCTGAAGGGGCGATCACTTCCACGTCCACCAGGCGACGGGTGGGTCCATCCCAGCAGGGGCGCACGCCCATGAGAGCGAGAGCCTGGGCGAGGTCCTCCCCGCCATTGCGCATCGTGGCCGTTCCCCAGACCGAGAGCGCCAGGGTGCGCAGATCCTCTCCCTCCTCCATGCGGTGCTGCTCGAGGAGCAGTTCGGCGCTGCGTCGCCCCAAATCCCAGGCCGCCTCGGTGGGCAGGGCGCGCAGATCGACGCTGTAGAAATTCCGCCCCGTGGGCAGGACCTCCGGTCGTCCGCGGGTGGGGGCGCCGGAGGGTCCGGCCGAGATGCGTCGGCCGGCCAGCCCCCGCAGCAAGGCGTCCCGTTCCGCGGGAGCGCAGGCCAGGAGCTTCGGCAAGAGGGTCTCCCGCAGCCAGCCCAGGCAGCTCCGCAGGGCGGGGCCCGTCGCCACCGTTGGCGGCTGGGCCTCCAGGCCGAGCTGCAGGCGGACCAGCGTCAGCGCCTCCCGCTCCAACAGGGCCACCCCGTCTCCAACCCGACGGAGTCCTGCCGACCCGCCGCTGCCGACGCCGACGGCGCCGCTCTGGGCCAGCCAGCGCTCGAGACGGGAGCGGTCTGCCGCCGTCAGGGGGGCCTCTTCCGCCTCGCTCCAGGGATCCAGGTCCAGGCCCAGATCGCGGGCGAGGGCCTGGGTCAGGCCGGGTTGCCCCTCCCGCGGACAGCGGGCCAGAGCCAGCAGGAGCTCCGCCAGGTCGTCCTCGCGCGGTTGTTGGCCGTAGATGTGCAGTCCCAGGCGGATCTGCGCTTCTTTGAGCTCGCAGAGATAGCCATCGGCCGCCTCCAGCCTGGCTTCCAGCGGATCGTCGTCCCTTCGCTCCCCCTCTCCAGGCCCTGGCAGTCGCAGCGTCTCCAGCAGGCGCTCCAGTCGCGTCCGCAGCGGGCCGACCCGGTCGCTGCCCAAGTCACGGGCCAGCCAGTATTCATCCAGCAACGCCTCCAGGCCCGCCAGCTCGCCCTCCAAGCCCGCCCGCCCCAGGGGCGGTGTGAGGTGATCCAGGATCACGGCCTGGGAGCGCCGCTTGGCCTGGCTGCCCTCCCCGGGGTCGTTGACGATGAAGGGATAGAGATGGGGCATCGGCCCCAGGGCCCATTCCGGGAAGCAGGCGTTGCTGAGACCCACGCCTTTTCCAGGCAACCACTCGAGGTTGCCGTGCTTGCCGACGTGCACCACCGCGTGGGCACGGTGCGCCTCCCGGATCCAGAGGTAGTGGGCCAGATAGGCGTGGGTGGGGGGCAGATCGGGGCTGTGGTAGGTGCGGCT
>CAYVWU010000169.1:0-5829 GCA_964455575.1 uncultured Cyanobium sp. | reverse complement strand
TGGGCTTTGTGTTTCAGCAGTTTCATCTGCTGCCGCAGTTCACGGCCCTGGAGAACGTGATGTTGCCGATGATTTATGCCGGGGTGCCCGCGCCGGAGCGGCGGGAGCGGGCGGTCGAGGTGTTGCGGCGGGTGGGATTGGGCCATCGGCTCGACAATCGCCCCAACCAGCTCTCGGGCGGTCAGCAGCAGCGGGTTGCCATCGCCCGCGCGATCATCAACCATCCCTCGTTGCTGCTGGCGGATGAACCGACGGGCGCCCTCGATTCCCAGACCACCACGGAAGTGCTCAACCTGTTTGATGAACTCAACCGGGAGGGTATCACGATCCTGCTGGTGACCCACGAGGACGAGGTGGGCGCCAGAGCCCAGCGGGTGGTGCACTTTCGGGACGGTCGGATCGTGGGCTGAGGGGGCGGAAGGGGGCTCGGCCACCCGTCCGGTTTTCCACATCTGCGCGGCCATTGACCCTTGACCATTGACCATTGCCACGCACTGCTGTCACGGGTGGGTGGTTTTTGTCCCGTTTCCTCCGCCTTTTCTGAATTCGGAAGCCTTGCCTCACGCCGACTTTCTCAGAGGCGTCGCGGTCGCTTGGCGGTGTCGATGAGCAGGTTCTGCAGAAGCTCGCGGCTGCAGATCAAGAGGTGAGCCAGCCAGGTGCCCGTCAGCTCCGGCTCCGCGACATGATCGCCCCGGCAATCCTGGATGGCCTGTTCGATCTCCGCCAGCTCCCGAGCGATGTTGCGCACCATCGCCTCGGTGCTCTCGCGGGGGGTGGTGGGCTCTGGGGTGGGCATCGGTCCACTCTGCCGGCGGCGCTCAACCAAAGCGGTAGTGCTTGCGCACCGGCGCATGCACCTCCCAGGTGCAGCTCAGCCCGGCGTCGAACACCACCAGATCCCCGGCCCGGAAGCGCACCGGCGCACCGCCGTCCGGTGTGACGCTGACATCGCCCTCCAGCAGCAGGCAGGTCTCCGTTTCGTCGTAGGTCCAGGGGAAGGTGCTGACCCCGCAACCCCAGGTGGGCCAGCTGGACACGCCCAGACGCTCCAGCGCTGCTGGATCCGGGTTGGAGGTGACTCTGATGCCCGAGGCCATGGCACTCCCCAGCTGGGTTGACGCATTCTGTCTCAGCGGGGCTGGCGGACCAATCGCGGAACCGAGGGATAACCCCTGCTGCTGGAGTCCCATCAGGGCGCCGTCGTTGCCAAGGGTTATGCCGCCTGCTCCGTTCGTGCGCCAGTCCCTTACCCCGCCTGACGCTGAGCCGGGGATGGCTCCGCCACGGGTCCTGGGACGGCTCCACGGGAAGGAACCAGGGGAGCTTTCGGCTTGCTGCCCACGGCGGGGGCCGGGCGCTCCAGGGTCTGGAGCAACTGGCCAAAGAGCACGGCCACCGCATCGGGCGGCGTCGCGGGCCTCGGACTGAGGCCCGGCAGTCCCGGCAGGGCGAGGTTGGGGAAGGGGCCCGAGGGGCGGCCGGGCTGCAGGTCGCCAGGGTCGGTGGCCACCCAGCCGCCGTCCTGGGGCAGGCGGAGTTCGAAGTGCAGGTGGGGGCCGGTGCTCAGGCCCGTGCTGCCCACCCGACCGATCACCTCCCCCTGGCGCACGCTGTCGCCTTCGCGCACGTAAATCTCCGAGAGGTGGCCGTAGAGCGTGCGCCGCAGGGGCTTGCCGTGTTCGAGCTCCACGGCCAGGCCGTAGCCGCCGGCCTCGCCGCTGCTCACCACCCGGCCGGAGAGAGCGGCCACCACCGGCGTGCCCTCCGGCGCGGCGTAGTCGCGGCCGGAATGCATGATCCAGGTGCCCAGGATCGGATGCAGGCGCCAGCCGAAGGGGCTGGTGGGCACCGCCGAGCCGATCAGGGGGAAGATCAGGCCGAGATTGCCATTGCCGCCGATCGGAGCGGGACGGGGCGTGAGTCGGAAGACATCGGTGAGCCGCAGGCGGCCGTTGATGCCGGCCAGCAACGCGTTCACCGGCACGCTGATCGGCGGGAGGGGGGAGGCGGCGATGCCCTCGCGCACGCCACCCGCGCCCGAACCGCCTCCACCGCTCCAGCCCCCTCCCTCCGGACCGGGGGCAGGATCGCCAGCCCGCAGCGGGCCCTCTCCCTCCATCCGTCCCCGGCCCCGGAACACCACGCCCGTGCGGCACTCCTCCGCGGAGAGGGCGCCGCTGCTGCAGGCCTGGTTGCGGAGGCTCGCGGGCGGATCGAGCACCAACGACCCGCGCACCCGGATCCGCTCCCGCGGGGAAACGATCCCATCCCGCACGAGGGCATCGAGGGAGGCGTCAAAACGGCGTGGACGCTCGGGCTGCAGCTCCGCTGTGGAGGGCCGCAACGGTTCGGCCCGCGGCGTCATGGCGGGGGCGGGAGCGGTGGGCCGTTCGGGAGCGGGCAGATCGGCGGTGGGAACGACGGGGGCGCTCGGCGGCGGGAGGGGCGGCAGGGGCGCCGCCGCGGGCTCCGGAGCGGCGGGGCTGGTCGCGGCCGGGGGTGGCCCTTCCGTCTGGGCGAGCACCAGGGTTGTGCCCACCAGGGGCGCTCCACAGGCGGCTGCGAGCAGCAGGAGGCGGATGCGTGAAACCATGGGGTAGGGAAGGGGCGGCGGCGGCAACGAAGAGCCGGAAGAGGGACGAAGGGAGGGAGGCGAAGGCACTAGGGCGGAACGGTGTCGCCGTCGTCTCCTGTCGGGACAAAATCTGAGCCAATGTAAATTCCCCGCCCCCGTTCCGGCCAGGATTGGTGCAGGACGCGCCGCCGGCCATCGTCCGTCACCAGGAGCAGCCCCCCCTGGAGAGTGAGTCCTCGAACCTGCCAGCGGGTGCCCTCCAGCTCCAGGTGCGCCGCCGGCACCCACAGACGCCGCTCCGCCTCCCGCCGCACCCGCTCTCCCTCCGCGGCGTTGGCCATGGACCAGTCCAGCGCCGCGAACACCCGGGGCAGCAGCCGCCGCGGTCGGGCTTGCGCGCGCCCCAGCGCTCCCACGAGATTGATCGCGCCGGGGGGGACGGGATTGCAGCCATTGAGGCCGAGCCCCACCCGCGCCCACCGCACCAGCGATCCCCGCAGCCGCAACCCCGACAGCAAGCCCGCCACCTTCCGCCACTCCCCCTCCCGTCCCCGCAGGAGCAGATCGTTGGGCCACTTCAACCGCACCTCCAACCCCAACGCCTCCAGCTGGCGCAGCAGGCCCACGGCGACAGCGAGGCCCGGCGCCGCGCACCGCTGGGGCCCGTCCGCCCAGGGCAGGGCCGCGCTCAGCCACACTCCCCCCGCGGGCGAGAGCCAGCTCCGGCCGTGTTGCCCCTGACCCGAGCGCTGGCGCTCGGCCAGCACCAGCCGGGGGTGCGCCAGCCGCGGGGGGGCCTGGGCGGGACGGCGGGCCAGCCAGCGCTCCAGCTCCCGCTCCGTGCTGCCGCAGACCCGCAGGGCCCGCAGGCGCCAGGGCGGGCGCGCCTTCACAGGCTGGCCAGCCAGCGCCCCATGCGCGCGGCGGCCTCCTCCAGCACCTCCACGGGATGGACGAGCGCCAGGCGCAGCCAGCCTTCCCCTCCCGGGCCGAAGCCCACGCCGGGGGTGAGGCAGACGCCGGTGGCCGCCAGCAGCTCGGCGCAGAGCGTTTCGCTGGACCAGCCCCGCTGGCGAGCCGCTTCCGGCAGGGGCAGCCAGAGGTAGAGGGCCATGGAAGGCAGGGGGACCCTCCAGCCGACGGCCTCCAGCGTCCGAGCCAGCCGATCCCGCCGGTGCCGGTAGACCTCCCGCAGCTGGGCCGGCCATTGCGGGGCCTGCTCCAGGGCGGCGATCGCGCCCGCCTGCAGGGCCAGGGATTGGTTGAAGTCGACGATTCCCTTGAGCTGTCGCAGGGCGGTGATCAGGGGCTCGGCGCCCACGGCGAAGGCCAGCCGATAGCCCCCCAGGCACCAGCTTTTGGAGAGGGAAAAGAGCTCGATGCCGCAGCGGCGCCAGTCGCTGTGGCGCAGCAGGGCGGGCGCGGTGCCCTCCAGGGCCAGGTCGACATAGGGGTTGTCGTGGAGGAGCACCACGTCATGGTCGAGGGCGCGGGTGACGGCCGCATCCAGCCAGGCCTGCTCCCCCGTGGTGGCGGTGGGGTTGTGGGGGAAGCCGAGCACCATCAGCTTCAGGGCGTCCCAGGTGCTGTCGGAGAGGCGCCCGAAGGCGGGGCTCCAGCCGCTCTCGGCCTCCAGCGGGAGGAGCACCGTCGTGGCGGAGGCCAGATGCAACCCCCCCAGGTGGGAGGGATAGCCCGGATCCAACAGCAGGGCGGGGTCGCCGGGATTGAGCACGGCCAGCGGCAGGTGCGCCGTGCCCTCCTGGGAGCCGATCAGCAGCAACACCTCCCGATCCGGATCCACCTCCACCCCGAAGCGGCGCTCCACCCAGGCGGCCGCCGCTTCCCGGAAGGGCCGCGTGGCGCCATGGAGGCAGTAGGCGGCGCTGGCGGGCTCGGTCAGGGCGCGCGCCATGGCCTCGACCGCCACCGGGGGGGGCGGCAGGTCGGTGGAGCCGAGGGAGAGATCGATCAGTCCGAGCGACTCCACGAGGGGGGTCTGCATGTAGGCGAGCTTGCGCTGGTCGTTGCGGGCAAACACGCCACTGCCCAGCCGGGAGACCCGCTCAGAGATCGGCATCACGGAGGGCAGGAGAAGGCAAGGGGACGACGATCAGAGATGGGTCTCGAGAAAGGTCTGGAGCTGCTGGCGAGGGATGGCTCCCTCGTGGCGGGCCACCTCTTGCCCTGCCTTGTAGAGAATCAGCGTCGGCAGGCCTTGCACCCCCAGGCGCTCCACAGCGGCGGGACTGTCGTCGGCATTGAGCTTGGCCACCACCAGCTTGGGGCCGTAGGCCGAGGCCGCCCAATCCATCAACGGCGCCATCAGACGGCACGGGCCACACCAGGCGGCCCAGACATCGAGCAGGAGGGTGTCAGCCGTCTCCACGGCCTCGGCCAAGGCTCCGTCATCGCTGAGGCTCAGAACGTCGGCACCTTGGAGGGAAGAGAGATCAGCCACGGCACCCGAGACATAAGGAGTTGATTGTATGGAGAGGGAATCCGGGGTGGGGTTGACCCTCAGAGCTTGTCGATGGAGCGCTTCAGCTCCTCCAGCTCCGCATCCACCTCCGCCGCCTTCACCGGTTCCAGGAGGGGGGCCGGTCCGTTGGCGACGGGCAGCTGGATCGGGGTGGCGCCCCCCTCCAGCCGCTGCTTGAGGGCTGCCAGCTCGTCATCCACATCCGTGCCCGCCAGGGCGGCGAACTGGGATTCGAGGTCGGCGCCCGCCAATTCCGCGGCGGCCTGGCTGCGGGCCTCCAGGTTGAGCACCTTCTCCTCCATCTGATCAAACGCCGCCATGGCGTTGTTGGTGCCGAGGCTGCTCACCGCCGATTGCAGCTGCTCCTGGGCCTGGGCGGCCTGGGCGCGGGCCTTGAGCATCTCCTTCTTGGTGCGCGCCTCAGCGATCTTGCCCTCCAGGGCGGTGAGGCTGCGCTTGAGGGTGTCGACCTGCCCGGACTGGTTGTTCACCTGGGTGGTCAGGGCGGTGGCCGTGTCCTGATAGGTCTTGCGGCGGGAGAGCGCTTCCCGCGCCAGGGTCTCCTCGCCCTTCTGCAGAGCCAGTTCCGCCTTTTGATACCAGGCCTTGGCCTGGGCATCAGCCTGCTCGGCCTGGTTCTGCAGGCGTCGCTGGCTGGCGATGGCGGTGGCGACCGCCTGGCGCAGCTTCACCAGGTCGGCCTGCATGTCGGCAACCGATTGGTCGAGGATCTTGGCGGGATCCTCCGCCTTGCTCACCAGGTCGTTGA
>CAYVWU010000168.1:0-5856 GCA_964455575.1 uncultured Cyanobium sp. | reverse complement strand
TGCCCGTGCCCCTGCGGGGCCGCAGCGTGCCCGACACCCGCCGCAGCGATCACAGTCCGTTCTGGGATCAGGGCTTCAACGCCGTGATGGTGACGGACACCTCCTTTCTCCGCAACCCCCACTACCACCGTCCCAGCGATGGAGTCCACACGTTGAATCTGCCCTTCCTGACCGCCGTGTGCGAAGGCCTGCACGCGGGGCTGGATTCCCTTTGACCGCAGCCAGAAGCGGCCCTTGAGCCCCCCCGATCTCCCTCAGGACGGATCCCATCAACCCCTCGCCCCGCGTTCCACGCGGCGCCTTCCAGCCCTCGCCCCCTTGCTCCCCCGGCGTCCTGAATCAGAGGCCAGGATCAACACCATGGCAGGACAGCTTCCGGCTGCCCATGACCCCCACCGGCCACCGCGACCCGCCATCCGTTCTTCGCCGTGTTGGCCTCACCCCCATGGTTGGTCCCTACGTCACACTCCGGGCCCTGGTGTCAGCCCCCCGTGCCACCCGGGGCTTCACGATCGGCAGCCTCCAGCCCGTCCGTGCGCTGGCTGGTCTCCGGCGCCATGGCCTGCCCCCGCAAACGGAGGCGGATCCCGCCTGCGATCTCCTGCTGCTGCGAGCCTGCCAGGACGACGCGGACGTCGAGGCCCTGCTCAACCTGCGCTGCCGAGCCAGCCAGCCGATCGAGCAACAGGTGCTTCTCCTCCATGGCCGCTGGGGCGCCAGCCACCACCTCGATCTGCTGGAGATGGCCAGCCGGGTGCTGGACGATGACGGGCGGCCCCTGAGCTGGCAGGCGCCAGACGGTGGCCCCGCAGGCCATGAACCCTTCAGCCTGCCGGTGCTGCGCCAGTGGCGCCCCGAGCTGGCCAGCCTCGACCGGTGGTGCCGGGTGCGGGTGCAGAGCGATCCGAACCTGCGGCAGCTGCTGCTCCATCACGGGCTGCTGCTGATCGGTCCCTGGGCGTTGCTGGCCTGCGCGAGCCGCACCCGCGTGGAAGCGGCCTGGCGGTCCCATGGCCAGGGGCCGCTCACCAGCGCGGGCGCCGTGGCGCTCCACAGCGCCTACCAGGAGCTCTATCGCGAGGCCAAGGCGCGGCATCGGCGCGAGAGGGGGCGCAGCCGGGGCTGGTTGCCCGACCAGGACTTTCTCGCGCGCCTGCGCCCCGGAGCCCCCGCGTCCGCGACGTTGGAACAGCTTCTGGCCATCGCCGCGGCCCTGCGGCGCTGGCGGCTGGACGGTCCCGGGCCCGAGAGCAGCCCCTGCCCCTGCGCCCCCACCGGCCCGGAGGAGGGGGATGGCGGGGACGGGCTGTCGGAGCTGGCGGCCCTGATCGAGCCCGCCCTGCGGCGCGCCTGCGCGCAACGGCGCGGCAGCCTCCTCGCCGCGGCCACCACCGGGGACGCCCGCTTGTTGCGCTGCCTCTGGGAGGCCTATGGCGAAGGACTCAGCCAACGGGCCAGCGCCGAGCGCTGTGGGTGCAGTCAGGCGATGGTGTCGCGCCGGCTGCAGCTGCGACGCCAGGCCACGGCCATCGCCACCACGGCCGCCCTGGCCCTGGGACGCCATCCCGTCCTCGCCGATCGGCTCACCTCCGTGGCGACCAGCGAGCGCTTTGTGCAGGCCCTGGCCGACCACCTGCTGGCTCCTCCTCCCGACAACCCGCGCCCTCGCCTGGCGGAGTGGCTGCTGTCCGAACCGAGCCGCGATCCCGCCGCCCCCGCGGAAGCCTGACCCGTCCCGACCCGCTCCATCACCCCCTCAGCCATGCACCCCCCCCTCTCCACCGACGACGACCCCTGCGTGCTGCCCCTGCCTGACGATGCCCTGTCCCTGGCGGATCAGGCCCCCGCCGGCGCCACACCCCGCGCACTCGCGGTGCTCGCCCTGCGGGAGCACATGACCCAGCTCGGGCTCACCCTTCCCCTGGGACCGACCCTCGCCCTGGAGGATGCGGAGCGGTTGTTGATCCTCAACGGGTTTCGGGTGCAACTGGTGTGCGCCCCCTACGGCGCGGACATGCTCTGCGCCGCCAGCGCCCCCTGGCACCCGGCCGAGCAGGCCCCCCATTTCCTGCTGGCGGCCTGGGTTGAGGAGGACCTGCGGGTGGTGTGGATGCCCGGCGTGCTGACCCAGGAGGAGGTGGTCGCCCAAGCGCGGATCCCCTGGCGCGATGGGGTGATCGCCCTGGGGGTGGAGCGCTTCCAGGGCGGGGTGGATCGCCTGCTCACCCTCGCCAGCCTCCTCGACCCGCAGTCCCTCGCTCCGCGGGCGTCCCGGGTCCGCGCGGGGTTGGCGCGCGGAACGGAGGCCCTTCCCGTCGACCGTTGGCTGCGGGGCTGGATCGACGACAGCCTCCTGGCGCTCGGCGCCCAGCTGGTGCCTCTCGGGGATGGGGGCTTCCGGGCCGCGGCTCCGGCGGAGGTTGACCGCACCGCGCTGGCCATCCTGGCCGTTCCCCTCGGCGTCGTGAACGATGTCCTCTGCTGGGGCGAAGCCCGAACCGGCGCGATCGAACGCTTTCAGCTGCAGTTGATCGCCTGCGGCGACAACCCCGCGGCCGCCAGCACCCTGCGCGTGCGCCTGGTGCCCCACCTGGCGGGGGATGTGCTCCCCGATGGCCTGCGGCTGGTGGCGGGCCCCCGCGCGGCGGTGTCCGCCATCAGCCAGGGTCTGGAGCTGGACGTGAGCGGCAGCGACACGCCGATCGAGATCGCGGTGGAATGGGGGGGCACCCAACTGCGGCTGCCCCCCCTGCGTCTCGGGCCAGGCAGCCCCCCCGCCGCCGCCTCCCCCCCCTGAGCCCACACTCCTCCTCAGCGCCCCATGGATGACCATGCAGACCGTTGATCTGAACCTGCAGCCCCTGGGGTCATCGTCGGGAACACCCACGGAACTCGCGGCGCTGCTGGTGAGCCCGAGCCTGCAGGCCAGCTTCTCCCTCCATCCCCCCCCGGATCTGCAACGGCTCTACCAGGCCTGGCTGGGTCGCTTTCTGCAACACCACCAACTTCTGAGCCGCGGCGCCGAGGCTGTGGTGCCCGATTCCGTGGTGGACGACTGGGGCCAGAGGCTGGGCACGGCGTTGCGGCAATGGTTCAACGGACCGGAATGGGCGCCGCTGCATCGGGCCCTGCGACGCCATCCCGGCGCGCCCCTGCGCCTGCGGTTCGGCGAGGCCCTGCGGCCCATGGAACAGTGGCCCTGGGAGGAATTGCCCCTGGATCGCGCCGTCTGGCGGCTGCCGCCGCGAGATCCGGCCCTGCCCACCGCCACCCAGCGCCAGCGCCGGCCCCGCATGTTGCTGGTGGTGGGCCAGGAGGACAGGTTGCGTCTGGACCGGGAGATCCAGACCCTGGAGGCCCTGGCGCAGCGCGGACGCTTCCTGCTGCAGACCCTGCGCGGCCCGCGGAGCACCCTGGTCCGCCTGCGGGAGCGGTTGGCGGAAGCTCCGGGGTGGGACGCCCTGATCTTTCTCGGCCACTCCCGGGCCGACCCGGGAGCGGGGGGCAGCCTGCAACTGGGGGATGGGTCCTGGATCAGCGGCGCGAGTCTGGACGCGTCCCTCCGTCAGGCGGTGGACAACGGGCTGCAGTTGGTGATGCTCAACAGTTGCAGCGGTGTGGATCTGGCCCACAGCTGCCTGGCGGCGGGCATCGCCTGGGTGCAGTGTTTTCGCGAACCCGTGCCGACGGAGTCCGCGGCCCATGCGTTCACGACGCTCCTGCGGGCCATGGAGGGCGGCAAGCCCTTCGCCGCCGCGCTGGAAGAGGCCTCCCATGCCCTGCGCCGGGAGTCCTGGACAGGAGCCCATGCCCTGCTGAGCGCCTATGGCCACCCGGAAGCGCGCCCGTTTCAACTTCCGGAGCCGCATCAACGGCTGCAACGGCGGGAGCTGCTCCTGCTCGCGGCGGGCACCAGCGCCGCGGGCCTCTCGGGCCTCGCGGCGGGCTGGATCTCGCGAGGCAACGAGAACGTTCGCGAGTGGCGCATGCTCACCTATCTGAGCCCGCGGGACGACAGGGTGATCGTCGGCCAGGCCTCGCGGATGGTGGCGGAACGACTGGCTCAGCTCACCGATGGCCGCTTCCGGATCCGCATCGAGCCCCATCCCAATCTCTCCAGCTCGGAGATGTTTCGGCGCGTCAGCCGTGGCGAGGCGCCCTGCAGCTATGCGGACGTCTACTACGACCAGCAGCTGACTCCCCTCTTCTTTGCCAAGGCCATTCCCTTCGGGCTCACCCCGCGGGAGCAGACGGCCTGGCTGCACTATCGCCGCCACCCGCGCGACGCCTGGCCCTTCCACCAGAGCGTCTATGCCAGGGTCCGCGTGCAGGGCGACACGCTGGAGGGGCTGTGCTCCTTTCCGATCACCTGCACGGGAGGACAGATGGGGGGCTGGTTCAAGAAGGAGTTGCGCTCCTTGGAGGATCTCAAGGGTCTGCGGATGCGGATCCCGGGCTTGGGGGCGGAGGTGCTCAACCGGTTTGGCGTGCGCACCGATCTGGAACTCATCGGCCGGGTGATCGGTCCCTCGGAGATCGAACCCCGCATGCGGGACGGACGGCTGGATGCCGCCGAGTGGATCGGCCCCCACGACGACGAGGCCCTGGGGCTGCACCGGCTGCGGGAGCAGGGGTTTCGCTACTACTACAGCCCGGGCTGGTGGGAACCCGCCACCACCACGGAACTGATGGTCAACAAAGAGGCCCTGGCCGCCCTGCCCGCCGATCACCGCGCGGCCCTCGAGACAGCCTGCGCCGACACCTATGCCCGCATTCTGCGCACCTATGACCTGCGCAACATGGCCGCGCTGGAGCGGCTGCAACAGCAGGGGGTGCAGCTGCGTCGGTTCCCCCCCGCGATGATGGCCGCCTTCGCGGAGGCGTCCAAGGCGCACCTGGATGAATTGGCGCGACAGAACCCGGCCACCTTCGGCTACGTCTACGCGGAATGGCAAACCTTCCGCAAGCGCTTCCGCGACACGATCACCGTCACCCAGTTCACGCCGGAGGGATCGGGGGGCTGAGCCCTCAGCCGGCCCAGCGCTCCCGGCGCATCCAGCTGATCCAGTCGGCGGAGATGCCCTTCGGGCAGGCGGCCTCACACTCCAGCTGGTTGCCGCAATGACCGAAGCCCTCGCGCTCCATCTGCCGCTGCAGGGCCTCCGCCCGCTGGCGCCGTTCCGGCTGGCCCTGAGGGAGCTGGCCGAGGTGGGCCAGCTTGGCCGCCACGAAGAGGCTGGCGGACGCATTGGGGCAACTGGCGACGCAGGCGCCGCAGCCGATGCAGGTGGCGGCATCGAAGGCGCTGGCGGCCGTCTCCCGTCCCACGAGCAAGCTGTTGGCTTCCGGCGCGCTGCCGGCGTTCACCGAGCAGTAGCCCCCTGCCGCCAGGATCCGATCCAAGGCGGAGCGATCCACCAGCAAGTCCTGCCGCACAGGGAAGGCTCGGGCGCGCCACGGCTCCAGGACCAGCACCTGACCATCGCGGAATTGACGCAGGTAGAGCTGACAGACCGTGGTTTCCGCGGCGGGGCCGTGGGCCTGGCCATTGACCAGAAAACCGCAGGCGCCGCAGATGCCCTCCCGGCAGTCGTGATCAAAGGTGATGGGCCGCTCACCGCGGGCGATCAGGCGCTCGTTGAGGACGTCCAGGGCCTCCAGCAGGGAGAGATCCGGACTCAGTCCCCGCAGGTGGTGGGTTTCCAGGGCGCCAGGCGCTTCCGCCCCGGTCTGGCGCCAGATCTTGAAGGTGAGCGACAGGGGGGTGGCCATCAGCGATAAGAGCGGGCTGTCGGGGAGATCGCGGTGTAGGTGAGGGGTTCGACGTGGCGGCGCGGAGGCGCGTCGCCAGCGTGT